>JAICLV010000001.1 GCA_025925185.1 Acidothermaceae bacterium
AGCGCCGCCGCCGCTCGACGGGGCGCTCGCGGGAGTGGAGCCCGTCGTGCCACTGGAACTGCTCGTTGTGCTCTTCGCGCCGCTGCTGCACGCGGCAAGCGTCAGTGCGATCACTGCCAAGCCGGTCCCAGTCGCCATCCCGCGGCGACGGAGGCTGCGAGCAAGTCGAACCACGATTCCTCCTCATGTTGCGATCGAGACTAGGGAGCCGCCTGAACCGGGGTTGGTTAGTGATCGAGTCCCGGCTTGCGAGCTCAGGATATGTAGAACGTTCTACGCTCTTGTTGATGGAACGTTAGGAGCCGCCCAGGCCAGGCGTCAAGAGGCTCGCCGTAACAAAACCGTAAACGTGCCAGGCTGATCGCTCCGTACGGCGACGGCCCCGGCGCGACACTCAGACATCCCACCCGACGCTGCGGTTCTCGCAACAAGGAGGATTAAAATGTAGTACGTTATCCAGCGCATCCTGGGTATTTCCGAGACCCGCCGCAAAGTGAGGGGAACCGTGGGACAACCCGTGCGCCGCGTGACGATCGCGGATGTGGCTCGGCACGCCGGGGTCTCGACCGCCGCGGTCTCGAAGGTGCTACGCAATGCCTACGGCGTCAGCCCGAGCATGGCGACCAAGGTCCGTGCCACCGTGGCTGAGCTCGGTTATCGTCCGAACGCCGCGGCGCGCGGCCTTCGAGGTCGCAGCTTCACAATCGGAATGCTGCTCGACAACATCCACAACCCATTCTTCGCCGACATCCTCGACGGCGTCTCGAAAGCAATCGTCGGCTCCGACTTCCAGGTGTTCGTCGGCGTTCGCGGCTTCGCCGACGAAACCGAAGCCCGGCTGGCCGACGCGATGATCGACCGGGCTATGGACGGTCTCATACTCGTGGCGCCCTCAATGCCACGTAAGCAGGTTCTTGCGATCGCCAAGCTGATCCCAACCGTCGTCGTCGGAGACCACGACACTGGCGAGGAGTACGACTCCGTCGTTGGCAATGACGTCGATGGAGCCGGGCTCGTCATCGACCATCTCGTCGGCCTTGGCCACAGCCGGATCGGACACACCTCCGCCCCGACTAAGCCCGGAGGCTGGACGAACGGCCCAGAACAGATGCGGGCGCACGGCTACGAACGAGCGATGCGTCACCACGGACTCGGTCAGGAGATCCGGATCGTCGAAACCGGCTACTCCGAAGAAGGCGGCTACGCCGCCGGGAAGAAGTTGCTCGATAGCTCTGACCCGCCAACCGCCATCTTCGCCGGCGCAGACATCGCCGCCTTTGGCGTGATGCGCGCGGCTGCCGAACTCGGCCTACGCATACCAGACGATGTATCGCTCGTCGGGTATGACAACACAACCATCGCGTCTCTCGCGCCTATGGATCTCACCAGTGTTGACCAAGCAGGGCACGATCTCGGCGCAACAGCGGCGAGACTACTCCGCGAGCGAATGGACGGGCGGACGCGCGCAGTGCTTGCCTCCACAGCACCGAAGCTGATCGCCCGTGGTAGCACCGCGCCTCCTCCCGATATCTGACCTGTACCCGACGGCGACACCCGGGGGCGTCGATCCTTGCTTCCTCGTGGCGTGCAGGAAGCCGCCGCGAGCGCTCCAGGGATTCGCCCACCCCGCTACGAGCGCGTCGAGTTCGCTTCGCGTTGGGACATCGTACGGAGCGCTCTCGTTACGGCTCGCATGGCGATCCGGACGCGCGCATATCCGAACGGTTCAAGGAGGTAGGCGCGCTGACGCGACGCCCTGCGCAACGTCTCCTCAAGGCGCGCCTTCACCCCCAGCGTCCACGAAACCCGAGCCACGCCAAGGTTAAGCGAACGAGTGCACGCCCATCAGCAGCGCGAAGACGAAGGCGGCCGCCACGATGAGCGCCACCAGCATCGAACCCATGGTGTAGGTCCGGCCCGGGTGTTGAGGGTTATCCACGGTGAGATGCTTGCCACCGGCGGCTGCTCTCAAACGCGGAGCCATCCGCGACGCGGGTCGGCAGACTTCTGCTGCAGCACGCGTACCAGCTCCACCCAACGCCTGGCCAGGCGGCTAATCTCAGCCCCATGACGATTTCGACGCGTTCGCTGGGTCGCACTGGTGTCGACGTGACGGTGCTCGGTTACGGCGCCATGGAGTTGCGCGGTGAGCCACGCTCCCCGGCGCTCGACGGCACCGAGGCGCAACGCCTGCTCAACGCGGTGCTCGACGAGGGCGTCAACCTCATCGACACGTCGATCGACTACGGGCCGAGCGAGGAGATCATCGGCCGGCACCTCGGCCATCGACGCGACGAGTTCTTCCTCGCGTCGAAGTGCGGGTGCCCGCTCGACGGACCACCGCCCGGCGTCCCGCTGCGCGACGTCCACGACTTTCGCGCTGAGAACATTCGCGCTGGCATCGAGCAGAGCCTGCGCCGGCTGCGCACCGACCACCTCGACCTGCTGCAGGTGCACATGACGCCAAGCCGCGAGCGATTGTCGGACGACGACACGGTCGCCACGTTGAAATCGCTGCGTGACGAGGGCAAGGTCCGCTTCCTGGGGATGTCAGGCACGTTGCCGCACCTGCCCGACCACATCGCGATGAACGTGTTCGACGTGTTTCAGATCCCGTATTCGGCGGTGCAGCGGGAGCACGAGGGCCTCATCACCGCGGCGCGCGAAGCGGGTGCGGGAACGCTGATCCGCGGTGGCGCCGCGCGCGGCGGGTCGGCCGACGACAAGAACTGGCGCGAAGGCCCGATCGGCCTGCCGGAGGGCGAGGGTCAGCGCCGATGGGAGGAGTCGGGCATCGACGAACTCCTGGACGGCATGAGCCGCCACGAGTTCACCCTGCGGTTCACGCTCAGCCACCCTGATCTGTCGAGCACCGTCGTCGGAACGTCGAACCTCGCGCACCTGCGGTCGAACGTCGAGATCGCCAAGAAAGGCCCGCTCCCAGCCGGCCTCTACGAGGAGGCCAAGCGCCGCCTGCCGGTGGCCGGCTAAACAGGCTCGATCGACACCTGCTCGACCGGTTGCGGCGCGGTTCGCGTCGCCTTGACTGAGAACAGGCCGGCCAGCGCGACGATCAACGCAGACAGTAGAAGGGACACGTGCAGTCCCGAGTAGAACGCGTCGTACACCGCCTGCAGCAGATGTTTCGCCAATGGCGAGGTCGCCTGCGTCGCGCCGCTCCCGCTGCCGCTGGTAAACGCCGCTCCCCCGTGCAGCACCTCGGGAATCACGAATCCTTTCAAGGTGGAAAGCCCGAGCGAGTCGAGTTGCTCGTTGAGGTGCGACACCAAGCTCGCGTTCACAATCGCGCCCAGCACGGCGGTGCCGGCGACCGCGCCGATCTCGCGACTGGTGTTCACCGCGGAACTGGCCATACCCACGCGGTCGATGGGCACTGAGTCAACGGCGGCGAACGTCGTCGGCACGACGGTGATGCCGATGCCGATGCCGGCCAACGCGAGTGAGCCGGCAAGCGGCAGGTAACCGACGGTTGGGCTCAAAACCTGGTCGGTCAGCAACAATCCGAGAGTGAAGAGCGCGCAGCCGCTCACCATCGGACGACGCGCACCGCGTCGCGCGACCCACCGTCCGCTCACAACGGAGGCGCCGATCATCGCGACCGTCATCGGCGCGAAGTCGGCCGCGATGCGCAATCCACTGCGCTCGGCGACTACGTGCAGGTACAGGGCGCAGCAGAAAAACACCGCGAACGTGCCGAAGTACGAGGCGAAGGAGACCACGTTCGACGCGGCGAATGCGGGCATGCGCAGAAAGCGGCCGGGCAACAAGGGCTCGGGTGATCGCCGCTGCCACCAGATGAAGGCGGCAGCCAACACGGCAGACGCGCAGAAGAGCGCCACGACGTAGCCGGCCGCAAACCCGGCCGTCTCGCCTTCGATGACGCCGAACACCACCGTGGACAACGCGGCGGCGCCAAGCAACGCACCGATCGAGTCGATCCGGCGGCTGTGCACGGCCACTGACTCGGGCAACAACCGCGCCGCAAAGCCGAACGCTGCGACGCCGAACAGCAGGTTGAACCAGAAGATCCAGTGCCAGCTGGCGATTCCGACGATCAGACCGCCGATGACAGGCCCGAGAGCAAGCGCCAACCCGCACACCGCCGCCCACGCGCCGGTTGCCCGCGCCCGCTCGCGGTGCCCCGGATAAAGGAATCGCAGCATGGCCAACGTCGCGGGCTCCGACGCCGCCGCGCCCAATCCCATCACCGCGCGCCCGGCGATGAGCACGCCCGCCGAGCTGGCCAGAGCACACACCACCGACCCGGCCGCGAACACGCCGGCGCCGGTCAGCATCACCTTGCGATGACCGAACCGGTCGCCGAACGCGCCCGCGACGAGCATCATGCTGGCAAACACCAACGCGTACGCGTTGACGATCCACTGCAGCGACTGCACGCCCGCGTGCGTGTCTTGTTGGATGTCGCCGAGGGCCACCGCGACGATCGTGTTGTCGAGGAAGGTCAAGAACAGCAGCGTGCAGACGGCGGCCAACGCCAGCGCGCGCCGTCCACCCTCGAGGGCCTGCCGTGTCACGGCCAACATCGTGCCCTATTCGGGGCGCCAGCCGCTTTCACCAACGCGCCGCCGACACTGCGCCGCGTACGTCACCCAACCGCAGCCGCGACCCATCGCGGCCGATCGCCACCGCGTCGAGCGCCACCTCGTCGCCGTCGTCGAGGTAGCGCCGCGTCGAACCGTCGGTGAGCGTCAGCGGCCGTGAGCCGTTCCACGTCAGCTCCAACAGCGACCCGAACTCGGCGTCGTCGGAGACGGTGCCGGAGGCGAACAGGTCGCCGGTGCGTATCCGAGCGCCGTTCGAAGTGAGGTGCGCGAGTTGCTGCGGAGGGGTCCAGTACATGCAGTCGAAGCGCGGCGTCGACAGCGAGGTGTCATTGAGCCGAAAGTCCAACCGGACGTCGAAGCCGGTCGCACCTTCGACGCGCAGGTGCTCGGCGGGTGCCGGGTCTTGCGCCGGCCCGACGACCCGCGCGACGTCGATCGCGTCGAGCGGTGTCACCCATGCGCTGATCGTGGTGCCGAATGACTTCCCGAGGAAAGGGCCAAGCGGAACCGTCTCCAAAGACTGCACGTCTCGGGCACTCCAATCGAGTACCAGCACCGCGCCGAAGACGTGCTTGAAGAAGTCGGACGTCGTGACGCGGTCACCGAGTCGGCTCCCGCAGCCGACCACGAACCCGACCTCTGCCTCGACGTCGAGACACTTCGTCGGTCCGAATCGCACCGCTCCGTCGTCCGAGAATTGACCACACGGTCGGGTGATCTCAGTACCCGAGGCGACGACGGTGCCCGTGCGCCCGTGATAGCCGACGGGCATCAGCCGCCAGTTCGGCCGCACCGGGTCGCTACCGGGCCGCAGGATGCGCCCCGCGTTGGTGGCGTGCTGCAACGACGAGTTGAAGTCGACGAAGTCGGCGACGTCGAAGGGCAGCAGCATCTTCGCGTCACGGGCCGGTAGGAGCTCGCCGGCACCACGCTCCACGGCCGCGCGCACGTGATCACGGGTGGCTCGCCAGAAGTCGCGACCCCGCGCCATGAACCGGTCCAGGGAACTGTCGGCGAAGACCGGGTCGTCGAGCACGGACGACGCGACGAGGATCTGGTCACCGACGCCGACGCCGATCTGCGGCGCAGAATCGCTTCCTTCTAAGGAAAACACGCCGTATGGAAACTCTCCGGCGTCGAAGCGCTGCGTCACGAGCTCACCGCGATTTCGACCGCGCGACGCGCCACAGGCTCACCGGCAGAAGAACCACCACGACGGCCGGCAGGATCCACCATGCCGGAATGCTCGTGCGGCTCACGCCGTACGTCGCACCGAGCGCGACCACCACACCGACGGCGACCCGCCAATCGTCGCCCACAACGAAGTCGTACCAGAACTGCGCGAAGGCGCGCAGTCGCGCGAGAACCGCTGTCATGAACGGCCCGCCAGCGTCATCTCGCGGGGCGGCGCGGGCGTGGCCGCCACCCGTCGCATCATCACGACGAGACCAAACGCGAAGAGCGCGACGGAAACCACGACGATCGGCAGCGCGGCGTCGTTGCCGGGCCAGGCCGCGCCCGCTCCCTCGGCGCCCCAGAACGTGCCGAACCCGGTGAGCATGATGCCGACGACGAACTTCATCGCGTTCTCGGGCACGCGGGCCAACGGCGCGCGCACCGCGAAGCCGATTCCGGCGACGACAACCACCGCCGCGATCGCCGCCAGCGACGCCAACCCGACGTCGTCCGCGTTGGTGCCGAAGGTCAGCGTGATGAAGACGACCTCGAGCCCCTCAAGCAAGACGCCCTTGAACGACAGCGTGAACGCGTACCAGTCGCCGACGAAACCGTGTTGCTCGCGCGGGGCGGACTGCGCGGCGGCCACCTCGTCGGCGAAGATCTGGTCCTCGTCGTGCACGGCCTTGAAGCCGCTCGCGCGCAAGATCGCCTTGCGCAGCCATTGCAGCCCAAACACGAGCAGCAGCGCGCCGACCACCAACCGCAACCCGCGCAACGGCAGGGACGAGACGGCCGGACCCAAGATCGCGACGATGCCCCCCAGCACGATCAAGGCACCAATCAGGCCGATCACCGCCGACCGCCACTCGCGCGCGGTGCCCGCCGCGAGCACGATCGTGGTCGCCTCGACCGCCTCCACCATGCAAGCGAGGAAGACCGCGAAGAACAGCGCGCCGTGCGTCACGCCTCGATTGTCGCCGACGCCTCAGCCGGTCGCGCGCAGGTGGTAGACGATGGCCTGCTCGGGGCGCAGCGTCGGCGCGTCGATCCCGGCGCGCGACAGCAACGAGCCGGGCGCCTCGACGACATCCGCCGGCGTTCGCACCCCGGGGCCGTGCACCTGCGGGCCGTCGCCGGGCAGCCGCAACCGCTCGACGCGGTAACGCAGGCCGGGATCAAGGCCGGGAAACACGACGGGCGCGTTGTTGTAGCGCGGCGCGGTCTGCAGCCGCACGAAGTTGAACAGCGCGGCGCGGCGATCTGGCGCCACGACGCCATACAGCGTGGTGCCGGGGTCGGCGTCGCGTCGCGCGCGGACCAACTCGCCGCTGTGCACCAGGGGCCGCATCCGCTTCGCGAAGTCGACCCAGTGCGTCAGCGCGGCACGCTCCTCGTCGTCCGTCGATGTGAGGTCCCATTCGAAGCCGGCATGGCCGAACAGCGCGACCGCCAGCCGCAGCGACAGGTCGTGCACCCGACCGGTCGTGTGTGAGCGGCCCGACGCCACGTGCGCGCCGATGAGCTCGAACGGCAACAGCGTCGAGATTCCGGTGACGATGCGCACCCGCTCGACAGGGTCGATGCAGTCGCTGGCCCAAACCCGGTCGGTGTGCTCCAGCACGCCGTAGTCGATGCGCGACCCACCCGACGAGCACGACTCGATTTCCAGCCCTGGATGGCGAACTTTCAACTCGCTCATCAGCGCGTAGGCCGCCAGCGTTTGGTCGCGCACCGCAGGCCGGCCGGCGCGCGGACCGCCACGATGCACCGGGTCGGCGAGATCGCGGTTGTGATCCCACTTGATGTAGGCGATGCCGCACTCGCCGACCAGTCTCGACATCGCCTCCAACAAATAGGCGTGCGCGTCGGGATGCGCGACGTCGAGCACCTGTTGGTGCCGCATGGGGGGCGGCATCCGGCCGGGCGTGCCGAGCACCCAGTCGGGATGCGCGCGCGCGACCTCGGAGTCGAGGTTGACCATCTCCGGCTCGAACCACAGGCCGAACTCCATGCCCAAGGCGCGCACGTGGTCCGCGAGCGGCGCGAGGCCGCCGGGCCACACGTCGTCCGACACGACCCAGTCGCCGAGGCCGGCCGTGTCGTCACGCCGTGAGCCGAACCAGCCGTCGTCGACCACGAACCGCTCCACGCCGATGCGCGCCGCGACGTCGGCGAGTGCGGCCAGGCGGTCGAACGAGTGGTCGAAGTACACGGCCTCCCACGTGTTCAACACGATCGGTCGCGGTTTGCTCGGGTGCGTCGGCCGCTGTCGCAGCATCGCGTGCAGTCGCGCTGACGCGCCGTCAAGCCCTCGCTCGGAGTAGACGCCGTACGCCCAGGGCGTCGTGACCGTCTCCCCTGCGCCGAGAATCACCTCGCCGGCAGCGAGGATCTCCCCCGCCCCGACCACGGTGACGCCGGTGTTGAGTCGTTGCGCGAGGTAGCGTTGGTCACCCGACCAACCCAGGTGAATCCCCCACACCTCACCGTCGCGGTAGTCGAACCTCGCGGAGCCGACGGTCAACAGCAACGGTGAGTCGGGTCCCGTGCGGCCGCGCCGCTGCTCGCGCAACCAGGTGCCCTGCCGCAGCTCTTGCCGTTGGGGTTGCGCCTCGTTCGCCCACCGACCAGCGTAGTCGTAGACCTCCGACACGTGCTCGCTGACGGGGAGCAGAGTCAACAGGTCGTCGACCGTGTAGGGCGTTTCATTGGAGGCCGCGGTATTGGTCAGCGTCTGGCGGTGCATCAGCACACCGTCGGCGGTGAGCCGCAACTCGCCCTCGAGCCGTAGCCGCGCCGCCGCATCGTCGCCTTGATACCGGACGACGTCCGCGCCGTCGGACGCATCGTGAGCGACGTCCGTCAACGCGAACAGCGGTTGCGTCGCGAGACCCTCGCGATGGCCGGTCAACCCCGGCCAACCCGACCACCCTTGCGCGCGAGACGGCGACAACGTGACCGGGACGTCTGCGTCGCGCGCGCCGTCAGATGGCAGCTCGAAACGCGCGCCAGGCAACGCGGCGCAGTCATCGAGACTCAGCCCCTCGATGTCACAACCCCAGTGGACGACGCGAGGCAGCGCCGGACCGCCGACATCGAGCACGAGCAGGACGCCGGACCGGCGAAGGATCAGCCAGCGGTCGCCGTCGGCGGCTGTCATCCCTTGGAGGAACCGAGGGACAGGCCCGCGATGAACTGCCGCTGCAGAATCACGTACACCAGCAGCGTGGGCACAGCGGTGATCAGGGCGCCGGCGGCGAGCAGGTTCTGGTTCACGAAGTATTGACCCTGCAGGTTGGCGAGCGCCGAGGTGATCGGCCGTTTGCTGCCGGTGGATATCAGCGCGATCGCCCAGAAGAAGTCGTTGTAGATCCTGGTGGTCAGCAACGTCGCGAGCGCGGCGAGCGCCGGCCGGCACAGGGGCAGCGTCAGCGTCCAGAACCTGGTCCAGACGGAGGCGCCGTCGATGAGTGCGGCTTCACCGATCTCGTGGGGGATCGTCTTCATGTAGTTGCTGAGCACGAAGACGCAGAAGCCCACTTGGAATGCGGTGTTGATGACGACCAGACCGGCGTACGAGTCGTACAGCAGACCATTGCTGCTGAGCAATTGCGGCACGTGGATGGTCAGGTAGATGCGGTACAGCGGAGTGATGACGACCTGCTGCGGCAGCAAGTTGCCCGCCGTGAAGATGATGAGCAACGGGATGTTGAACCAGAAATTCAGCCGGGCCACGACGAAGGCGACACACGCGGCAAAGCCGAGCGCGAGGATCACCGCGGGCACGGTGATCATGATCGAGTTCCAGAAGTAGTGCAGCATGTCGGCCTGTTTCCAGGCCGTGGTGAAGTTCTCGAACGTCAGCTGCCGCGGCCAAGACAGGTATCCGTATTTCGACGTCTCGTTGTAGGGCCGCAGCGAGGTGTAAATCGCCCACACGATCGGCGTGATCCACAAGAGCACGGCGATGATGAGAAAGACTTGCGCGCCAATCCGCCCGGCCGGAGTGTGATGATGCCGCGCCGCCACCGGCGCGGGTACCGACCGCTCGATCGGAGGGGCCGCAGTGGTCATGACCGTTTCTCCTGACGCAACTGCATGACGAGGAACGTCACGATGGGCACGAGCGAGATCACCAAGAGGACGACGCCCAGCGCCGACCCGAAGCCGATGCGGCTGACTTGACCGACGATGTTGCGCGTGATGAGGACCGAGAGCAACTCGAGGCCGTTGTTGCCGCCGTTGGTGATATAGACAAGGTCGAAGGCGCGCAGCGACTCGATGACCGTGATGACGAGAATCACGATGTTAATCGGCCGCAGGGTCGGGAACACGACTCGCCAGAAGGTCTGCCAAGGCCCGGCGCCGTCGACCAACGCGGCCTCGCGTAGCGACGGATCGACCGCCTTCAAACCAGCGAGGTACAGCACCATCACGTAGGGCGCCTGCCGCCAGCAGGCCTCGACCAGCACCGCCCACAAGTTGAGGTTCGGATTGCCCAGCCAGTCGATGAGGTTGTGTTGCCCACTGCGTCCGATGACATTGTTGAGCAGGCCGAAGTTCGGCGAGTAGATGAGTTCCCAGATGATGCCGATGAGCGCGAGCGAGAGCATCACCGGCAAGAACAGCAGGCTTTGATAGATGCGGCTGCCGCGGATGTTGCGGTCGAGCACGACCGCGAAAAGCATTCCGAGCGGTGTCGCGATGACCAAGAAGACGATGAGCCACAACACGTTGTGCCGCACGGCCGGCCAAAACGGCGGGTAGTTCGTCGCGGCCTGGACGTAGTTCTGCACGCCGTCGGCTTTGATTTTGCTGAGGCCGCCAATGCCGTTCCACTTGGTGAAGGACAGCACCACAGTCGCGACGGCGGGGAACCAGATGAAGAACAGCACCGCCAGCAGTGGGATGCCGACCATCAACGACAAGACGACCCTGTCGCGCGCCGATAGCGTGCGAACCCCTCGCCGGCGGCGCTTTCGCGCCACCGGCGAGGGGGCGAGTGAGGGGTTAGCCGAGACCATCAACTGCCCATTAGCTCGTGAACACCTGCTTGGCCTGGGATTCCAGGCTCTTCAGCTGCGACGCCACTTCGCCGGGGCTGTTGAAGAAGGAGTCGATCATGTTCGCCACCGTGTCGTCAGCGAACTGCGGGTTGGTGTCGCGGTCGAGGAACTGCGCGATGTTCTTCGACGCCCCGATGATCTCCACCGACTTCTTCTGGATCGCGTTGTAGTTGCTCGTGTCGGCGTTGGTGGCCGCCGCGACGTCGCTCGGGTCGGTCTTGCCATAGAGCGCCTCCGCCTCCGGCGTGCCGATGTACTCGAGCAGCGCGGTCGCGGCGTCCTTGTTCTTGACCTTCTTGCTCATCATGAAGCCGTCGATCGGCGCGTCAATGGAGTCCTGCGCGTTGGCTGGGTCGATCGCGGGGTAGGCGAAGAAGTCGAGGTCGTCGAGGTCTGCGCCGGTGAACTGCTGCGCGACGAACGAGCCCAGCAGGTACATGCCGCACTGCTTGTTCAGCAGCGACTTCGCGGCGTCCTGCCAGATGCGGCCGGTGGCGCCGGGCTGCTGGTAGGGCAGCACCTCGGTCCATTGCTTGAAGACAGCGAGCACCTTCGGGTCGTCCCACGGCACCTTGTGCGCCATCAGGTCCATGTGGAACTGGAAGCCGTTCAGCCGCATGTTGATGATGTCGAACGTGCCGAGCGCGGGCCAGCCATCCTTCTGGCCCATGGCCATCGGCACCAGGCCGTCCTTTTGCATCTGCTTTTGCAGCGCGACGAAGTCGTCCCAGGTCTTGGGGATCTGGTAGCCCTTCGAGGCGAACACACTCTTACGGTAGAAGACTGCCCACGGGTAGTTGTAGAGCGGAACGAAGTAGTAGTGGCCGTCGTCGCCCTTCGACGCGTTCTTGAACGCGTCCGAGAAGTTGCCGCCGATCTTGTCCCACACGTCGTCGATCGGCGTGGCCAGTCCCTGCGAGGCGAAGAACCGCATGCGGAAGCCGGCGAACCAGGTGTACAGGTCGTCGGGCGTGCCCTGCAGGTAGTTGTTGATGTTGTTCTGGAAGGTGTTGTGGTCGACAGTGTTGATCTTGACGTCGACGCCGGAGTTCTTGGCGGTGAAGCCGCCGATCATCGCCGCGAAGGCGGCCTTCGGGACGGCGTCGGAGTAGTTGGAGCCGAACGTGACGGTGCCGGTGACGTTGCCGCCACCACCGCCGCTAGCGCTCGCGGGTGGCGCAGAGGTGTTGCCCGACGCCGCCGTGGTGCCTGCGGCGGTGGGCGTGGAGCCAGTGCCGCCGCTCTTGCTCGAGCTGCTGCACGCCGCGGCGAGCGCGCCGGGGACGACAGCGAGGCCGGCCGCGCCGGCCAGGCCCTTCAACACGGCCCGGCGGCTGGTCGCCAGTGTCGCCAGACCAGACGCGGGCGCGGGCCCGCCGGAACTACCGGACGAGGGGCTGGACCCAGGGTCCGTCATGGTGCCTCCATCAGTGAGTGAACGACGGGTTTACGCACGCTTGCACAACAGATTCGAGCGGGAACACTCAGAAGCGATCACAGCAAACCGCGAGCGTTGAGCGCTGTCAAGGTCCGCGACGGTTGCGATTCGGTCTCGCAGCTTGAGCCGTTTCCCGCGTGTCACGGGCCAGTCACGCCGTTAAGGGCGATCTCGCGGACCGCGCTCGCCGGGTCCGGACACCGGATCCAAGGCCTGTGTGAACGTGACGCCTTCTGTGTAGGCTGGCCGCGCTTCCAGCTCCCGCTCCCCCACCGAGTCGAAACCGACAGGATCACCATGAGCAGTTGGCCGAACGTCCCGGGCATCGCGTATGGCGGCGACTACAACCCCGAGCAGTGGCCAGAGCAGGTCTGGGCCGACGACGTCGCGCTGATGCAGGAGGCGGGCGTCTCCATGGTGAGCGTCGGCATCTTCTCCTGGGCGTTGCTCGAGCGCCGCGAGGGCGAGTTCGACTTCGGGTGGCTCGATCGGGTGCTCGAGTTGCTGCACGACGGCGGCATCGCGGTCGACCTAGCGACGGCGACGGCGTCGCCCCCGCCGTGGTTCTCCCGCGCCTACCCCGAAACGCTGCCGGTCACCAGGGAGGGAACCCGGCTGTGGCCAGGATCACGGCAGGCTTACTGCCCGAGCTCGCCGCGCTATCGCGATGCCGCCACCAACCTCGCCAGCACGCTCGCCCGGCGCTACGGCCAGCACCCGGCACTCGCGATGTGGCACGTCAATAACGAGTACGGCTGCCACGTGCCGCAGTGCTACTGCGACGTGAGCGCGGCCGCCTTCCGCGACTGGCTGCGCACCCGCTACCACGACGTCGAGGCCCTGAACGCCGCGTGGGGCACAGCGTTTTGGAGCCAGCACTACACCGCGTGGGACGAGATCCTGCCGCCACGCGCCACGCCCACCTGGACCAATCCCACCGAGCAGCTCGACTGGTTCCGGTTCTCATCCGACGAGTTGCTCGCCTGCTTCACCGCCGAGCGCGACGCGATCCGCGAGATTACGCCGGACATCCCGATCACGACAAACTTCATGGGCGCGTTCAAGCCGGTCGACTACTTCGCCTGGGCCGCCCACGAGGACCTCGTCTCGAACGACCACTACCTGCTCGGCGCCGACCCCGCACCGCACGTGCAGTTGGCGATGTCGGCCGACCTCGTGCGCTCCGCCGGACGCGGGGCGCCGTGGGTGCTGATGGAGCACTCGACGAGCGCGGTGAACTGGCAGCCGCGCAACCTGGCCAAGGAGCCCGGCCAGCTAGCGCGCAACAGCCTGCAACACGTCGCGCGCGGCGCCGACGCGGTCTGCTTCTTCCAGTGGCGGGCGTCCCGAGCCGGCGCGGAGAAGTTCCATTCCGGGATGGTTCCGCACGCGGGCACCGACACGAAGGTGTGGCGCGAGGTCGTCGAGCTCGGAAAACACCTGAAAACACTGGGCGAACTCGCCGGAACGCGGGTGCAGGCCGACGTCGCGATCCTCTTCGACTGGAACGCGTGGTGGGCGATCGAGCTCGACTCCCACCCGTCCACCGACGTCCGGTACGTGACGCTCGTGCGCGACTACTACGAGGCGCTGTGGAACCACGGCGTCACGGTCGACTTCGCGCGCCCTGACGACGACCTGTCGGCGTACAAGCTCGTGGTCGTCCCCGCGTTGTACCTGGTCTCCGACGAGTCGGCCGCCAAAATCGCCGGCTACGTGCGCGCTGGCGGCCACCTGCTGTGCACGTTCTTCAGCGGCATCGTCAACCAGGACGACGCGGTGCGGCTCGGCGGCTACCCCGGCGCCTTCCGTGAGCTTCTCGGCGTGCGCGTCGAGGAGTTCTTCCCGCTCCTCGAAGGCGAGACGGTGCGGCTCTCGGACCCCGGCCACCAGGCGCGCGGGTCGATCTGGACCGAGGCTTTGCACGCCGAGGGCGCGGACGTCGACGCGACCTACCTCGACGGGCCGCTCGCGACTTGGCCGGCGCTGACGACAAACCGCCACGGCGACGGCGTCGCACGATACGTCACGACCCGGCTCGACGAGGCCGCGCGCGGCGAACTGGTGGCGCGCTGTTGCGAGGAGGCGGGCGTGCGGGCCTCTATCATCGCCACCGCGGGGGTCGAGGCGGTGCGGCGGCACGGGCGCGACGCGAGCTACCTGTTCGTCATCAACCACACGCAGCGGGAGGCGGCGGTGCCGGCCGTGGGCAACGAGTTGCTCAGCGGGCGGGCGGTCACCGAATCGCTGCGGGTGCCGGCGGGCGGCGTCGCCGTCGTCCGAGAACTGAAGAACACCGAGAGGTGAGCCGACGATGCTTGCCAAGCAACGCCAAGCGATGATCCTTGACCACGTGCGCCGCGCGGGCGGCGTACGGGTCAGCGAGCTCACCGAGCTGCTCGGCGTGTCCGACATGACCGTGCGCCGCGACCTCGAGGTCCTCGCCCGTGACGGCCTGATCGAAAAGGTGCATGGCGGCGCCACTCTCGCGTCGGCGTCGAGCATGGACGAGCCCGGCTTCGAGGCGAAGTCGTCGCGCGAACTCGGCGAGAAGGACGCGATCGGCCAGGCCGCCGCGAAGCTAGTTCGTCCCGGCACCGCGATCGCGCTGTCGGCCGGCACCACGACGTGGGCGCTGGCCCGCTACATCTCGCACGTGCGCGACCTGACCATCGTGACGAACTCGATCCGGGTGGCCGACGTTTTGCAGCAGGGGACGGGGAATCCGACGGTGATTCTCACCGGCGGGGTGCGCACGCCATCCGATGCGCTGGTCGGTCCGGTCGCCGACCTCGCCATTCGGTCGCTGCATTTCGACGTGTTCTTCGTCGGCTGCCACGGCATTGACCCGCAGGCCGGGCTCACAGCGCCGAACCTCGCCGAGTCGGAGACCAACCGCAGCTTCATCCGGGGGGCGCGAACCGTCGTGCTCACCGCCGACCACACCAAGTGGGGCACCGTCGGGTTGAGCTCGTTCGCCAACTTGAACGAGGTCGACATCCTCGTCACCGACACCGGCTTGTCCAAGGAAGACCTGGCGACCGCGTCCGACCACATCGACCGGGTGATCGTGGCCCGTGAGGACGGCGACGTCGAGTTCGACAGCGCCGAGAACGACGACACCGGCAAGAATGCCGCGCGCGTCGGCTAGCGCGCTACAGCAGGGTCGCGCCCCACTCGGCGCGAAACGACTCGCCGGGGGCGAGCCGGACCAGCCCGTCCCCAGTGGCGAAGGCGTTGGGCGCGGCGGTCATCGGCTCGAGCGCCATCGCCCGCCGGGCGAGCGGCGCCGGCAGCCGATCGGCCGAATATGCCTGCCAGTAACGGAAATTACCGTCGGCCCAGATCGCCGCCGTGCGCCCGTCGGCGCCTTGCAGTCGCGCCCAGGATCGGCCCTCGGCGTCACGCACGACGTCGGTGAACGCGTCGTCGACGCTCAACGTGCCCACGCGCCGCGCCGTCCGAAAGTCGTACTCGCCGCCCGCGACCGGCTCGTCGCCCTTTGGGATGAGCGAGTCGTCAGGCACCAACCGGCGCTGGACGTCGAGCCGCAGCGCGCACTCGTCGATCGTGCTGTCGGGCGCGGCCGCCAGGTAAGGGTGGAACCCCAACCCGTAAGGACAGGGCCGGTCGCCCACGTTCACCGACGTCGTGGTCACCCGCAAGCCGGCCGCGTCGAGCCGGTATTCAACCGTGGTGTCGAGCTGAAACGGGTACCCCGGACTCGGCATGACGCGTAGCGACAACGCCACCCGGTCAGGCTCGTGGACCTCGAGTGACCATGGCAACCAGCAGGCCAAACCGTGCAGCGCCGCGTTGCGCTCGGGTTCGCTGATGGCGAGTTGGTATTCGTCGCCGTCGAACGCGTAGCGGCCGGCGGCGATGCGGTTCGGCCAGGGAACGAGCACGGCGCCGTGGTAGGCCGGCGCGATTTCGTCCTCGCCGAAGCTTTGGAATACGTCGCGCCCGCCGACGCGGTACTCGCGCATCGCCGCGCTCACCTCGGTGATGGTGGCGCCGTGCTCGCCGTGGGCGATGCGGTATTGGGCCCCGGACGGCGAGCGGAGCGCGCGTGCTCCGACCGTGGCGGCCGCCGCCGGCGCGACCTGCGACTCCATCGATGAACCCCTCTCAAGGCGCAGCGGGCGACGCGCCCAACGACCGCGCACAGTGTGTCAGGCGACTCGGCTGAGCGCGCCAGCCGCCCTCGCGCGCGCGGCGCTGGTGACCAGATCGTGACCCCGCGCTGAGTGCCCCGTAGTCGCACGTCCGCTACCATAGCCAAACGTGTCCAAACAGCTTTAGTTATCGTTCTTGTTGACTTCAACAGAAGGCCCATGCCAGTCTCGTGCCAGTCTCGCCAAATCCGACCGCTTCACGGCGGCGGCCGCCGATCCGAAAGGCCAGCACCTTGAGGCGTGCCCGATGAGCGAGCGCCTGGACGTCGCGGAGCATGGGACGCGGGGTGGCGGCTCCCCCGACGGTGCGTCCCGCTCCGCGTCGTCCGCGGCTGGGCCAGCGCCGTCCGGTTCAGCGCCGTCCGGTTCAGCGGTGCGCAAGTCGATGATCCGACTCGCCGACGGTCGCGAACTGTTCTACTTCGACGACGCGGTGGCCGGAAGCGACGACGGCACCGGGTCAGGCGCCGAGACGGCGAGTGTCGACCGCGCGAGCTTTCCCGACCGGCGCCGGCTGAAGCCGGCGGCGCCGTCGTCCACGATGCGGTTCGACCCCTTGCTCGACGAGTGGGTGACGATCGCCGGGCACCGGCAAACCCGCACCTATCTGCCCCCCGACGACGAGTGCCCGTTGTGCCCGTCACGCGACGGGCACAAGTCTGAGATCCCGGCCCCCGACTACGACGTCGCGGTGTTCGAGAACCGGTTTCCGTCGTTCGCCGCGAGCTCGGTCGTCGAGTCCGACGACGGTCACGCCGACGACCCGCTGTTCGCGGTGGCGCCGGGCCTGGGCCGCTGCGAGGTGGTGTGCTTCACCGCCGACCACGACGCCGCGTTCTCCTCGTTGACGCCGTCACGCGCCCGCACCGTCATCGACGCCTGGGTCGACCGCACCGTGGCGCTTAGCGCGCTGCCTGCCGTCGAGCAGGTGTTCTGCTTCGAAAACCGCGGCGAGGAGATCGGCGTCACGCTGAGCCACCCGCACGGGCAGATCTACGGGTATCCGTTCGTGACGCCGCGCACCCGTCGCATGCTCGACAGCGCCCGCGCGCATCGGCAGCGCACCGGACGCAACCTGTTCGCCGACATGCTCGAACGCGAGTTGCAGGCCGGCACCCGGGTAGTGGTGCGCGGGCGACACTGGACCGCGTTCGTGCCGTTCGCCGCGCACTGGCCGCTCGAGGTGCACGTCTATCCGAACCGGCAGGTGCCCGACCTGGCCGCCCTCAGCGACGACGAGCGTTCCGAGCTCGCTACGGTCTACCTCGAGGTGCTGCGCAGAATGGAGCGTGTGCACGCCGACTCGCTGCCCTACATCGCGGCCTGGCATCAAGCGCCCACGCGCGTCGACCGGGACTTGGCGTACCTGCACCTCGAGCTCTTCTCGATTCGGCGCGCACCCGGCAAGCTCAAGTACCTCGCCGGGTCCGAGTCGGCGATGGGTGCCTTCGTGAACGACGTGCTTCCGGAGCAGGCCGCCCGCATGCTGCGTGACGTCGTCCTGTGAAATGCGTCTCGTGACCAACGCTGCGGCACAAGCTTTTCTTGAGCACACCCGAACCACGCCGACGGGCGTGTGGTCGGCGCCCGGCCGCGTCAACCTGATCGGCGAGCACACCGACTACAACGGCGGATTCGTGCTGCCATTCGCGATCGATCGGCGCACCGAAGTCGCCGCGTCGCGTCGCTCCGACGGCGAACTTCGCGTGCGTTCACTGCAAAAGCCGGACGACGTGGTGCAGGCGACCGCGACCGGGCTGCGGCCCGGCGAGCGCTCCGATTGGTCGGCGTACGTTCTTGGCGCCGTGTGGGCATTGCGCGAGGCCGGGCACGACATCGGCGGCCTGGAGCTCGTCATCGACGGCGGAGTGCCTGTGGGTTCTGGCCTTTCGTCGTCCGCCGCGCTCGAGTGCGCGGTCGCGTTGGCGGCCGCTGAGTTGCACGACATCGAGATACCTCTCGAAACGCTCGCACGGATCGCGCAACACGCTGAGAACGACTACGTCGGTGTCCCATGCGGGCTCATGGATCAAATGGCCGCGAGCGTTTGCCGAGCTGGCCACGCGCTGTTCTTCGACGTTCGCGACGATGTACGCGAGCACGAGCCGTTCGCCCCTCACGACTCCGCACTCGCGCTCCTCGTCATCGACACCCGCGCCCGGCACGCGCACAGCGGCGGCGAGTACGCGCAGCGGCGGCGCTCGTGTGAGACTGCGGCGCGCCAGCTCGGCGTCGCGTATCTGCGCGACATCGCGCTCGACCAACTCGACGACGCGTTGGCGACGCTCGACGACGACGAGTTGCGCAAACGGACGCGCCACGTCGTCACCGAGAACGCCCGCGTGCTCGAGGCACGCGAGTTGCTGCGCGCCCGACGGTTCGACGAGCTCGGCGCGGCCCTGACGGCGTCGCACCTGTCACTGCGCGACGATTTCGAGGTGAGCTGCCCGGAACTCGACGTCGCGGTCGACGCCGCGCTCGCGCACGGCGCGCTCGGCGCCCGCATGACCGGCGGCGGCTTCGGCGGCTCGGCGATCGCGCTGGTCAGCGCGCGCGACGCCGAGGGTGTCGGCACCGCGGTTGAGAAGGCCTTCGCCGAAGCGGGCTTCGGCGCGCCGAAGATCATGGCCCCGCAAGTGTCGGACGGCGCGCGGCGGATCGCCTGAGCGGTGTCATCCGAGACGCCTGCGGGCAGGCTCGTCGAGACGCCGCCGAAGGGAGTCGCTCATGACCGCGCCCGCGCCACCCGCGCCAGAACCGCCGATCGACCCGCAAGCCCCCGACCCCGCGCCACTGCCTCCGATCGACCCGCAGCCCGACGTCCCGCCCGGCCCGCCGCCGCCACAGCCGCCCGCCGAGCCGAGCCCGGTTCCGCCCGAACCCGCCCCGAGCCCGTTCTGAGCCCGTTCTGAACGACGCCTCCTCGTCTGAAGCGGCCGTCGGCGCGGAGCGTCCCGCTGACGCCCGCCGTCGGTTAATGTCCATGCCGTGATGGCGTCCCAGCGACTGCCGCGCCTCGGCGTGGCCTGTGCTCTGGTTGCCGGCGTCGTGACAGTCGGGGGGCGTCCCGCGCTCGCGCAAGGTGAGGTCACAATCGGCGCGGCCGTCGCCCCTCCCTTGGATGTCGCCTCCGCCGCGGCGGACCCCCGCGCAGTCATGGACCTCACCGTCGCGCTCGCGCCGCGCGACCAGCCCGCGCTCGACGCGTTCGTGGCGTCGGTCACCACGCCCGGCGCGCCGCAATACCGACGGTTCTTGTCGCCGGGTGAGTTCGGGACCCGCTTCGGGGCGACCTCGCAAACGGTCGAGCAGGTCAGCGACACGTTGCGCCAACGCGGCCTCACCGTCGGAGCGGTGTCCGGCAACGGCTTGTCCATACCGGTCTCAGGCACCGTCGCCGAGGTGGCCGCCGCGTTCCACACCTCCTTCACCAGTTACCGGCTCGCGTCCGGACGCGCCGCATTGGCGAACACCTCGGCCGCGACGCTGCCCGCGAACGTCGCCGCGCACGTGCAAGGCGTCGTCGGACTCGACCAGATCACCGCGGCCGTGCCCAACACGCGAGACCGGCCGGCCGCCGCGCCGGCCGCGCTCCCCGCGGCAACGGGTCCGGTCGCCTGCCCGGCCGCCGCGTCCGCCACGGCCGGAAACGGCGCGTACACACCGGCGCAGATCGCGCATCACTACGGCGTCGACTCGCTTTACGACGCGACGACCGGCGGCGGCGTGACGGTGGCGCTTTTCGAGTTGGAACCGTTCTCCGCCACGGACGTCGCGGCCTACCAGACGTGCTTCGGCACGAGCTCCGCGGTCTCGGTGCGGCAGGTCGACGGCGGGGCCGGCGCCGGTGTCGGCAGCGGTCAGGCCGCCCTCGACATTGAGACCGTGATCGGCCTCGCGCCGGGCGCGCGGGTGCTCGTTTACGAGGCGCCGAACGACGCGGCGAGCATCTACGACCAGTTCCGCCAGATCGCGACCGACGCCAGCGCGCAGGTGATCAGCGACAGCTGGGGTCTGTGCGAGGCGACTCCGGGAGTGGCGCAGCTCGCCGCCTTGGAGCGCCCGCTCTTCCAGCAGATGGCCGCGCAAGGGCAGACCGTGATCGCCGCGACCGGCGACACCGGCGCCCAAGGCTGCTGGGCGCCGCCCGCTTCGAGCGACACCACCGTTTCGGTGTGGGAGCCCGCGAGTCAGCCCGAGGTGACCGCGGTCGGGGGCACGTCGGTACCGACCGTCGACGCCGCTGACACGTCGTGGAACAACGGCGCCGGCGCTACCGGCGGCGGGATCTCGACGCTCTGGCCGATGCCGGCCTACCAGCGCGGTGTCGGCGCGATCCCCGACAGCAGCGGGGCGCCGTGCGGCGCGCCGTCCGGGCAACTGTGCCGCGAGACGCCGGACGTCAGCGCGAGCGCGGACCCGCTCCACGGCTCGCTTGCGTTCTTCGGCGGATCGTGGCGCAGCGTCGGCGGCACCCGCGCCGCCGCGCCGATCTGGGCGGCTATCACGGCGCTGATCGACGCCAGTTGCCCGGCCGGACCGGTCGGCTTCATGAACCCGGCGCTTTACGCGCTGCATGCAGCGACCGGCTCGCCGCTCGTCGACGTCAAGACCGGCCCCAACAACGACTTCACCGACACCAGCGGCGGCGCTTACCCGACGCGCACCGGTTACGACCTCACGACCGGTCTCGGCCGGCCGAACGCCGCCGCGCTGGCGGGCGCGCTGTGCCCGTCGGTGGCGCCGCCCGGGTCAGGCGCGATGACCGTCAATCCGCCGTTGGTGGCGACCTCGACGTCGGCGACGTTGACGTTTACCTACACGCCCGGGACGGCGGCCGGCGCCACGAGCTCCGGCATGGTCGACGGCCAACTCCAGATCACCGTTCCCGGCACGTGGACGCTGCCGTCGACGACGCCGACGAACCAGGGGTACACGACGTCGTCCGCAGGTGTGGTGTCCATCGTGGGCAACACCATCGTGGTGTCCGGAATCACCGTGCCAGCCGGAAAAACCGTGACGGTCACCTATGGCGACACCACGGGTGGTGCCCAACCTGCGCAATCGCCATCGTTCGCGCAAGCGACGGTGTTCAGCGCCCGATCACGCAACGGGCAAAGCGGCGCCGCCGCGACGCTCGCGATCAGCCCGGCGGTGCGCGTCTTGGCGCCCGGTGGCGGGGTCCCGGGTCAGGCGCTGCTCACGAGGGTGGCCGGCGCCGACCGCATCGCCACCTCGATCGCCGCGTCTCAGACCGCGTTTTCCGCCGCGGGCTCGGCGCAAGCGGTCGTGCTCGCCCGGGCCGACGCGTTCCCCGACGCGCTGTCCGGCGTGCCACTGGCGGCTGCGTTCCACGGCCCGCTGCTGCTCACGCCGCCGTCCGGCTTGACGCCACCGGTCGATGCGGAGATTCAGCGCGTGCTCGCGACCGGATCGACGGTGTACGTCCTCGGCGGCCCGTCCGCGTTGTCGCCGACGATCGACGCCCAGCTGCGCGCGTTGGGCTACCAGGTGACCCGGGTGTGGGGGTCAAGCCGCTTCGACACCGCGGTCGCCATCGCCCGGCTGCTCGGCAACCCGTCGGTGATCTTCGAGGCCGACGGCACGAACTTCCCGGACGCGCTATCGGCCGGGCCGGCCGCGGCGATCACGCACGGCGCGGTGTTGCTGACGTTCGGCAAGCAGTCGGCCCTCCCCACCACCGCCTACCTCGCCGCACACCCCGGCGACATCCGGTACGCCGTCGGCGGCCCGGCCGCGGCGTCCGACCCGGGCGCGCAACCGATGGTCGGCGCGGACCGGTACGCGACGTCGGTCTTGGTCGCGGAGCAGTTCTTCAACGCGCCGTCTGCGGTCGGCGTGGCGAGTGGAATGTCTTTCCCCGACGCGCTTTCCGGTGGCCCGGTCGCGGCGCTCGCCGGCGGCCCGACCGTGCTGGTGCCGGCCGCCGGCGCGCTGCCGAAGAGCACCCAGCAGTACCTGAGCAGCATCGCGAGCAGCGTGCTCACCGGCTGGCTCTTCGGCGGGACGATGGCCGTGAGCACCGCGGTCGCCGACCAGGTCGCCCAGTCGCTGGTGCTCGTGCCGCCCGCCGCCTAGCGCGGCCTGGTGCCGGCTACAGGTAAAGGCCAGTCGAGTTCTGCTCGAGGCGGGCCGCCGCGACCGCGTGCAGGTCACGCTCGCGCAGCAACGCGTACAGGGCGCCGTGAATCTCGACCTCGGCGCGGTCGTCCGGGTCGTACAGAACCCGGTCGCCGACCTCGACGGTTCGCACGTTCTGACCGACGCCCACGGCCTGCGACCAGACCAGCCGTCGGCCGACGGTCGCGGTCGCGGGAATGACGATGCCCCCGCTGGATCTGCGTTCACCGCCGGGGCCCTCGGTCTTGACCAGCACACGATCGTGCAACAGCTTGATGGGCAGGCCCGTTGTCGAGTCGACGCTCACGGCGGGCAACGGTACCCGGTCGGCCGACGGGGCCGCGCAATCACCCGCCCGAACCGCGCTAGGGGCGCTGCCGGCGGTTCTTCGTGTACAGCACGGCCGCGAGCGCCAGGAGCGCCGCCAACCCGCCGCCGATCACCGGCTTGGGCACGTTCTTCATCGCGGACGACGCGCGCGCGAGCGCCTTGTCGGCGCGATACCCGCGCTTACCCTCGCCGTCCGGCCCGTCTTCGAACCGCGGATCATCGAACCGCGGATCATCGAACTGCGGAAGGTGATCGGCGTGGTGGTCGAAGCGCGCCTTGAGCCCGTCGACCATGCCCGTCACGCCGTCGCGCAGCTTGCCGACCCCGCGCTTGGCGACGAACTTCGGATCGAGCCGGCCGGCGATCGTGTCGACGGTGCGGGCTAACTCCTCGCGGGTGCGCTCGATCGAACGGAGCAGTTCCTCCGGATCGCTGCCCATGCTGATCAGCCTCTCTGCCCCTCGACGCGCCTCATCGAGCGCGCCTTTTCAGTGTCGCAGGTCGATCGCGACCTTGACGTCGTCGTCGTGACGGTCAAGCGCGTCGGTGTACTTGGAGAGCGGCACCTTGCGACTCACCAGCCGGTTCAGCCAGTCGAGGTCGGCCTTGGCGAGCGTGTCGGCGGCTTGCTCGTAATGCCGTCGCGCGGCGTTGACGCTGCCGAACAGCACGATGTTCTCGAGCACCATGTCCTTGTTGACGTTGTCGAGCCCGATCGCGACCTTGCGATTGGACGCCGAGATGCCGGCGAGGCAGATAACGGCGTCCTTCGCGACCACGCTGACCAGGTCGAACACCAGCGGACCGTACCCGGTGCACTCGATGACGATGTCAGGTTGGACGCCGATCGCATCGACGTCGCCCGAGTGGAACGTGGCACCGATGTCGCGGACCAACTGCGGCTTCGGCCCGGAGTCGACGCGATCGAGCACGTGGACGTCGTAACCGCGTTGCACTCCCATCAGCGCGGCGAGCAGACCGATCGGACCGGCGCCGGTGACCAGCGCGACGTGCTTCGGCGTCGGCGCGCGCTCGGCGATCTTCTCGCTTTGCTCCCAAGCTTTGGCGACCACCGACGTCGGTTCCATCAGCACACCGGCCTCGCCGAGGCCGGCGTCGAGCTTCACCGCGAACTCCGGCTCGACCCGCCAGGCCGACGCGCCGTAGCCATTGCGCTCCTTGATGCCGCGCTCGGTGTACTTGCCGTTGCGGCAGAAGTCCCACTGGCCCTCGGCGCAGGGCTGGCACGGCACCGGGTCCGGACGGCGGACGATGCCGGCCACCAGGTCACCCTTGGCGAACCCGCTGCCGTTCGGCGCCTCGGTGACCCGGCCGAGCGACTCGTGGCCGATGATCAGCCGCTCCTGACCAGGTGGCGCCCAGCCGTAACCCTCCTGGATGATCTCGACGTCGGTGCCGCACACACCCATCAGCAGGCCCTCGACCAGCAGCGACCCCTCGGACGCCGACGGATCGGGATGGTCGCCGACCCCCGCGGTGTCTGGCTTGCCTGGCACGACCGACAACGCCTTGACGCTCACGCCCGCCCTCCTCGCCTCACGCCTCCGGTACCCGGCTGGCACCGTCCTCGATCATCGCAGCAGATATCGTGACCAGCATGACGGCAGCTATTCAGTTAAAGGCCGGTGACCCCGCGCCCGAGTTCACCCTCCCCGACGCGGACGGCAAGCCCGTGTCCTTGACCAACTTTCGCGGTCAGCGGGTCATCGTCTACTTCTACCCGGCGGCGATGACGCCTGGCTGTACGACGCAAGCGTGCGACTTCCGCGACAGCCTCACGGCGTTGAACGGCGCGGGCGTCGCGGTGATCGGGATCTCGCCCGACCCGGTCGAGAAGCTGGCGCAGTTCCGAGCGCAGCAGTCGCTCACGTTCCCGCTCCTTTCCGACCCCGACAAGTCCGTGCTCAACGCGTACGGCGCCTACGGCGAGAAGAACAACTACGGCAAGGTCTCCCTCGGCGTCATCCGTTCGACCTTCGTCGTCGACGCTGACGGAAAGATCGAACAAGCGCAGTACAACGTGAAGGCCACCGGCCACGTCGCGAAGCTGCGCGGCGAGCTGAAAGTGTGATCCGCGGCCATAATGGCCGTTCACGGGGCCGTAGCCCAACGGCAGAGGCACGCGGTTTAGGTCCGCGCCAGTGTGAGTTCGACTCTCACCGGCCCTACAAGCACACCGTGTGCGGAGGATCCAGGACGTGAACCGGCGCGGGATCGCGCTGATGACGTCGGCGCACGTGGTCGACGACCTGTACCAAGGCGCCGTGCCCGCACTGCTTCCCTTCCTGGTCGCGGAGCGGCATTACAGCTACACCGCGGTCGCCGGCCTCACGCTCGCGGCGACCGTGCTCTCGTCCGTCGCCCAACCGGCGTTTGGCTGGTGGGCCGATCGCAGCCCACGCCGCTGGTTGATCCCGGTCGGCATCCTGACCGCGGCGACCGGCATCGCGTTCGCCGGATTCGCGTCGAGCTACCTGCTGACCTGGCTGGTCATCGCGCTCGCTGGCCTCGGCATCGCCGCGTTCCACCCGGAGGCGGCGCGGGCCGCGCGCCAGGCGGCCGGTGACAACAACCGCGCGATGAGCGTCTTCGCGGTTGGCGGCAACGGGGGCTACGCGCTTGGCTCACTCGTCGCCACGCCGGTTCTGCTCGTATTCGGACTGCATGGCACCGCGCTGCTCGTCGTGCCGGCAATCGCGATGGCCATCCTCATCGTGACACGACTCGGCGTGACCCTCGACGGGCCAACCGGGGCCCGACGCCCTCCGGTCGCGCGGCCCGGTGCCGATGACTGGCCGGCCTTCCTGCGGCTGACCGGAGTGGTCGTGGTGCGCGCCATCTTGTTCGCCGGGGTCACGTCGTTCGTGGCGCTGTACTTCATCCATCGGTTGAAAACCTCGACGGGCGTGGGAAATACAGCTCTCACGACGTTTCTCGTCGCCGGCGCATGCGGCACACTGCTCGGCGGGTGGATCGCCGACCGCACCGAGCGGCTCACTGCCGTGCGAGTCGGCTTCGCGTTCACCGTGCCGACGATGATCGGGTTGGTGCTCGCGCCCAATGTCGCCGTGGCTTTCGTCTTCACCGCGCTGGCTGGGCTCGGAACCTTCATCCCGTTCGGCGTCTTCGTCATGCTTGGTCAGGATTATCTGCCAAACCGCATCGGCACGGCGAGCGGCCTCACCGTCGGACTCGCGGCCAGCGTCGGCGGCCTGTTCACCCCTCCCCTCGGCTGGCTCGCCGACCACACCAGCCTCCGGCTGATGCTCTCCACCTTGGTGGTACTTCCAGCGATCGCGCTGGGCATCTCTATGTTCATGCGCGACCCGCGAAGCACCAGCGCGGCGCAACCCCAACCCGCTGCGGTGGCGCAATGAGCACGATCAAGGGCTCGGACGACGCGGCGCTGCGCGCCGGGCTCGACGACTTGCTGCGTCATGGAAACCCCCCGATCGTCATCGTGACCGCGCGCGACCGACTTGGACGCCGTGCAGGCTGCCTCGTCGGCTTCACCTCGCAATGCGGAATCGAGCCGCCGCGCTACGCGGTCTGGCTGTCGGTGCGAAACCACACCTACGACGTCGCGCGCGAGTCGTCGCACCTCGCGGTGCATGTGCTCAGCCGCGACCAACGACCGCTCGCCGAGTTGTTCGGCTCGGTCACCGGGCGCCACCGCGACAAGTTCGCCGAAAGCGAGTGGGACGACGGCCCGTACGGGCTGCCGATCCTGCGGCACGCCGCCGGCTGGTTCGCCGGCCCCGCGCGTCACGCGTCGTCGTCCGAAGATCACGAACTTTTCATCGTCAGCCCGCAAATCGCGCACGGTCGACTCGACGAGCCGCCACTGTCGTTCCAAGACGTCAAGGACCTGGACGCCGGAAATCCCGCGTAGTGCTCATCGTTCGCGGGCAAGGCCCAGGTATGGATATGAAGCTGGGGCGCGCGGGGCTCGCATTGGCGGCGATCGTCGACACGGCGCGGGCGCGATCAAACCGCCGCGCCGCAGCGGCTCACCGGCGTCCGACACCGACCAGCGGCGCGCTCGCGCCACCGGTGCCGACGACGTTCGAGACGACGACGTTCGAGACGACGACCACGTCGCATGACGGCGCGCAAACGCGGGTCACGGCGACCACCTCGCCGGGCAATCAAGTCAGCGGCGAGCGGCTGCCGGGCGGCGAGCCGTACGACCCGCACCTGGAGACGCCCGGCAGCCTGTCGATCGCCGAGGGCAGCGGGCACCCGGCCAACCAAAAGAGCCGGCCAATCACGTGGATCGTCGCCACGTTCATCGCGTTGGCGTTCGTCACCGTTGGTTTCGGGCTGATCTACCTGTGGCCGTGGCTGTTCATCGCCGGCCTCGTCGCGGTCGTTGCCGGAGCTCTGGCCGGCTGGGCCACGGGCATCATGGCTGACCGCGGCGATCCGAACCAGACCCGCGAGGCGCTCTCGACCAAGCGGATGTGACGCGACGCTCAGCCGAGGTGGTCGTTGTTGTCGGCTGACCCGAGCTGCGCAAGCCGCTCCACCAGCCAGTTCCAGCCGTCGGCGTCGTCGTGCTTGTGCCGCCATCCCCACAGCAGCTCGTGCACCTTCGCCCAGTGCTTGATGTGCGCCATCAGCGCCACGCGGGTGCCTTCGGGCATGACTTCCGACTTGAACAGCTCGTAGGCGTTGCCGGTCTCGTCACGCTCGACGCCAGCCGCGCTGCCACCGAGAAAGCCCGGCATCTCACCGGCGGTGTAGGCCTCGTAGTCGAGCGTGTCGACGGCCACCTCGCCCGGCGTCGGCACGCCACCCAGCAGCACCAGCTCACCGGTGTCGTGGATCCACCCGAGCGCCGCCTCCTGGCCGCTGGGCACCGCGAGCGCGGCAGCCACTTCGGCAGGCAGCTGCCAGGTGCCGAAGCTGGTGGCGAAGCTCTTCACGCGGTCGAGGTCGGCGGCGTTGAACGCGGCCAGCTCGTAGATGGGCAGCCGCGCGTCGTCGAGTTGCAGCGACGCGACCTGCTCCGGCGGCGTCTCGGTCACGACGCACTCCCCTCCTCGACGGCCTCGACCACGTCAGCGGAGACCAGCAGCCGGGCCAACGCCCGAAAAGCGCGGCCACGGTGGCTGATCGCGTCCTTCTCCTCGGGCGACATCTGCGCGGTGGTGCGGTCGCTGTCGATCGGCAAGAAGATCGGATCGTAACCGAAGCCGCCGGCGCCGCGGGGCTCGCGGGTCAACGTGCCCTTGATACGCCCGTGGGCGACAAGCTCGTCTCCGTTGGGGAAAACAGCGACCGCCGCACATTCGAACGACGCGCCGCGTCGGTCGTCGGGCACGTCGGCCACCTGCGCGAGCACCAACCGAAGGTTGACGGCGTCGCGGTCGTCGCCGGCGCCCAGATCGCCCGACCAACGCGCCGACAAGACGCCGGGCATCCCGTTGAGCGCGTCGACGCAAATACCGCTGTCGTCGGCCACCGCGAGCTCGCCGGTGACCTGTGCGACGGCGCGCGCCTTCAGCAGCGCATTCGCCTCGAAAGTGTCGCCGGTCTCCGAAACCTCCGGCGCGCCCGGGTAAGCGTCAACGCCGACGAGCTCGACGTCGAGCCCGGCGTCGCCGAGAATTCGCTTTAACTCAAGAATTTTGTGCGGGTTACGGGTGGCGAGCACAACACGTCGTCCGGACTTCATGACGCGAGCGCCGCCTGCTGCAACACGCTCAACGTCGCGCAACCACCCACGGCGAGGTCGAGCAGCGCGTCGATCTCCGCCCGGCGCAGCGGGGAGCTTTCGGCGGTGCCCTGGACCTCGATGAAGTCGCCCTCGCCGGTGACGACGACGTTCATGTCGGTGCCGGCGCGGACGTCCTCCTCGTAGGCGAGGTCGAGTCGCGGTTCGCCGTCGATCACGCCGACGCTGACGGCGGAAACGCTGCGCACCAAGGGGTTTCCCGGCAGCTTGCCGTTGGTCTTCAGCCAGGAGATGGCGTCGGCGAGTGCGACGTAGGCGCCAGTGATCGCGGCGGTGCGGGTGCCGCCGTCGGCCTGCAACACGTCGCAGTCGATCTGGATTGTGGTCTCGCCAAGCGCCTTGTAGTCGACGCAGGCGCGCAACGCCCGGCCGACCAGCCGGGAGATCTCCTGCGTGCGCCCGCCGAGCCGGCCTTTCACCGACTCGCGGTCGTTGCGCGTGTTGGTGGCGCGGGGCAACATCGCGTATTCGGCGGTGACCCAACCCAACCCGCTGCCCTTGCGCCAACGGGGCACGCCGTCTGTGACGCTGGCCGCGCAAAGCACGCGGGTGCGCCCGAACTCCACGAGCACCGACCCCTCGGCATGGTCGAGCCAGCCGCGGCTGAACGCCACCGGGCGGAGTTCGTCGTTGGCGCGTCCGTCGAATCGAGGCATGGCCCGACCCTATCGGCGGCCTCAGACGTCGAAGGCCGCCCCTCTGCGCGCCCGCTCGGTCGGCCCCCCAAAGGCGGCCTCTGCCTTTCTCGCCTGCGCCGCAGCGTCGTGCCACGGCGCGACGTGCGTGATGACAAGCCGGGCAACGTTCGCAGCTTTCGCGAGATCACCGGCTTGCGTCGCTGTGAGATGGACGCCGTTCGCGTTCGCGGCGCTATCGACGAAGCCGGCCTCGGCCAGCAGCAGGTCGGCGCCTCGGGCGAACCCGACCAGCTCGGGGAACCAACCGGTGTCGGCCGTGTAAACGAGCGTGTGACCGCGCGCGGCGAGTTTGACCGCGTGCGTCTCGACCGGATGCTTGGTGCGGATCACGTGGACGGCGAACGGGCCAACGTCGGTGTCGCGCGCGGTCTCGAACGCGAACACGTCGTCGAGGTTCGCGCGGCCGAACGCGCCGGTGACGCGATCGCGCTCGGACGTCGGTGCGAACACTCGCAGCGGCTTCGGAACTCGACCGTCGGGATGGTGGCGGCGCACATGGGCGAGCGGCACCAGGTCGAGCCAGTGGTCGCCATGCAGGTGGGTCAGGAACAACGCGTCGATGTCGCGTGGGTCGACGTGTCGTTGCAACTCGCCGAGCGCGCCGTTGCCGAGGTCGAGCAGCAGCCGAAAACCCTCGTGTTCAATGAGATACGACGAGCACGCGGAGTCTGGGCCGGGGTGGCTGCCGGAGCATCCGATCACGGTCAGGCGCATTCCGTCAGCGCATTCCGTCAGGCGCTTTCGACGCCACGGATCTCGGGGCCGAGGAAACGTCGTCCGAGCTCGTAGAACGGCTCGGGGGCGCCGGTGGCGACGAACCGATGCACCGGCGGGGGGGATCCCTCCGGGCGGCTCAGCTCGTAGCGCGCGAGCGTGCGATAGACGTCACGCGCGGTCTCGTCGGCACTGTTGACCAGCATCACGTCGTCGCCGACGACCAGCGAGATCGCACCCGCGAGGTAGGGGTAGTGGGTGCAGCCGAGCACCAACGTGTCACAACCGCGCTCGATGATCGGCGCGAGATATTCCTTTGCGCACTGGAGCAATTCGTCGCTCATCGTGATGCCGGCCTCGACGAACTCGACGAACCGAGGGCAGGCGGCGGTGGTGAGGTCGATGTGCGGGGCCGCCGCGAACGCGTCTTCGTACGCGCCGCTGGTGACCGTGGCATGCGTGCCGATCACGCCAACCTTGCCGTTGCGGGTGGCGCTGACCGCCTTGCGCACGGCCGGCTGGATCACCTCGACCACCGGAACGTTGTAACGCTCGCGAGCGTCGCGCAACATCGCGGACGACGCGGAGTTGCACGCGATCACCAGCATCTTCACGCCCTGCTCGACGAGGTGGTCGAGAACCTCGAGCGTGTACTCGCGCACCTGCGCTATCGACTTGGGGCCGTAAGGGAAGTGCGCGGTGTCAGCCACGTAGTACACCGGCTCGTGCGGCAGCAGGTCGAGGATCGCGCGCGCGACGGTCAGCCCGCCGACCCCGGAGTCGAAGACCCCGATCGGCGCGTCGGTTAGCTGCCCTGCCACATGTGGCAGCCTAGCCGCGAACGTCCGCCAACCTCCGACCGACACCGACCCACGAATCACGGCGGAAACTCGCAGCGTTCTAGAGCCTGTCGACGAATTCTTTCCGCGCTAGCGGCTGGCCGGCGCTGGCCGGCGCTGGCCCAGACCGCTCAGGCCCAGAGCTGGCCCTCGAGCGCGGCCTCGGCCTCCTCGAGGGTGCCGGAATACGCCCCGGTCGACAGGTACTTCCAGCCGCCGTCGGCCACGACGAACGCGATGTCGGCCCGCTCCCCCGCCGCGACCGCCTTCGCGGCGGTGCCCAACGCCGCGTGCAGGATCGCGCCGGTCGAGATGCCAGCGAAGACGCCTTCCTGCTCGACCAGCTCACGCGTGCGGCGCAGCGCCTCGCGCGGTCCCACCGAAAAGCGGGTCGTCAGCACCGACTCGTCGTACAGCTCGGGCACGAACCCCTCGTCGAGGTTGCGCAGCCCGTACACCAACTCGCCGTAACGCGGTTCGGCGGCGACGATCACCACCCCCGGCACGTGCTCGCGGAAGAACCGGCCGCAGCCCATCAACGTTCCGGTGGTGCCGAGCCCGGCCACGAAATGCGTCATCGTCGGCAGGTCGGCCAGGATCTCCGGCGCGGTGGTCTCGTAATGCGCCAACGCGTTGGCCGGGTTGCCGTACTGGTAGAGCATGACCCAGTCGGGATGCTCCAAAGCCATCGCCTTCGCGACCCGCACCGCCTCGTTCGACCCGCCGGCGGCCGGCGAGAAGACGATCGACGCGCCCCACATCTCCAGCAGCTGGCGCCGCTCGACCGAGGTGTTCTCGGGCATCACGCACACCAGCTGGTAGCCGCGCTGTGACGCCACCATCGCCAGTGAGATGCCGGTGTTGCCGGACGTCGGCTCCAAGATCGTGGAGCCGGGCGCGAGCAGGCCGTCCTTCTCCGCGGCCTGCACCATGTACAGCGCCGCGCGGTCTTTGATCGAGCCGGTCGGGTTGCGGTCCTCGAGCTTGGCCCACAACCGCACCTGCGGCGACGGCGACAGCCGAGGCAGCCCGACGAGCGGCGTGCGCCCGACGGAGTCGACCAGCGAGTCGTAGCGCACCGAGTGGATCAGCCGCCCGCGACCGCAGGCAGCACGGTCACCGTGTCGCCGTCCTTCAAGCCGGTCTCCAGACCCCCGATGAAGCGGACGTCCTCGTCGTTCACGTAGACGTTGACGAAGCGGCGCAGCCCCTTCTCGTCGACGATCCGCTCGCGCAGCCCCGGGTGGCGCGAGTCGAGATCGACCAGGACGTCGGCCAGCGTGGCGCCGTCGCCGGACACCGCTTTCTCCCCGCCCGTGTAGGTGCGCAGGATCGTCGGGATTCGAACCTCGATGGCCATGACCGGCTGACTCCTTGAGTACGGCGTGCTTGAAGAGGAAGGACACTTACGCAGGGTCTAACGCCGTGACCACCGTGACCTCTTCCTCGGTAACGACGCCATCGACGATGCGATAGGACCTGAACTCAACGGTATCGGGCTCGCGGGTCGACACGAGCACGTAGTGCGCCCCTGGCTCCGAGGCGTAGGAGATGTCGGTGCGCGAGGGGTACGCCTCGGTGGCCGTGTGGGAGTGGTAGACGATCACCGGCTCCTCGTCGCGATCGTCCATCTCCCGGTACAGCGCCAGCAGGTCATGGGTGTCGAACTCGTAAAACGTCGGCGACCGAGCGGCGTTGACCATCGGGATGAACCGCTCGGGGCGGTCTGACCCGGCCGGCCCGGCCACCACCCCGCACGCCTCGTCGGGATGGTCGCGCCGCGCGTGCGCGACGATCGCGTCGTAGGTCTCGCGGGCGATCACCAACATGTCGTGCAGGTTAGCGTCCGCTCACTCGCTCACCGCCGCCAGCAGTTCCCCGAGCAAGATGAGCAGCCACTCGTAAATGCCGTAAACCATCATCCGCGGGTCGTCGGCCCGCAGGTGCTCGAACGCCGCCACGTCGTCGGCCGTCTCGATGCCGAGGCGGCTCGCGATGACGAGGCGCGCGTCGGTGAGGAAGCGCAACCACGCGTCCGCCTGCTCGTCGTCCAAGACTCGCTCACCGAGCACGGCGATGCTGGCAAGACCTTGCCGGACGACGGTGGCGTCAGCCCGCTTGGCGCCGCGCAGTGCGTTCTCGGTGTAGCGGCGGAAGTCGGCGGCCGCCTCGTCGTCGTCGCGGTACGCGTCTGGCAACAGCCGGCGAAGCGCGGGATCTTCGGGGGTTTCCACGACGTCCGACTCATCGACGTCGAGGCCCGTCAACTCGACGAGCGGGTCGGGCGAACGGACGTCTTGCGCCGTGCCCGCCAGCAGCTCGTCGAGGTCGTCGACAAGCCGGGTGAGCATCCGCATCTCGTAGTCGCCGAGTTTGACCCGCAGACCCGCGGACGTGCGTTGAATCTCGGCCATCGCGACAAGCAGCTCAGCTGTCTTTTTGCACGGTCGCCCACAACCCGTGCGCGTGCAGCCGCTGGACGTCGTGCTCCATCTGCTCGCGGCTGCCCGACGACACCGCCGCCTTGCCTTCGGTGTGCACCTGCAGCATCAGCCGCTCTGCCTTCTTCTTGGGGTAGCCGAACAGCTTCTGGAACACGTAGGTGACGTATTCCATGAGGTTCACGGGATCGTCCCAGACGACGGTCACCCACGGGCGGTCGGGGCGCAGGTCGGACTCGACGTCGATCTGCGGCCGCTCTACCTCAGCGGGAGCAGAGCTCATAACTTTCGCTGGAGCGAACCGCACGACTTCATCGTAGGGTTCGAACGTGCCGGACGCCGCTTCCACCACCGCTTCTACCGCCGCCTCAACAGCCGCCTCAACCGCGCTACTCACCGACCGCTACGAGCTCACCATGCTCGAGGCGGCGTTGCGCAGCGGCGCCGGCGATCGGCGGTGTGTTTTCGAGGTGTTCTCGCGTCGCTTGACCGGCGGACGACGATACGGCGTCGTCGCCGGCACCGGGCGGTTTCTCGACGCGCTGGCGGACTTCCGCTTCGACGACGAGGCGCTCGCGTGGCTGTCGAGGGAAAACATCGTCGACGACCCGACGCTCGCGTGGCTCGCGAGCTACCGGTTCTCCGGCGACATCGACGGCTACGCCGAGGGCGAGCCGTTCTTTCCCGGCTCGCCGATCCTGACCGTGCAGTCGACGTTCGCCGAGGCGGTCCTCCTCGAGACCGTCGCGCTGTCGATCTTCAACCACGACTGCGCGATCGCCGCGGCGGCCGCGCGGATGACCGCCGCCTCCTGCGAGCGTCCGTGCATCGAGATGGGCTCGCGCCGCACGCACGAGGAGGCCGCGGTAGCGGCCGCCCGCGCCGCGTACATCGCCGGTTTCGCCGCGACCAGCAATCTCGAAGCCGGCCGACGTTACGGGCTCGCCACCACCGGCACCAGCGCGCACGCGTTCACGTTGGTGCACGACGACGAGCGGTCGGCGTTCCAGGCGCAGCTCGACTCCCTCGGCGCCGACACCACGCTGCTCGTCGACACCTACGACGTCGAGGCGGCGGTGCGCACGGCGGTCGAACTGGCCGGCCCGAAGCTCGGTGCGGTTCGCATCGACTCCGGGGATCTCGTCGACCTCGCCCGCCAGGTGCGCGCGCAACTGGACAGCCTCGGCGCCCGCGACACCCGCATCATCGTCACCAGCGACCTCGACGAGCACGCGATCGCCGCCCTCGCGCCGGCCCCGGTCGACGGCTACGGCGTGGGCACGGCGCTGGTCACCGGCAGCGGGCTGCCCACGGCGAGCCTGGTCTACAAGCTCGTCGCCCGCGACGACGGCGCCGGACCCGACCCCTCGTGGCGCTCGGTCACCAAGGCCAGCCCGGGCAAGATCGATCACGGCGGGCGCAAGCAGGCGTTCCGCCGCCACGACGCGCGCGGGGTCGCGACCGCCGAGGTGGTGCGCGCCTCGTCGTCCGGCACGACCATCTCGGACGACGGGGGCGGGCGGCCGCTGCTGACGCCGCTCGTGCGCGGCGGAGAGATCATCGGGCGCGAGCCGCTCGACGCGGCTCGCGAGCGGCACGCCCGCACCCGTGCGCAGCTGCCCGCGGAGGCGCTGAGTCTGCAGCCCGGCGGCCCGGCGATCGACACGATCTTTCTCGACTAGCGCCGGATCTTGACTCGGTTGGCAGATCATCGCGAGTGTTGATAGGACGTGTTGTTTTGAAGTGGGTAAGCAGGAAGCGGCCGCGCCCGGCGCGGCTCCCGGCACGAAGGGCGGGTGCGAGCACGGTGGCGACTGGGCGGGTTCTCCGCAGCAGCGGCCGCACCGCCAGATCGAGACGGGCGTCATGACCGCCACCGCTGGCGCCCGGCCGCCCGGCCAGCTGACCGGGTCTGCCGCCAGCCTGCCGGCGCTCGACGCCGTGCTCGCCAAGGCCGCGCAGGAGAACTTCCCCGTCGGCCCCGGCTTCCTTCCCGGCCCACTGCGTCGCGACCTGATGGCGATCTACGGCTACGCGCGGTTCGTCGACGACATCGGCGACGAGACCACAGCGAGCGCCAACGAGCGCCTCGCCATGCTCGACCTCGTCGACGCCGACGTCACCCGGCTGTTCGCCGGCCGGTCCCCGGCGCTGCCTCCCCTGCTCGCACTCGCCGAGCCGGCGCGCGCCGGCCGGATGACCGAGGAGCCGCTGCGACGGCTGGTCGAGGCGAACCGGCTCGACCAGCGCGTCGCTAGCTACCAGACCTTCGACGACCTTCGGCACTACTGCACCCTGTCGGCCGACCCGGTCGGCCGGCTCGTGCTGTCATGCGTCGGAATGGCGACACCCGAGCGGGTCGAGCTATCCGACCAGGTGTGCACCGGGTTGCAGTTGGTCGAGCACTGGCAAGACGTCGCCGAAGACCACGCGCGCGGGCGGGTCTACCTGCCGCAAGACGACCTCCGCCGATTCGGCGTCACCGACGCCGACCTCGCCGCCGAGCACGCGAGCCCCTCGCTGCGCGCGCTGCTCGCGTTTGAGGCGGCGCGCGCAGCCCGCCTGCTCGACGCCGGACTGCCGCTGGTGGCCTCGCTGCGCGGCGCGGCCAAGGTGGCGGTTGCCGGGTTCGTCGCGGGCGGCCGCGCCGCGCTGCACGCGATCAGGGCGGCCGACTTCGACGTGCTGCCCGGCGCCCCCAAACCCACGAAGCCCCGCACCGCCCGCGAGGCGCTCGCCGTCCTCCTCGCCCGGAAGGTGGCGCCGTGACGTCCGCCACCCCAACCGACCAGCCGGCGCAGATCGCGGCCGCGTACGCCGAGTGCGAGCGGATCATGGTCTCGGCCGCCAAGAACTTCTCCTACGGCATCAGGTTGCTCGCGCCCGACAAGCGCGGCGCGCTGGCGGCCGTCTACGCGCTGGCCCGGCGGATCGACGACATCGGCGACGGCACCTTGCCGGCCGCGGAGAAGCTTCGGTTGCTCGACGACGCCCGCCGCGACATCAAGGCGATCGGCGGCCCGGCCTCCGACCCCGTGCTGCTCGCCCTCGGCGACGCCGCCTCCCGGCTGCCGATCCCGGTGCCGGCCTTTCTCGAGCTGATCGAGGGCTGCGAGCTCGACGTGCGCGGCGCCACGTACGAGACGTTCCCCGACCTCGTGCATTACTGCCGCTGCGTAGCCGGCTCGATCGGCCGGTTGTCGACCGGCGTCTTCGAGGCGGTCGACCCGGTCGCGGCCGAGCCGCTCGCCGACTCACTCGGCGTGGCGCTGCAGCTCACCAACATCTTGCGCGACATCCGTGAAGACCTCGGCAACGGCCGGGTCTACCTGCCGCGAGAAGAACTCGACGCTGCAGGCGTCGTGCTGCGCCTCGACAACGACGGCAATGTCATCGACGACGGCGGCCGGGTCGCCGCGCTGGTGCGCCAGCAGGCCGCCCGCGCGGAGAAGTGGTACCGCGAAGGCTTGCAACTGCTGCCCTTGCTCGACCGGCGCAGCTCCGCCTCGTGCGCGGCGATGGCCGGTATCTACCATCGGCTGCTCGCCCGCATCGAGCGCGAGCCCGAGGCGGTGCTGACGCGGCGAGTTTCGTTGCCGGCGTGGGAAAAGGCGTATCTCGCGGCCCGAAGCCTGGTGGGTGCGCGCAAATGAGCTCCGACCATCGCGTCATCGTCGTCGGCGGCGGGCTCGCCGGTCTGGCCGCCGCCATCAGGGCTGCGGACGACGGTTGGCAGGTGACGCTGCTCGAGTCGCGGCCACGGTTGGGCGGCGCCACCCACTCGTTCAGCCGCGACTTCGAGGGCGGCAAGCTCGTCGTCGACAACGGTCAGCACGTGTTCTTGCGGTGCTGCACCGCGTATCGCGATTTCCTCCACCGGCTCGGCGTCGACAACGACGCGTTCTTGCAGGCGCGCCTCAACGTGCCGATCGTCGACCCGGTGACCGGCAAACGCGGGCGCCTCAAGCGCGACCCGCTGCCGGCACCGTTGCATTTGGCGAGAACCCTTGCCACGTATGGAGTTCTGTCGCCGACCGACCGTGCACGCGCGATTTGGGGAGCGCTCGCGCTGCGCAAGGTCGACCGCGAAGCGGCGTCGTCCGACTTGCGAAGCTTTGGCGACTGGCTGCGCGCGCACCGGCAAAACGACGCCACCATCGCGCGGCTCTTCGACGTCTTCACCGTCGCTACGCTGAACGCGCACGCCGACGCCGCGTCGCTTCGGCTTGGCGCGATGGTGTTTCAAGACGGCCTGCTGAGCGACGCCGGCGCCTGCGACATCGGTTACGCGCGAGTCCCCCTCGGGCAGTTGCACGGCGACGCAGCGCAGCGCGCGCTCCAAGCCGCACACGCCGCCGTCCGATTGCGTGCGAGGGTACGTGCCATCGACAAGGTCGACGGCCGTTGGCGGGTGCACACCGACGACGAGATTCTCGACGCCGACGCGGTCGTGCTCGCGACCCCGCACGACGCCGCCGCGCAGTTGCTACCGCGCGAGTTGGTCGGCGACCAGCTCGCCGACGCGCCGACGCGGCTGGCGAGCTCGCCGATCCTGAACGTGCACGTCGTCTACGACCGCATGGTGCTGGCGGAGCCGTTCGTCGCCGCGGTCGACTCCCCCGTGCAGTTCGTGTTCGACCGCACCCGCGCGGCGGGGTTGCGCGGCGGCGGGCAATACCTCGCGGTGTCGGTGTCGGCGGCCGACGACTGGATCGACGAGCCTGTGTCGAAGCTGCGCGACGTCTTCGTTCCGGAGCTAGCGCGCGTGCTGCCCACCACGAAGAACGCGGTGATTCGCGACTTTTTCGTCACCCGAGAGCGCACGGCCACATTTCGACCATCTCCGGGCAGTGGTTCCTATCGACTCACGACACAAACGTCGGCCGCGGGACTTTTCCTGGCGGGAGCGTGGACCCAGACCGGCTGGCCCGCCACCATGGAAGGCGCCGTCCGCAGCGGGATCGCGGCGGCCGAGATGCTGGCCGACATGGCGAGGCGGCTATCCGGTGGATCTTTCGGAATGACATCGCGGCAGAGGCGGTTGACCGGGCACGATGACGGCAACGGATCAGAAAGACAGCAGGCGGGCCGCCACAACGACCCCGCCGAGGAGGCGCTTGCATGACCACCGCGAGTGTGAGTAACGCGCCGTCGGCGAAGGCGTCCGCTGAGGCGCCGGCCGCGCTCGGCGCGGTGCGCGACCTCGTCGACGCGCCGATGCGTGCCGCCGTCGGCCGACTCGCCCCCTCGGTGCAACAGGTCGCCGCCTACCACTTCGGCTGGGTCGACTCTGACGGTCTGCCGCGAGACGCGAACAGCGGCAAGGCGGTGCGTCCGTGCTTGGCCGTGCTCTCGGCGCAAGCGGTCGGCGCGCGCGCCGAGGTCGGCGTCCCGGGCGCGATCGCCGTCGAGATGGTGCACAACTTCTCTTTGCTGCACGACGACGTCATGGACCGCGACGAGGAGCGCCGCCACCGCCCCACCGCCTGGACCGTCTTCGGCAGCTCCGCAGCGATCCTCGCCGGCGACGCGCTACTCGCCCTCGCCTTCGAGGTTTTGCTGGACGTCGAGAACGCCGCCGCGCGAGCGGCCCAGGCGAACCTCGCCACCGCGACGCAGGAACTCATCGTGGGCCAGGTCGAAGACCTCGACTTCGAACGCCGGCTCGACGTCGACGTCGACGAGTGCCTGCGAATGGCCGGCGGCAAGACCGCGGCGTTGATGGCGTGCGCGTCGTCGATTGGTGCGCAACTGGCGGGCACAGCCGTCGAGACCGTCGCCGCTTTGCAGACCTACGGCCGCGAACTCGGTCTCGCGTTCCAACTCGTCGATGATCTGCTCGGGATCTGGGGCTCGAGCAAGACGACCGGCAAGCCGGTCGGGGCCGACCTGCGCGCGCGGAAGAAGAGTCTGCCGGTCGTGGCGGCGATGGCGTCCGGAACCTCGGCCGGCGAGGAGCTGCGGCGCCTGTACGAGTCCGGCGACCTGCACGCCGAGGCTGACGACGCCGTCGTGGCTCGCGCGGCGACCCTCGTCGAGGTCGCCGGCGGGCGGGCCTGGGTGAGCGAGGAGGCGGAGCGTCGGCTCACGGCCGCCATCGGCGCGCTCGACGCCGCCGAACTGCGTGCCGCGCCACGCGAGGCGCTCGCCGATGTGGCGCGTTACGTCACCGCGCGGGATCGCTGAGATGGTGGGGAGGAACCGATGACCCTCGCGGCCGACCGTCCGGACCGCTTGTCGTCTGCCACCAACGCCCGTGTCCGCGACGCGCTGGCGAACGCGCGCGACCACCTCCTCGGCCTCCAAGACCCCGCCGGCTGGTGGAAGGGCGAGCTCGAGACCAACGTGACGATGGAGGCCGAAGACCTGCTGCTTCGGCAATTCCTCGGGATCCTCGGCCCTCGCGACGGCGAGACGACGCAGGCCACCGCCCGCTGGATTCGAGCGCAACAACGCGCCGACGGCACCTGGTCGACCTTCTTCGCCGGGCCACCCGACTTGTCGACCACGGTCGAGGCGTACATCGCGCTGAAGCTCGCGGGTGACGACCCCGCGGCGCCCCACATGGCCATCGCCGCGCAATACATCCGCGACTGCGGCGGCCTCGAGCGCTCGCGCGTCTTCACCCGGCTCTGGCTGGCGCTCTTCGGTCTTTGGTCGTGGGACGACCTGCCCACGATGCCGCCCGAGATGATTTTCTTGCCGTCGTGGTTCCCGCTCAACATCTACGACTGGGCTTGCTGGGCGCGCCAGACCGTCGTCCCGCTCACCATCGTCGGCACGTTGCGGCCTTGTCGGCCGCTCGGCGTCGAGATCGACGAGCTGCGCACCGGCATCGAGCCCGACCCCCTGTCACCGGCGTGGACCGTCGCCGGGGCGTTCCAGCGCCTCGACAAGGTGCTGGCCGGCTACGGGCGGCTGGCCCGCCGCGGCCCCGCCCGCGCGCTTCGCTCGCTTGCGATGCGCCGCGGCGCGGAATGGATCCTGGCGCGGCAAGAGGCCGACGGCTCGTGGGGCGGCATCCAGCCGCCGTGGGTCTACTCGATCATGGCCTTGCACCTGCTCGGCTACTCC
>JAICLV010000173.1 GCA_025925185.1 Acidothermaceae bacterium
AGCGCGATCGCCAGACGGCGCCGCGTCGGTCCGCGAGACTTTGCTTTGACGCGGAGTCGGCAGATGGGTGGACGGCGGTGACACAGCGCACGCTGCGGGTGGCGGCGGCCACGGTTGTCGCCGCCACCCTCGCGGGCTGGATTCTCGGCGTCGTACTGTCCATGTCGGACGGCCGGGGATTCGGCGCGTTGTTCGGTGTCGGCGGCGTCGCGTTCGCCGTGGTCGGGGCGCTCGTCGTCTGGCAGCGGCCGGAGAACCGGCTGGGACCGCTGTTTTGCGCCGGTGGCGTCGTCCTGACCTTGCTTGGCGCCGGCGGCGAATACAGCCGGTACGCCGCCGCGCACCCCGCCGCGGGTCTGCCAGGCGGAGTCGCGGTCTCGTGGCTCGCCGACGCCGCTGCCATCCCGACGACGGCGCTGTTCGCCGGGATCATCCCGCAGTTGTTTCCCGATGGCCGAGTTCTGTCGAGACGATGGCGGCCGACGCTGTGGTGCGGCTGGGCGTTCATCGCCCTCGCCACCATCGGTAACGCGTTTATGCCGCAGAATTTGGAGAGCGTCCCGGGGCGGATGAACCCATACGCCGTGCCCTCGCTTCGCGGCGTGTGGTCGACGATGATCGCGGCCAGCGCCCCGCTCGGCTTGGTTGCGCTCGTCGCCAGCATTGTCACGTTGACGCTGCGATGGCGGCGGTCGAAAGGTGATGAGCGGCAGCAGCTCAAGTGGTTTCTCGGCGCCGTGGCGCTGTTGCCGGCACCCCTGATTTTGCGCGAGGCCGCGCGAGACGTCAGCGACGCGCTGCTCAGCCTGGCTTTCGTCGTGATCCCGGTGTCGCTCGGGGTTGCGGTGCTGCGCTTTCGTCTTTACAACCTCAACCTGGTGGTACGTCGCGCCGCGGCCTACGCGGTCGTGAGTGCTGTCGTCGCAGGCTTCTACCTGGGAATCGTCGCGGCTGTCCAAGCCGGTGTCGGGCGTGATGCGAGTCCGGGCGAGCACGTGATCGCAGCGGTTGCGGCCGCGGCCCTCTTCCAGCCGCTGCGCGGGCTGGTGCAGAGTGTCATCGATCAGGTGTTCTACGGTGACCGGCTACGGCCGTACGAGGTGATGAACCGCATCGGGCGTCAGCTCGAACACGCCGTCGTCCCTGGGAACGTGTTGCCCGGTGTCGTCACGGCCGTCAGCGACGCGCTGCGGGTGCCCTATGTCGCGGTCGAGCTGGACGAGGCTTCGCGAGGGTCGTGGGTCGCTGCCGAGCACGGCCGCCGGCCGGATCACGTCGAGACGTTTTCGTTGACCTACCAAGCGGATGCTGTTGGCCGACTTCTCGTGGCGCCCCGCACGGTTGGGCAGCCGCTCGAGCCGGTGGACCGACAGCTGCTGGCCGATCTGGCGCGGCACGTCGGCGTTGCCGCGCACGCCGTCAAGGCGACCCTTGCGCTGCAGCGCTCGCGCGCAGACCTCATCACCGCGCGAGAGGAGGAGAGGCGGCGACTCCGTCGCGAGCTCCACGAGGGCCTCGGACCCACGCTGGCCGGTGTTGCCCTCGGGCTCGGCGCAGCGCGGGCGCAGTTGCGGACGTCACCCGAGCGCGCGGACGCCCTGCTCGCAACACTCGTGAGTCAAGCCGAGCAGGCAATCGCCGATATCCGACGGGTCGTCTACGGGCTGCGGCCGCCGGCCCTCGACGAGCTCGGGCTGGTGCGCGCACTGCAGTTGCACGCGCAGCAGCTGACCGCGACCGCGCCTGCTCTCTCGGTGGATGTCGAGGTTTCCGGCGACACGGCGCAGCGCTTGCCCGCGGCCGTCGAAGTGGCCGCCTTCCGCATCGCCTCTGAGGCTCTTTCCAACGTCGTCCGGCACGCCGACGCGACCACGTGCGCGGTGGAACTCTCACTCAACGGCGCGCTCGAGATCGTCGTCACCGATGACGGCCGCGGGTTGCCCGCGGACCACCACGCGGGTGTCGGTGTCACCGGTATGCGCGAGCGTGCCGACGAGCTCGGCGGCACGCTGACGATCACCTCCAGCGACGGCAAAGGAACCGTGGTGCGCGCACGCCTGCCAATCGTGACGGCGCCATGACCGAGGTGTTGCGCGTGATGATCGCCGACGACCACCCCGTCTTCCGCGGCGGTCTTCGCGCCCTACTCGGCACCGACCCCGATTTCGAGGTGGTCGCCGAGGCAGCGGGCGGGGCCGAGGCGATTCGACTCGCGGCGGACCTGCGACCTGACGTGGTGTTGATGGACTTGCACATGCCCGACGTGGACGGTGTCGAGGCGACCGCGCAGATCATGCGCGACAACCCGCAGACCGCCGTGTTGGTGCTGACGATGTTCGACGACGACGACTCGGTGTTCGCGTCGATGCGCGCCGGAGCACGCGGCTACGTCCTCAAGGGAACGAACCAAGCGCACATCCTGCACGCCATTCACGCGGTCGGCGCCGGCGGCGCCGCGTTCGGCCCGGCCATCGCTGAGCGCATGCTCGAGTACTTCAACCGCGCGTCACACCGCACGGCCGGTGGGCCATTTCCCCAACTGAGTGAACGCGAAGTCGAGGTGCTGGACCTGATCGCTCAAGGACAATCGAACCAACGCATCGCGTCACGACTGTCGATAAGCGAGAAAACGGTGCGCAACCACGTCTCCAACATCTTCACGAAGCTCGCCGTCACCGATCGCACCCAGGCGGCGCTACGGGCACGCGAGGCCGGCCTCGGGACGGCGCCCAAGTACGAGATCTGACGTCTGAGAAGACCTGTGCACATTTGGCACGGACCATGGAGCACGACGGTCTTGCTGACGCGAGCGCGAGTCGTTGGGTCGCTGCGACCGGACTGGACCCGCGACAACGGGCCAGCCGTCCGCTTGGAATTGCGTCACCGCCTGCGGCGGGTCGGTTTTCAAGGACCCGGCCAGCCATCGGCCAATGGTCACGGCCGGAGGCGGCGGCCGTCACCTGTCGCGGCTGTTACGGGCGATCGAGTTGACGTCGCCCTCGGACGTGCCGCTGAACCGCCGGCGGGCGCCGATCATCACACCGGGCGCCCTGGTCTACGTGCTGTCGACGTTCCTGGACGAGGAGGCCGCCCGGATGGCCGCGTTGTGGCGCGCGAACGGCCACCGGGTCATCGCCGTCGACGTGCTGCCGGTCGCCGATCTGACCGGGACGCGTTCGGCCGTCCGGATCGCGCACCGGATCGTCATGATGGACCGCGTCGACCGGGTGCGCGCGCTGCGCGCGCAAGGCGTCGACTTCCTGCGCTGGACAGACCCGACGTCGCGCCCCGAGGCCGGCCTGCTCGCGCTCACCCGTGTTCACCACGGACGGCGGTGACCCGTCGTGGCTGACGTTCAGGAGTTTGTGCGGCGGCTGCCGTGGCCGGTGCCGCTTCGGGCGTTGGTCGACGTCGGCCCCCGCGTGCCCGGTGTCTTGGCGCGACTCACGCCGGCCGTGGTGGGAGCGCCGCTGTGCGTCATCGCCTACTCACAGCCCGCGCTGCTGGCGATCGGGCTCGCGCTCCTGGCGCTGGTGGTCGTGCGGCAACAAGCGCCTCCGTTGTGGGTGCTCGTCGTCTTCCTCGCCGGCAGCCGATTGCAGGAACACCACGCGTCGTTGGAGTGGCGCCTTTTCGTTCTGCTGTTTGGGCTTCATCTGGTCGACGTGTTGAAACGGGCCGCGCTGATGGCAGCGTTGCGCGGATGGGTGCAGCTCGCGGTATTTCGACGGCCGCTGCTGCGGTTCGCAGCTATCCAACTGCCAGTGCAGGCAGTTTCCGCCCTCGCATTGGGGTTGCTGGCGCCCGACGCACACGGGCGTCCAGTGACGTTGGCGTTCTTCGGAGTGCTCGGCGCGGTCGCGCTCGTCATCGCCACCCTGCTGCTCGTGACCCCACTGGTGCGACACCGCTCGTCCCGGCCGTGATTGGTGAATGCCAGGAGCGAAATCACCTGATGACGTCGGTTGCGTAGAGGGCCATGGCCTTGCCGATGTCGGCAGGGTTGAGCAATCCGTGGTCATCGACGGGAAGCTTGCCGAGGTCGCGGAAGTATTCGACGTAGCGGTCGGGCGAGAGTGTTCCGATGAACGTGGCGGGCTCGCTGAAGGGGTTGGCGAACGTGTGCGGCGTGCCGGGTGGGACGGTGACGCACGAACCCGCCTCGGCGTCCACGCTGTCATCGCCGGAGGTAAACCTGAGTTTGCCTCGTGTGACGATAAAGATTTCGTCGTGCTCGCGGTGGACGTGTTGCGGCGGCGCGGCCGGGCCGGGTGGCACGGTCGCCTCGTACAAGGCCAGCCGGTGCTCGGTGTGCGAGCCGTCCTCGATGATGCGGATGCGGATCGGACCGCCTCCGGACTGCTCTCCGTCGTTCGGACCAACGACGTGGATGGTCACGATTCCTCCTGCGAAGTGGTGTCGAATAGCGGTACGGCCGGGACGGCGTGGGCGACCGCCATTGTTCGACCCGCAGCGCCGGTAGCGAATTCATACGACGCGCGTACGAGACTCAAAATCACGTCCCCTTCTGCTTCGTCACGTGGCGCATAAAGCAGGACGACGGTAGGTGGCGCCTGGCCTGTGCGCACGAGGAAGTGCGGTTCGGCCCAACCGGCGCGCTCTGCCGCTTCGGCGAGCGAGACCGGCAAGGTGGCATGAAGGCTCAGGTCGCCCTGGGCGTGCACGTGGCAGAACTCCCGCCCGACCATGAACGCCTCGGCCGGCCCGGTCTCGGCGTCAGGTTCGACGACGAGGGCGCG
>JAICLV010000021.1 GCA_025925185.1 Acidothermaceae bacterium
CCACGTCGTCCCGCGATTCTTCGTCAAGGCAGGCGAGGCCGAAGTCGGCCGACATGAGGTCGGCGGTCGCCGCCTCGACGATGGAGCGCCCGGTTTCGGTGATGGCGGCGAGCGTGCCGCGACCGTCGCGCGGGTTTGGCTGGCGCTCGACGAAGCCGGCGCGCTCGAGCCGGTCGATGGAGTTCGTGACGCTCGTCGGGTGCACCATGAGCCGTTCGCCGATGCGGCCGAGCGGAAGCGCTCCATACCGGCTGAACCGCAGCAGCACCAAGACCTCGTAGCGCGCGAACGTGAGCCCGTGCGGCTTCAACAACTCGTCGTACCGGGCCAGCAAGATCTGCTGCGCGCGCATGATGGACGTCGCCACCCGCATCGCGGACGCCGGCCCCCACGTCTCCTCCCAGCGCCTGGCCGCGCGCTCGATTGGATCGAATGGCAGATCCAGCGGTTTGGCCACCCGACCAAAGTACCGGTCGCCTACCCTTTGCTCGTGGACTGGAGCCTGCGCGCGTGCGGGCGCAAGGGTCATGCCACCTACGCGCCTACCGAGCCCGAGTTTCGCGACCGCCTGCACACGCAGACGCCCGTCGGGGAGGCGTGGCGGTGCCTTCGCTGCGGCACCTTCGTTGTCGGCGAGCCACGCCAGAGCGGCTCGGCCGAGGACGCGCCGATCGTGCTGCGCGGCCGCGCGCTGCGCGACGCGTTCGTGCTTCGGTTGCTCGCGGTCGAGCGGTTGCTCCGCGGCGTCGCGATGGCCCTGGGCAGCTGGGCGGTGCTGCGCTACGCACACAGCGAGAACGCTTTACGCACGCTGTTCGAGAAGGACCTGCCCGCCGCGAAGCCGCTGTCCAGGGTCTTCGGGTACGACCTCGACCACTCGTCGCTCGTGCGCGAGATCCGCAAGCTGTTGCTGGTGAAGCAGTCGACGCTGCACCTCATCGCGATCGCGCTTGCCGTCTACGCTGCGATCGAGATCGGCGAGGCGGTCGGGCTTTGGCTGCTGAAGCGGTGGGGCGAGTACTTCGCCACCGTCGCCACCGCGATTTTCCTGCCGTACGAGCTGTACGAGATAACCGAGAAGGTGACCCCGATCAGGGTCGGGGCGTTCGTCATCAACGTCGCCGCCGTTGTCTACCTGCTCCTGACCAAGCGGCTGTTCGGCTTGCGCGGCGGCCGGGCAGCGTACGAGGCCGAACGGCACGAGGAGTCCCTGCTCGAAGTGGAGGAAGCCGCAGAAACCTCGCAGAACCGTTCTCGATCCGACTCGGTGTCCGACTCTCCGTCAGACCCGACGCCGTCCCCCGCCTGATCTCGACAACATCGTGACGAACGGCTTGCCGCTCTTGCCCTAACGGTCACCCAGTGTGAGGCTTGCCCTATATAGGTGATTCGAGCGTGAGGTCCCGATGATCTCGGTTGGTCCGCCTCGAGTCTCGACAGGGTCGCCTCGCATGGCACCTCTCATGCCGGCGGCAAGCCGGGACCCTGACGTCTCCCCGTCGTCCCCTCACGCATCGGTGAGGAGGAAACGTGAGTCACATTGGCGTCCCTGAGGGAAAGCCGTCGGTACCCGTCGCGGATACCGCCCCGAGCCTGCCGCAGCCGCAGATTGCCGATCCGGGTCCGTTGGGTCTCGCCGGCTTCGCGATGACCACGTTCGTGCTGAGCGTTTTCAACACGAACATGATCAGCGGCACGGTGTCGGCGGCAGTGCTCCCGCTCGCGTTGTTCTACGGCGGCTTGGCGCAACTGCTCGCCGGCATGTGGGAATTCCGCAAGGGCAACACATTCGGCGCGGTCGCGTTCTCGTCATACGGCGCGTTCTGGCTCTCGTTCGCGGCGTACGTCAAGTTCGTGGCGCCAGGCCTTGACCCGGCCGACGCGGGCAACGCCACCGGACTGTTCCTGCTCGCGTGGGCGGTCTTCACGCTCTACATGACAGTTGCTTCGATGCGCACGAACGGCGCGGTGCTCGCAGTGTTCGTGACGTTGAGCATCACCTACATCCTGCTCACGATCGGCGCGTTCGCCGGCAGCCCGAACTGGGACAAGGCCGGTGGAGCGATGGGCATCGTCACCGCGGTATGCGCCTGGTACGCGTCGTTCGCGGCGGTCACCAACGGCACGTGGGGCCGCACCGTGCTGCCCACCTGGCCGCTGTCCGACAGTCGCCCACTGATGTCGTACCGCGGCAACCTGATGTCGGAGCGCCAGCCGACGACGGTCGTCCGCTAGCACCGATCGCCGACTGGCCGGCCGCTCATCGCGAGCGGCCGGTCAGCGGCGTCATGCCGAGACCTCGAACGGGTTGAGGGTTCTCACGCCCGTCCGCGCTACGTCCGCACCGTTGCGCGTGACGAACGTCCAGCCATGCACCAATGCGGTGGCGGCGAGCAAGCCGTCGATCACCGGAAGCCGATCCGGCACATTGAGCCTGCCCCAGGTGTCCGCGATGGCCGATGTCACCGGCACGACGTGGTCAAGGTATGCCGCGAGCAATCCGGTCAGCCACTGGTCGAGATCTTCTGCCGCCTCCGCTTCACGCCGCCGTAGGCCCTCGACGCCCTGGCGCAGCTCGCCAATGGTGAGGACGCTCAGATATAGGTCGTCTTGTCGGTGCTTGTCGAACCATGCCACGACCTGCGGATTTGGCAACCTGCGTCTCAGCTCAGACACGACGTTCGTGTCAAGGAGGAAGGTCATTCGCGGTCCGACAACTCGGTGGCTCGCGCCAGATCAGGGGCGCGTTCGACAACAAGCTCGTCGCTCCGAGGACCCCGGCACAGGTACTCGTTGAAGTCGACAGTTTGGCCCTTGAGCCGGCGGTATTCCGCGATGTCAAGGACGACCGCGACCTCCGCGCCATGCTTGGTGACGAACTGTGCGCCATCCGACTGCGCGTGGCGGATCAGCTCGCTGAAGCGCTGCTTAGCATCTTGAACCTGCCAATGCGACTCGGTCATCACACCTCCCGACTAGACAGTCTAGCCAGAGCGATCCTTTGGCGGAGAGGTCGTCGCAAGATCCGCCGCGGCAGCGAACGCGTCGAGCTGACCCGACACAACCTGACCGGCTAGCTCCAGCAAGCGCGGATCGTCGGCGCGCAGCCCGAGCCGCTCAGTGAGCATCGCGAGCGCCAGCGATCGAATCTCCTGCGCCACCCGCGCCACGCGCCTTCGTTGCCCTTCCCCGGACGACGTGAGCCAGTCGCGGTGCTTGTCGATCGCCTCGACCAGCTCGCCGACGCCACCCTCGGCCGTCGCCACCGCCCGCACCACCGGTGGCCGCCATTCGCCGGGCCGCCGCTCGGTCACGTGCGTGAGCATGTGCCGCAGCTCGCGCAGCGCGTCGTCCGCGCCATCGCGATCGGCCTTGTTGACGACCAGCACGTCGGCGACCTCGAGCAACCCGGCCTTGGCGGCCTGCACGCCGTCGCCCATGCCGGGCGCGACGAGCACGACCGTGGTGTCAGCGGTGGCCGCGACGTCGACCTCCGCCTGGCCCACGCCGACGGTTTCGATCAGGACGACGTCGAAGCCCGCCGATTCGACAGCGCGCACGGCCTGCGGCGTCGCCGCGGCGAGCCCGCCAAGATGACCGCGGGAGGCCATCGACCGGATGAACACCGCGTCGTCGGTGGCGTGCGTTTGCATGCGCACACGGTCGCCGAGCAGCGCACCGCCGGTGAACGGCGAACTCGGGTCGACGGCGAGCACGGCCACCCGCTTACTGTGCGCGCGCCAATGCGCGATGAGCGCGGACGTCGTGGTCGACTTGCCGACGCCCGGCGCGCCGGTGACACCTATCACGTAAGGGGTACTGGCTGGCTTCGGAAGCCGGCGCAGCAGCTCGGGCACTTGGGGGTCGGCGTCCTCGATGAGCGAGATGAGCCGCGCCAGCACACGGGCGTCGTCGGCCATCAGTGATTGTCGACCCGGACGACGAGGGCGTCGCCCTGACCGCCGCCGCCGCACAAGCCGGCGACTCCTGTGCCACCGCCGCGACGGCGCAACTCATGAACGAGATGGACGACGAGCCGCGCGCCCGACATACCGATCGGATGGCCTAGCGCGATGGCGCCGCCGTTGACGTTGACCTTCTCGGGGTCGACGTTGAGCTCGCGCATCGACTGAATCGCAACTGCGGCGAACGCCTCGTTGATTTCGACGAGGTCGACGTTGTCGATGTCGATGCCGTCACGCTGCAGGGCCTTCGCGATGGCGCGAGAAGGCTGCGAGTGAAGGGAATTGTCGGGACCCGCCACGGTGCCGTACGCACCGATCTCGGCGAACACCGGCCAGCCACGACGGTTCGCGTTCTCTCGTGTCGTCACGAGAACGGCGGCCGCGCCGTCCGAGATTTGCGACGAGCTGCCGGCGGTGATGGTGCCGTCTTGCGCAAACGCTGGTCTTAACTTGCTGAGCGACTCGACCGTTGTGTCGGGGCGAACGCCTTCGTCCTCGTTGATGACCATGGTCTCGCCACGCTTGAGCGAGACTGCGACCGGTGCGATCTCGGCGTCGAAGTAGCCGTCTTTGCGCGCGTGCGCCGCGCGTTGATGAGAGCGGGCGGCGAACTCGTCCTGCTCCTCGCGGCTGATGCCGTGCTTGGCGTTGTGCCGCTCGGTCGACTCGCCCATCGCGAGGTGGTCGAACGCGTCGGTCAACCCGTCGTACGACATCGAGTCGAGGAGTTGAGCCGGGCCGAATTTGAATCCCTGCCTGGATTTTTGCAGCAGGTGAGGCGCGTTCGTCATCGACTCCATACCGCCGGCGACGATGGTTTCGAACTCGCCGGCACGAATCAGTTGGTCGGCGAGCGCGATCGCGTCGAGGCCCGACAGGCACACCTTGTTTATGGTCAGCGCGGGAACCGTCATCGGGATGCCTGCGTTGACCGCGGCTTGGCGCGCTGGAATTTGACCAGCTCCGGCCTGCAACACCTGGCCCAGGATGACGTACTCGACGTCTTCAGGGGCCGCACCCGCGCGCTCAAGCGCCGCCTTGATCGCGACGCCACCGAGGTCGGTGCCCTTGAAGTCGCGCAGTCCGCCAAGCAGCTTCCCGATCGGCGTGCGCGCCGCGGAGACGATGACCGAACCGTTGCCTAGCATTCCCGCTCCTCCGCTCGACTGAGTCCCAGGCTATTGCCGCACGCGCCGCGGCGCAGCCTCTAGCTCGCCGGCCCGCCACTCGCCCTTCCCGTCGAGAGTGCACGTTCGGTCGACTTCAGCGCGCCGCAAGCCCGACCGCAACCGCAGTCTCGGCGCGCAGGCGGGCTTGGCGAGCTGGTTGCTCGCATAGGCTGGGCCGATGCTGCAACGCATCGACCACGTGGGCATCGCGGTCGCAGACCTAGACGCGGCAATCGAGCGCTACCGCGACACCTTCGCCCTCGACGTGGTCGCCCTAGAGACGAACACCGAGCAGGGCGTGCGCGAGGCCATGCTGGCCCTCGGCGCTGGCGCGACGAGCCCCGCCTCGTACGTTCAGCTGCTGGAGCCGCTCGGCGACGACACGCCCGTCGGCCGCTTTTTGGCCCGCCGCGGCGAGGGCCTGCACCACATCGGCTACGCAGTCAACGACGTCGCCGAGGAGCTGAAATACCTTACCCAGCAAGGGATCGAGCTGATCGACCAGCGGCCAAGACACGGTTCGATGGGGGCGTCGATCGCGTTCCTCCACCCGCGCGGGCTGCACGGGGTGTTGACAGAACTCGTCCAGGCCGCTCGGTCCTGACATCATCGGGGCATGCATCCGATGCTGTCCGTCGCACAAGCCGCGCAGGCCGCGCACGATGTGGCTGCCAAGTTGCCGGAGCCGACGGCGAAGGTCACCGTGCCGATCATCGTCGTCTTCGCCTTGCTGGCGCTGCTCGCGCTTGCGCGCAAGCTCGTGGCGCTCGCGCTCATCGCGATCATCGTCGCGGGCGTCTTCGTCGCCTACCAATCGGGCGCGTTCGACCAGTGGGTCGACAAGGGCAAGTCGATCATCGACCAGCACACCGGCAGCTAGAAACTCGCCACAAAGGTCCGCAACGCCAGAGCGAACGCGCCCGGCGTCTCGACCGCGCTCAGATGCCCAGCGGCCGGCAACTGAACCAACGTCGACCGAGGCAGCGCCTCGGCCATCGTCCGCGCCTGCTCAGGCGGCGCGAGCAGATCCTCCGCACCGACGACCACCAGCGCCGGGACCTCAGTGGCACGCAACGTCTCAATCGAGTCGGGCCGCCCGGCCATCGCCTGCTCCCACGCGGCCGCCGACGCGGGCTGGGTCAGCGCCACCAGGTCAGTAACGAACTCGACAACCTCGGGCCGGTCGCACTTCGTCGTCTCCCCGATCAACGTCGGCAGCACCTCCTCCAACAGCACCCGGCCGCTGCGCTCGTCGTCCAAGATTTGAGCGATGCGAAAGCGGTTCGCGCGCGTCGCGTCGGAGTCCGCGTCCGCCTTGGTGTCGGCGAGCACGACCGCGGCGGCTCGTGACCGATGCCGCCGCAAGAACGCCATCGTGAGGTAGCCGCCCATCGAGACGCCGCCGATGATCGCGCGCTCCACCCCGCGGGCGTCGAGCAGGGCGGCGACGTCGTCGGCAAGCGCGTCGAGCGAAGACGACGGGGCGTAGTCGGGAGTGAGCAATTCGATTCCCGGGAGGTCCGCGCGCAGCGGCTCGAACATCCGGCTCGACAGCGGAAACGCATGCAGCAGCACGACCGGAAGCGCCATGCGCTCACGCTACCCACCCGCCCTGCGGTTACATGGAGTCATGAGCACAGGCACCGAAGCATCCGAACCACCCCCGGCCCCCGAGTTGGTGACGGCGAGCCACGACGTCGATGTGTCGCCCGCGTTGACCGCGTTCATGCGCGAAGGCTGGGCCGAGCCCGCCCCGACCCATGTCGAACCCGCCGAGGTCGCGCCGTACGCGGCGAAGCGGCGGGCCGCGCTGTCAGCCACGTTCCCCGGACGACCGATCGTCGTGCCCGCGGGGCAGTTGAAGGTGCGCAACAACGACGTGCACTATCCGTACCGCGCGAGCAGCGACTTCATCTGGCTCACCGGCTCCGGCGACCCCGACGCCGTGCTGGTGATGGCGCCCGAAGGCGGCACGCACAGCGCGACGTTGTTCGCCCGCCGGAGCGCCCCACGCGACGAGAGTGAGGAGTTCTACCGCGATCGCGTCTACGGCTCGCTGTGGACCGGCCCGCGGCCCAGCCTCGATGACGTGGCGGCGCTGCTCGCCATCCCCACCCGCCCGCTCGATGAGTTGGACGACGCGCTGCGCGGCATCGGCACGCCGCTCAGCTTGGACGACGCCGAGTTGGTCACCGCGCTCGCCGAACTACGCCTGGTCAAGGACGATTGGGAGATCGCGCAGCTCACCGCCGCGTGCGATGCGAGCGTGCGCGGATTCGCCGACGTCGTAAGGGAATTGTCGGCCGCGAAGCAGACCAGTGAGCGCTGGATCGAGGGCACGTTCTGGCGACGCGCCCGGGTCGAAGGAAACGACGTCGGCTACGGCAGCATTGCGGCGGCCGGCTCAAACGCGTGTGTCTTGCACTGGACCCGCGACGACGGGCCGGTGCGCGACGGCGACCTGCTGTTGCTTGACGCGGGCGTGGAGGGCCGCACCTTCTACACCGCTGACGTCACGCGCACGCTCCCGATCAACGGGCGATTTTCCCCTGCACAACGGCGCGTTTATGAGTTGGTGTTCGCGGCTCAGGAAGCCGCGCTAGCGGCGGTTCGGCCGGGCGCGGCCTTCCACGACTACTGGCGCGCGGCCCAGGGAGTGCTGGCGAAAGGCCTTGTGGAATGGGGAATTCTGCCCACCTCCGCCGCCGATCTCGACGGGCCTGAAGGCGATCTGCACCGCCGATACACACTGCACGGCACCGGGCACATGCTCGGCCTCGACGTGCACGACTGCGCAAGCGCGCGCAAGGAGAAATACCACGACGGCGTGTTGCAGCCGGGTTACGCGCTCACCGTGGAGCCGGGCCTGTACTTCCAGACCGACGACCTCACCGTGCCCGAGGAGTTGCGCGGCATCGGCGTGCGCATCGAGGACGACGTTGTGGTGACTCCCGACGGCTGCCGCAACCTCACCGCCGCGCTGCCTCGAGCCGCCAACGACGTCGAGGCTTGGATGGCTGACCTGCTCGCAGGCTGAGGCGCGTCGAGCGTTCAGTTACGGTCAGCGAGGCGCCCGGCGGTCGCGGGCGTTCCAGCACGGAGTGTGCCAGTGCCGGCGCCGGTCGAGATCGAGGCTTGGCCAGGCCACCAAGTGCGGCGTCGCGGGCCGGATTTCTTGGTCGCAGCCTGGGCAGCGGTAGGTCTTCGTCGACGTCGAGCCGGTGATGCGTCGGACGATCCACTCCTCACCGTTGCGGTCGAACTCGACGGTCTGCACGCCACCCGTCGCAAACTCTTCCTCGGACGACGTGGGCGCAGCGGATCGCCGGCCTGGCTTTTTACGCCGCGGACTCAAACCGAACTCACACGCCGGCCCGATCGCTCACGCGCGCCGCGCCCGTGTAGACGTTCATCGACGAGCCGCGCAAGAACCCGACCAGCGTCAGGCCGACCGACTCGGCGAACTCAACGGCCAGCGTCGAGGGCGCCGAGACCGCCGCGAGCACCGGAATACCTGCCACATAAGCCTTTTGCACCAGCTCGAACGACGCGCGGCCGCTCACCATCAAGACGGTGCGGGCAAGTGGCAGCCGGTTCTCGCGCACCGCCCAGCCGACCACCTTGTCGACCGCGTTGTGTCGGCCGACATCCTCACGCAAGACGAGCATCTCGCCCGCCGCGTCGAACAATCCGGCCGCGTGCAGGCCCCCGGTCGACGCGAACACCTTCTGCGCCGCCCGCAACCGGTCGGGCAACGCCGCGAGCAAGCCAGGACCGACCTTGACGTCGTCCGCGCCGACGTCGAACGCCGAACGCACCCGAACGGCGTCGATGCTGGCCTTGCCGCAGACGCCGCACGAGCTGGTCGTGTAGAAGTTGCGGCTGATCGTCGGCGCGGGACGCGCCGCGGCGTCCGAGAAAACGAGGTCGATGACGTTGTAGGTGTTGCGGCCGTCGGCGTCGGCTCCGGCGCAGTAGCGCAGGCCGGCGAGGTCGGCGGGGCTCGCGATCAAGGCCTCGGAGAGCGCGAATCCCGCGACCAGGTCGAAGTCGTCGCCGGGTGTGCGCATGGTGACCGCGATCGCCTCGCCGTCGACGCGGATCTCGAGCGGCTCCTCGGCGGCGAGCGTCTCGAGCCGCTCGACCTGCGACTCGCCGTCGATGTGCCGCACTCGGGCGCGTCCGGTGATCCTGCTCACAGTCGCAGCCTAAGCCTCTGCGGAGGTGTCGGTTGGAGCGCTGGTGGCAAGACCTACCAGACAGCAACTAACCGCACAGCTAGGAGATGACCATGGCCGCGATCAAAAGCCCTCTCGATGAAAGCGCTCGCGGCACCGTCGGCAAGGCGCTGCAAGGCGCGCTCGTCGACCTGATCGACCTTTCGCTGCAGGGTAAGCAGGCGCACTGGAACCTGGTCGGTCACCACTTCCGCAGCATCCATCTGCAGTTGGACGAGGTGGTCGCGTCCGCCCGCCTGCACTCCGACACCGTCGCGGAGCGGGCGGTCACGTTGGGCGTCAACCCCGACGGCCGCGCGCGCACGGTCGCCGAAACCAGCGAGCTGGGATCGCTCGACGCCGGCTACCTGCAAGACGACAAGGTGATCGCGTCGTTCGTTGAGCGGCTCGGGTCTGTGGTGGCCCGGATGCGTGAGCGAGTGGAGGCGACTGAGAAGCCCGATCCGGTGACGCAGGACATCCTGATCGAGGTCACCGCCGACCTGGAGAAGCATTATTGGATGTTCCAAGCTCAGCGCTGATCCGTAGCGCCGAGCGCACCGCGACCGAAAGGCAACGATGAGCGAGCTTGACTCCTGGGTGACCACCGTGTGCGGCGAGCTTGGCATCACGCTGACCGCCGCCCCCGCCGAGGTGCTGGACGTGGCGCGCGACGTCGCGCACGGTGTCAACCGGCCGGCCGCGCCGATGACGACGTTCTTGCTCGGCCGTGCCGTCGAGAGCGGTGTCGAGATCGAGGAGGCGGCCAAGCGCATCAGGGCGCTCGCCGCCAACTGGGATAACAACGACTCGGTGCCCGAGGAGCCATTGCCGAGCTGAAGCGCGGCCCGATTCGCGACGGTCACGTCGTCCGGGGTGTCGCAGTCGAGCGCCTCGTTCCGCTCCGCTCTGACCTCCGCGACCCTGAACGGCTCGACGAACGCGCGCACCGATCGATTCGCCCACGCGGCCGCACTCGCGCGGGCCCTCAGGGCGTCTGCGCGGTAGACGGCGATGAGCGGTTGGCGGTTGCCTTCGTCGTCGAGGAGCATCGCCGCGTCGTGACCGGGCAACGCGGCGAGCAGCCGCGGCAACGCGCCCGCCGCGAACGGGACGTCGACCGCGAGCACGACGACGACATTTGCTTGGACGACGTGGGCGGCGTGCGCGATGGCGGCCGCCGGGCCGCCGCCGGCTGGCTCCTCCTGGGTGAAGACGACGGGTCTGCGGGTGTCGCGTGGTGGGCCAACGACGAGCACCCGGCCCGCCTGTCCGACGGCGTCGAGTGCGCGATCGAGCAGGGTTTGGGCGCCGACCGCCAGCAACGCCTTGTCGGCTCCCCCTAGCCGCTTGCCCGCCCCGCCCGCGAGGATGATCGCGTCGTACGCGAGTTCGGACGAGTCGGCGGCCATGGTGGAAATCTACGTCCGCTACGGTGGCGGGCGTGCGGCTGGTGATTGCGCGGTGCAGCGTCGACTACATCGGTCGGCTGACCGCTCACCTACCGAGCGCGCAGCGGTTGATATTGGTGAAGGCCGACGGGTCGGTCTCGATCCACGCCGACGATCGTGCTTACAAGCCGCTGAACTGGATGAGCCCGCCGTGCGTGCTGCAAGAGGCGCCTGGCGTGTGGACCGTCACCAACAAGGCGGGCGAACAGCTGCGGGTGACGCTCGAGGAAGTGCTGCACGACTCCACTCACGAACTGGGTGTCGACCCAGGGCTGGTGAAGGACGGCGTCGAGGCGCACCTGCAGGCGCTGCTCGCCGCCCAGCCGACCGCGCTGGGCGACGGATTCTCGTTGGTGCGTAGGGAATACCCGACCGCGATCGGCCCGGTCGACCTGCTGTGCCGCGACGCATACGGGCTGTCGGTCGCCGTCGAGGTGAAGCGGCGCGGCGAGATCGACGGCGTCGAGCAGCTCACCCGCTACCTGGAGTTGCTGAACCGCGACCCGCTGCTCGCGCCGGTGCGCGGGGTTTTCGCGGCGCAGGAGATCAAGCCGCAGGCGCGGGTGCTGGCCGTCGACCGAGGGATCGACTGCGTGACGCTCGACTACGACGCGCTACGCGGGGCCGACGACCCCTCGTCCCGTCTGTTTTGACGCGGCTAGCTGATGGTGATGTCGTCGATGTAGCCGGTGTTGAACGCGCTCGTTCCCTGCGCGTAGACGGTGACGATGCCGGTCGCGTCGGTGGTGAAGCTGAAGTTGAGCTGTCGGTAGTTCTTGTTGGTGGTCGAATCGGATCCCGAAGCGCCGCCGGTCACACCTATCGTGGCTCGCACCCCGTACGCCGAGAGCGTGTAGGTGTGGTTGGGCAGTAACGTGATCGCCTGGTCGCACTCGCCAGTCTGAAATGCTCCGTACGGCGCCAGAGCTGCGGCGTACGTTCCACCGTGCTGGTTGGTCGAGATTCCCGATCCAGCGGTGCAGGTCCACGGCGAGATTCCGCCGGTCTCGAAGTCGCCGTTCACGAGGCCCGTGATGACCGGCTTGGGGTTGATGTCGGTCCACAACTTGTCGACGTCGGCGGCCGAGATCTCCGTGGTGTACACGGTCGCCTCGTCGAGGGAGCCGGTGAAGCCGTAGTTGGTCTGCGTGGTGTAGCTGCCCCAGCCCGACAGGTTGCCACAGCCGACGCGCCACCACCCGCCGCCAAGGGCGGTGTAGTCCTGCGAGTTCACGTAAGCGCGCGACCCAACGAGCACGTCGTCGACGTACAGCCGCATGCCGCTGGTCGAACCCATCGTGGCGACGGCCATGTGCCACTGGCCGTCGTTGTAGCCGGCCCCGGAACTCACGGTGGTCGTCCCGCCGGTCCAGACGCCGAACGTCAGCGCGCCGTTGCCGTCCATGTAGATGTGCCGGTCGTATTGGCCGCCGTTGTTGCTGTTCGAGACGCCGGTCTGCGAACTCTCGAAGCCGATGAGCTTGCCACTCTGGCTCGACGTCGTCTTGAACCAAATGATTTCGCTATAGGTGTTAACCGCCGGGTTTTGCGGCGCGGCATTCGTGGTGACGCACGTCGTGTTGTTGTTGACGCCACCCGCCGCGCTGACCGCGAGGTTCGGTGACTGGCCCGTCAAGCCGCCCGTCTGCTGCATGGTCCACGGCGTCGTGCCGGACGGCGTCGGGCTGTATTGACCGCTGCGGTTGTTGCCCGAGTAGTCGATCGCGACGTTTTGTCCCGTGGCGTCGTCGAGCTTCCAGTACAGATAGGGGTTTAGCGCCTTGGTGTCATTGGTGTAGCTCGGACCGAACGACGCCGCGGTGGCCCAGATCGACCCGAGGGCCGAGGTGGTCGCGGAGAACGCGGCCTGGCTGGTCGGGAGCAGCAGAGCGCCCGCCGTGACGGTGACCACGGCGGTGCGGGCGCCGACCATCTTCGCGATCTCGGGCCTGCTGAGCGCGCGACGGTGCTGAGACCGGCCGAGCCAGCCGAGCCAGCCACTTGCGGAGCCGCGTGGCTTCCAGCGCGCGGGCGCGCCGACGCCGTCGTCGACGATCTCGTCGTCAACGTGCACGAACTCGTCGAGGTCGTCGACCTCGTCGGTGACCTCGCTGTTGTCGCCATCAAGACCGCCGTCGCCATCGCCGGTCTCGTCGTCGTCCTCGTCGGTGATCGGCTCGTCGTGGTCTCGGACGACGAGGACGGCGGAGATCCAGAACGTCAGAACAAGCACGCCTAGTTTCAACCAGGCGCCGTTTTGCACCCACACGAGCGGCAGCCCGATCCAGCGCACGAGCAGCCGGCCGATGCCTTTGACGTCGGACATCGGCACCGGAGTCGGGTCGGCGGTGGGGTTGGCGTCGCCCTTCGTGACAAGGGTGCCGTTGTCGTTGATCGAGATGACCCGGTGCGACTTGACCGTCCCCGCGCGGTAGGCGTCCGGGTCCTTGAAGACCGTGACATGCCCGAGCAGCTTCTTCGCGTCGTGCTCGGGAGAAGACAAGATGACGTCGCCGACCTTGATGCGCGGCTGCATCGAGCCCGACTCGATGACGTAAGGCCGCCAGCCGAAGAGCATCGGCACGAAGGTCACGACGAGGCAGCCGGCCACAAACCACAGCCAGGCCCGGCCGAAGAAGCCGCCCCAAAGGCGCGCGGAGGAACCGAAGTCGCGCCGCTTGGGAGCCGGGGCGGTCGTGGGCTCGAGCGCTAGTTGCGTGGCGCTGCTCATCGGCGCGTCCTCCTTTCCGCGTTTCGTGCGGGTCTGCTTATGCCAGTCGGCTCCCAAGCCCCGTGTTTCGTGGACTTGGGAGCCGACCGGTCAGGCGATGGTGATTACTGCAGTTCCCAGGTGAATCCGGCGGTCGCCGTCTTGCCCTGGTAGGTGTTGTCGGCGGCCGAGTTAAAGGTCCACTGAACCTTGTAGGCCTCGAGCACGGTGCCGCTCGCGACCGCGACGTTCGTGCCGCTGGACAGGGCGTAGGTGGCCGGCAGCGCGGCGAGCGTGCCGCTGTAGACGGTCGACGTGCCCGTGGCTGGGAAGCCGGTGCAGTCGGACTTGACGTCGGCTGCGGCGACACCTGCGGTGATGCTCAGGTTGAGTTGCCCGGCGAGCGACGGGGTCGAGTCGACCAGGCTGCTCAGGTACAGGCGCATGTTGCCGGCGATCGAGCCGGTGCTCTTCACCGTGAGGCAGGTCGTCGCGGTGTCACCCGGCTTGAGGTTGTTGCCACCGAAGGTCGCGCTGGTGGTGCCGCTGTAGGTGTTGCCGCCACCGTTGTTGGTCAGCTGCATGCTGCCAGAAGTCCACGCGTTGGTGTTGTCGTTCGTGGTGGCGTTGAAGGCAGCGTAGCTGCCTTGCCAGACCAGGAGGCCGGCGGCCAGCAGACCGACGGCCGGAGCGAAGGCACGAACGAGGCGGCGCCGGCGCTCGGGCTGCTTGGACATGTGAACTCCTAGAAGGTCGAGGTGCTTTCGGTTTTGCTCGAACTGACCTTCGGTTGCGCACATGAATTGCTTGACGGGTTTTTAAGAGGAGTGAACGATCGGTGGACCGACATGGACGGCCAGCCAACCGCCTTGCTCCAGCGGGTATTCGGACGATTACGCCTAACGCCGTAGATTCCTTGCGCCGAAGGCACTCTCACAGCGGCACACGCGTCTCTCGGCACCTGTTCACGGGACTTTGGGCCCGATCCGGACTTACTTCGCACCGGCCAGGGCGGCGGTGTTTTCGTAGGCCGCCAGAGATACGAGTAATTGTCCAAATACGTCTATCGCAAAGATGGTTTCTCGTTCAGTGAGTGGCTCCATGCCGTAGCACTCCCGTTCGAGCAGATCGATGGCGGCCGCGACCGCCGGCGCTGGAACGGACAGCCCTGCGAGTCCGCCCAATCGTGACCGCAACTCGCGCGCCGTCCCCCCCGGCCCGCGTCCCCGCCCGTGCCGCGACAGCGCGTCATCGAGCCGCAGATACGCCTGCAACACCGGCCCCCCGGCAGGTGTGGCGCCGGTCGCCGGCGCCGCTCGTCGCCGCACCGCTCGCCGCCGTCCCATCACCACCAGCAACCTGGCTGCGGCTAGGAACACGACGACCAGCACCACCGCACCGAACCGGCCGCCTGGCATCGACGACACCGCGCGGCCGATCCCGGTCTTCTCCGACTTGCCGGACGACGCCTGCGCGGGCGCCGGTTGCGGTGTGGGCGAGGCGCTCGGCGCTGCGGTCGGCGCCTCACTCGCGGCGGAGGACGGCAACGTGGCCGCTTCGTCCGGCGGCAGTTGCGACTTGGTGGTCGGCGTCGCCGTGGCACCCGGCGTCGCCGACGCCGCTTTGCCCAGCACCGACGTGGCCGTCGGGTCGGAGTCGATCCAACCGACGCCGGGGAACCACACCTGGACCCACGCGTGCGCGTCGGTGGCCCGCATGACCCGCCGACCCGGATCGCTCGCCAGGTCGCCCTGCGAGTAGCCGGTCACCAACCGCGTCGGGATGCCGGCGGCCCGAAGCAGCACCACTGCCGCGGTCGCGAACTGCTCGCAGAACCCTTGGTGTGTAACGAACAGGAAGCTGTCGACGGCGTCCTCACCAGCTGGGGGCACCGGCGCGTCGAGGTCGTAGGTAGCGTGACCGCGCAGGTAGTCCTCCACTGCTCGCACCGCGTCGGTGCGCGACGGCGCGGTACCGATCAACTGGTGCGACAGCGCGGTCACCCGCTCCGGCAAGTCGGCGGGCAACTGCAACCAGCGCGGGTCGCGATTGTCGATGGCCGGGTTGGCCGACGCGTCGGGGTTCGGCTTGGTCGACACCACGTTGTAGTCACGGGCCGAGGGAGGGCCGCCGCCGCTGACCGCGAGGCGCGGATTACCGTCACCGTCCGAGCTCACTGTCCCGGGCCCGGCATACGTGGTCGCCCGGCCCGGTGCGAAGACCACGTGCTGCACCTGCGACGTGACGATTTGCACGCTGTCGGTTCGAGATTGAAGGCCACCCCCGGCCGCCTGCTGGTCGGCCGGCGCACGCTGAGTCGCCGGTGTCGTCGTCGTGTCAATCGACCACGGACGACGAGTCGAGTCTCCGCTCATCGTCCAACTCGCGCCGTCGTAGCGGTCGTACACCGCGCCTTGCCAATAGGCGGGCGCGGCGGCTTCGACGACGAAAACCGGCGCGTTTGACAGCGCGCCGCGTACCCGAAGATCGAGGCGCCCGGCAGCGGGGTCGGCGATCGCCTGGCTGTGCGGATCGACCACCGGCGTCGCCCCGCCCCCGTCAGCCTGCGGCGCCGCCGGTCCCTGCGATTGCGTGTGCGACACCGGCCGGGCGTGCAACTGCAACGAGTTCGGCGCCAACACAAACACCACGGCAGCAACCGCCACGACCTGCAAGACCACCGATGGCACAACGAAAATACGCTTCGACGCCGCGACCGCCGCCGACTCGTCGAGCAACTCCCCCCGATACACCAACGCGACGCCGCCCACCATCGCGACCATTGCGACGGCGAAAGCCGGAGCGGGCGCGGCGTCGCGCGCTGCCACTCCGGCCTGGGTCAGCATCGCGCACACCGCGGGGGCGCCGAGCGAGAGGTCGCGTCGCGTGGTCGCGGTCGCCGACTGGATCAACTGGACGACGAGCAGGATGCCGCCGACAGCGGCGGTCATCGACGGTCGCGCGGCGGCGTGCGCGACGGTGTGCTGTGGCAGCACGATGACGCCGCTGGTGAAGAAGTACGCCAGCAACCCCAGGCAGGCGACGAGCTTTGCTCCTTGCAGCCCGACTCGAACCGGCGCTGCAAGCGCACGGCCGCGCTGCCAGGCGCTCGCTCCCGCGACGAGCAACAACAGTGGCACCGCGAGCAGGTAGGCGTCGCGATGGCTCGCGCTCCACATCGCCAGCTGCGCGGCGACGCCCGCGACGATCAGTAGCGCGAACGCCCAAAAGTCGTTACGCCGCAGGGTCTCATTGCGGTCGGTCATGCCGACGCCCGGTGCTCGACGGGCAGCAGGTCGGTCGCGTCGATCGCCATCGCCCCGACCGCCGCGGCCGTGTCGAACACGGCCGCTCGCCACGAAGCGGGAGTCGCCGAGCTCGCCAGCACGACGAGCAACCCGCCGTCCGCCGCGTGCGACAGCGCGTGCTCAAGCAGCTCGCGACTCGGTCGACCAGACACGTCGATCGCGGCGAGGCAGTCCAACAGCTCGCCCTCGCTGGTGGGGTGGCGCACCAGCGGGTATGTCTTTTTCTCTTGTGCCACAAGGCAAATCGGCGCACTGCCATGCAGCGCGGCGATACCGGCGGCGGCGACGACGCCGATCCCCGTCTCGAAAGCGTCGTCGGTCACCGCACGGCCGCGCCGAGCCGGGGCGAGCACGATAATCGACAACGACCCGGATGACCTGCCATCGCGTTCCCAGACCGTCATCCGGCCGGTTCGCACGACCGAGCGCCAATGCACCTGCGAGATGCGGTCACCGGGCCGCCAGTCCCGCACGCCTCGGATGTCGACGTCGAAAACTCGCGCGCCCACACCGGTCGGCTGGTGCCCGTCGCCCACCGGCAGTTGCACCGCGGCGAGCGGCGTGGGCAGCACCACCAGCGGCCGGGCCACCCGATGCCGCGACACCCGGGAGAAGAACCCGAAGGGCGCGGCGATCTCGATCTCGACCTGCACGCTACTGGCCACCCCACGCCGTAACGGCGTCCGCGTCGTCCGCAACACGACCGCGTCGCGAGCGGGCACGGTGTCGACATAGCCCGCGAAATCCTCGATCAGCGTGCGACGCCCGCGCCAGCCCTGGCGCACTAAAACCGCGCCGCGCGCGAATCGCGAGGTGTTCGCGATCCGAATCGCGATGTCGAAGGGCATGCCTTGCCGCACCCGCGACGGCGCGTCGACCGTCACGGCGAAACGCACCGGAAACGCAACGGCGGCAAGGGAAATCATCACCATGCCGACTAGCACGCAGCCGATCAGTTGCGGCCACACCAGTCGCTCGTACGCGGCGAGCGCGAACGCCGCCGCAGCGCCACCGAGGGTCGGCCAGACGCTTTGCGCGACGTGCAGATGGCGCGAACGAAGGGACAGCGGGGACATTGTCGTCCCCGCTTCACGAACGCAGAGGAACGGGAACGGAGGCGAGCACCTCGCGGACGACGGCGACGCCGGCCGGCGTCCCGCTGGCTGACACCGGGCCGCCGACGCCGGGCGCCAACACGACGCGGTGTCCCAACGCGGTCGGCGCCAGCAGCTTGATGTCGTCGGGGACGACGTAGTTGCGGCCGGCGACCAACGCCCGGGCCTGCGCGCAACGCAACAACGACAGCGCCGCGCGCGAGCTCGCGCCCACCCGCACGTCGGGATGCTCACGGGTGGCGGCGACCACGGCGAGACAGAAGTCGAGTACCGCGTCGGCGACGTAGGTGCGCCGCACCTCGAGCTGCAGCCAACGCAACTCCTCGGGCGCGAGGACCGGCTGCAGGTCACCGACCGTGGCGCGGATGAGCTGCTCGCGCATCACCCGCCGCTCGGTCGCGCGGTCGTTAGGGCCCAGGCTCAAGCCGAGCGCGAACCGGTCGAGCTGGCCTTCCGGCAATGGATACGTGCCGTACTGGTCGCTCGGATTCTGCGTCGCCACGACGAAAAAGGGGTTCGGCAAGTCATGGCGCACCCCGTCGACGGTGACCGTCGCCTCGTCCATCGCCTCCAGCAACGCCGACTGTGCCCGTGGCGTCGCGCGGTTCAGCTCGTCGACCAGCAACACGTTCGCGAAAATCGGACCGGCGACGAAGCTGAACTGCTGCTTCGACGGGTTCCACATCGCCGAGCCGGTGATGTCGCCAGGGAGCAGGTCGGCGGTGCATTGGATGCGGCGGAAGTCGCCGCCGACGGATCGGGCGACGGCGTGGGCGAGGGTCGTCTTGCCGCTTCCGGGGACGTCCTGCACAAGCACGTGACCGCCCGCGAGCAAGCCGGCGACCATCAACTCGACAGCGGCGCGCCGACCGTGCACGACCTGCTCGACGTTCGAGATCAGCCGCATCGCGGCGTCCTCGGCGAGCGAGCGCGACTCGGTCGCGTAGCCGTCCGGCACCGAGTCGAACGTGTCGTCGACCAGGGCAAGTTGAGCCTGAGGGTCCATCCTCGTGTTCCTCCGTCGCATCCATGCGAAGTGCCTCCCTATCGGCGGCCCACGCCCCGATCTGAGCCGCCGGCCCCGCCGGCGGCTCCGACAACCACCGGGACGTCGTCGTTGACCGCGGCGCGCAACCGGTCGAAGACGGCGAGCGCCGCCGCGACGTCGTCCGGCGACGGACGGCGGCCATCCCCCGCGTAGCACTCCCGCTCCAGGGCGCGCATCGCGCGGGCGACGTCGCCCGCGCCGACCACCAGCCCGCCGAGCCGCCGGGCGAACTCGCCGAACGTCTCCCCCGGCGCGCGAGCCCGCTGTTGCGCCGCGAGGGCGCGCTCGAGCCGCAGGTACGCGGCGAGCACCGGCCCGTCGTCCGCCGACCCGGCCGCGCGCGCGATGCGCCGCCGCCGCACCATCCGGCGCCCGACGAGCGCACTCACCGCCAGGCCCATCATCAACGCCACGCAGACAGCGACGAAAGCGCCAACCCGGCCGTGCGGCACCCGCTTCCAGGCGGTCTGCAACGCGTCCGCGACCTGCGCGCGCACCGACGACGAGCCGGACGACGCGGCGGCGGACGCGGCGCCGGGAGGCGTCGCGTCGCTGTCCACCCAGCCGACGCCGGGGTAATACACCTGCACCCACGCGTGTGCGTCCTGCTGCCGGAAGATCCGCGTGCCGGGCTGCGACGCGGTGTCGCCGAACGCGTACCCGGTGACCAGTCGGGCCGGGACGCCGACGCTGCGCAGCATCACCACCGCGGCGGTGGCGAACTGCTCGCAAAACCCGCGATGCGAGGTGAACAAGAAATCGTCGACCGGATCGTCGCCGCCCTTGGGCAACGGCGCGTCGACGTCGTAGATCTGTGTTGTCTTCAGGTAGTTCTCGATGGCTTCGACGGTGTCGAAGCGGTTCGCCGTCGGCGCGGCCAACGACGCGGCGAGCGCCCGCACCCTCGGCGCGATCGCCCCCGGCACCGCCGTCCAGCGAGTGTCGCCGGGATCTGCGCCGGCGGCGGCGCGCAGCGCGTCGTCCGCGGCGGTTGCCGCGACGGACGCCACCGTGTAGCTGGCGCGCGCGCCGGGCCGGTCGTCGATGAATCGCGCGTTGCCGTCGAGGTCGGAGATCACGGTGCCGGGACCCGCGTAACCGGTTGGCGTGCCTGGCGCCAGGACCACGTCGAGGCCCCCGCTCGCCAGCACCGTGGCGGTGTCGGTGCCGACCTGCCCGAAAGGCCGGGCCACCCCGGTCGGACGCAGCGCGCCGTCCACGTTGGCCCACAGCGGCGCCAGGCCGGGCCGGGAGGCGTGCCACGACCGCCCGTCGAAGTCGGAGAACACCGCGCCTTGCCAGTACTGCGGCGCGCTCGCGTCAACCTCGAGCACCGGCGCGTCTGAGAGCTTGCCCCGGGTGTTCAAGTCAAGCGTGTTGCCGCCGACCGCCCCGACACCGAAGACCCCGCGCTCCCCCGCCGCGAACCGACCGGCCGCGTTGAGCGACGCGTGCGGGCGAAGCCGAGGCGTGTCGGGCAGCACCATGAACAGCAGCGCGCCGACCGCCAGCGCGATGGCCAGCGGCGCGGCACACCCACGCACCGCGGCCCGTGCCCCGCCCGCGGACACCGCCGTGGCCGACTCGAGGAGGGCGCCACGCTGCAACAGTGCCGCCGTGACCCCGACACCAGCGATAGCCAGCGTCATCGGTGCCACCAACGTGACGTCGCCGCCGAAGACCGCCGCCACGGCGAGCGTGGCCACCACGACTCCGCAGCCGAGCCCGGTCTCGCGTCGGGTGCGGGCGGCGAGGGCGTGCGCGAACTGCACGAACAGCATCAGCATCGCGAGCGTCTGGCCCTCGGACTGGACGTCGCCCGGCCGAAGCTGGGTGAGCGCCTCCACGCCCGCGAGGCCGATCACCACGACCGCGACGAGTTGGCGCAACGGCCACGCCCGCCAGGGTGCGCGCACGCCGGAGAGGGACGTCGGCGAGTTGAACGGCTGGCCCACGGACGCCGCGCCGACGACGACGAACAGCGTCAGCAGCGTGAGCCACGCGGGGACCGGCGCCAACGGCTGCACCGCGAAATCGCCGCAGGCGCCGGCGACGACGAACGCGACCCGGGTCGCGCGAGTGTTCTGCGCTTCCAGGTCGGCGCGCGTGATGTCCGCCGTCACGCGAACTCCCGCATGTCGACGACCTCGATACCGGACGACGAGGCGACGTCGCGCACCTGCGCCACCCACCTCGGTGGCACGTCGTCCGCGACGGCGAGCAACAGCCGACCACCCGCGCCGACGTGCTCAAGCAGGTGCGAAAACCCTTGAGGAGAAGCCAATCCGGCTTGTTCGACGCGGGTGAAAGGCGTCGCGCTCGATGCCGTCGTCAAAAGCCCGAAGCAGCCCGCGCCGGGTTGCTCAAGCCACGCGTAGCAGTCGGCGCCGTCGTCCATCGCGAGTCGGACCGTCGCCGCCGTGGTCGCGAGCACCGACTCGAAGCGCGGCTCGCCCGCGCGTCCGGCGAGAAGAATGCCGAGTGCGCCGTGCGACGGATCGCCGCGATCGAGAACACGAATCTCCCCGGTGCGGGCCGTCGCCCGCCAGTGCACGTGGCGCGCCGCGTCCCCCGGTTGCCACTCGCGCAGGCCACGCACGTCCAGGCCCGCCCGCAAGACGCCTGATCCATCGAGGGCCCCGCCGTCGAAGTGCAGCGCGACGGGCGGCGCCGCCGCCGGGGCGACGACCACGCGTCGCTCCAACGTGCGCACCGGCTTGATCGTGAACAACCCGAACGCGCCGAGTTGGGCCACCGACCAGCGCGCCTGCGCAGCCTCCCCACGCGCCTCCGGCAGCAATGTCGCGCGCGCCTCGACCTGCTCGCCCGGCGGCACGGCATCGACGTACACCGTGACGGTCGCCGCGAGTGGCCGGGCGGCGACCAGCTCGTAGCGCAACGCGAGCGGCCGGCTGCGCCGCAACGCGTGATTCTCGACGGTGAAACAGATTTCGACCGGCTCGCCGACGACAAGGTCGTTGGGGTGCCGCAAGGTGACCTCGCACCCTTTGTCGAGGACCAACGACAGCGCGGACGACACGATGATGCCGAACAGCCCGCACGCGACGACCTGCAGCCACTCGCTTCGGGTGAGGGCGGCCAGGACGACGAGCGCGGTCGCGGCGGTGAGAACCGGCTGCAGCGACCGGCCGGCCCGAAAGCCCGCGAGCCGCCTCACCGGCAGGTCACCCGACGCTTCACGGGATCAGTCGCGCCGCACGGGCACCGGCACTCCCGCCATCGCCTCCGCGACGACGGCGGCGCCGGCCTCGAAGGAGTCGACGAGCGGGCGCTGCTGGTGCGCACGGTGCAGCACCAGCCGGTGCCCGAGGGCGAACGGCGCGAGCACCTTCACGTCGTCCGGCAGCACGTACTCACGGCCGAGGACGACGGCGCGCGCCTGCGCGCATCTGGCCAACGCGAGCGCGGCTCGCGAACTGGCGCCGATCCGCACGCCGGGATGCGTCCGAGTCGCGCGCACGACGTTGACGGCATAGTCGAGCACCGCGTCCGCGATGTGGGTGTCGCGGACGATCGCCTGAACGGCGCGCAACTCGTCCGGCAACACGACCGGCGCGAGGTCGTCGACGGTGGCCCGACGCAATTGCTCTCGGACGACGCGCCGCTCGGTCACGGCGTCGTTGTCGCCGAGCCGCAGCGCGATGGCGAACCGGTCGAGCTGCCCTTCGGGTAGCGGGTAGGTGCCGTGCTGATCGAGCGGATTTTGCGTCGCCACGAGGAAAAACGGGTCAGGGAGTGGGTGGCGAACGCCATCGACGGTCGCCGCGCCTTCGTCCATCGCCTCGAGCAACGCCGACTGCGCGCGCGGCGTCGCCCGGTTGAGCTCGTCGACGAGGACGACGTGCGCGAACAGGGGCCCTGGGACGAAGGCGAAGCCGTGCCGATCGGGCTCCCAGACCGACGATCCGGTGATGTCGCCAGGCAACAGGTCGGCGGTCGCCTGAATCCGGCGGAAAGTGCCGCCGACAGAGCGGGCGAACGCCCGAGCGATTGTCGTCTTGCCGCTTCCAGGCACGTCTTGGAGCAGCACGTGCCCGCCGGCGAGCAGCCCGCAGGCGACCAACTCGA
>JAICLV010000139.1 GCA_025925185.1 Acidothermaceae bacterium
ACACCGATCTCGGAGGAAGGCTTCGTCGGAGCCGCAATCGGCGCCGCGATGCTCGGCCGGCGGCCCGTCGTGGAGATCATGACCCTCAACTTCATCCTCGTGGCGATGGACCAGATCGTCAACCACGCCGCCAAGATCCACGCCATGTTCGGCGGTCAGTCCCCGGTGCCTATGGTGATCCGCACCCCGGGCGGCGGCGGGCAGCAGCTCGCCGCGACCCACTCGCAAAACCTCGAGGTCTGGTACGCCCACGTGCCGGGCCTGAAAGTGGTCGTGCCGGCCACCCCGGCCGACGCGAAGGGCCTGCTCGCGGCGTCGATCCGCGACGACGACCCGGTGATGTTCATCGAGCATCTCGCGCTCTACAACACCAAGGGCGAGGTGCCCGAAGGCGACTACGTCACCGAGATCGGCAAGGCCGCCGTGATGAAGGAAGGCACCGACATCACGATCGTGTCGTACTCGCGGATGGCCGCCGTCGCGTTGGACGTCGCCAAGCGGCTGGAGGAAGACGAAGGCATCTCAGCCGAGGTCGTCGACCTGCGCTCGCTGCGCCCACTCGACCGCGGCACGATCGTCGAGTCGGTCAAGAAGACCGGCAAGGCCGTTGTGCTCGAGGAGGACTGGCTCTCCTACGGCGTGGGCGCCGAGATCGCCGCCACCATCCAAGAAGGCGCGTTCGACTACCTTGACGCGCCGGTGCGGCGGGTCGCCGCGGCCGAGGTGCCGTTGCCCTACGCCAAACCGCTCGAACTCGCGGCGCTGCCCGACGCCACCGCCCTCGTGAAGGTCATCCACGAGACCCTCGACGCCACCCGCTTCCGCGGCTGAAGGAGAAGCAGGAGTAGCCATGCCCGAAGTCTTCATGCCACGCCTGTCCGACACGATGCAGGAGGGCACGGTCAGCACATGGACGAAGAACGTCGGCGACCGCGTCGAGAAAGGTGACGTCCTCGCCGAGATCGAGACCGACAAGGCCACGATGGAGCTCGAGGCCTACGACTCCGGCGTGCTGGAGCGCATCGTCGTCGAGGCGGGCAAGACGGTGCCGATCGGCGAGATCATCGCGGTCATCGGCGACGGCTCAGGCGCGGGCGCCGGCGGAGGCACCGGAGCGGCGGTGAGCGCCGGAGAGGCGACGCCGGCCGCGCCCGCCGCCGACACGCAGCCCGAGCCGCCGGTGTCGGCGTCGCCCGGAACTCCCACCGCCACCCTGGTCGCGCCGGCGGCCCCGCCAACGGCTCCGCCGGTCAACGGGTCAGCTGGCAAGACGGTGAAGGCGTCGCCGCTCGCCCGGGCGATGGCTCGCGACGCCGGAGTGGACCTGTCGACCGTGCAGGGCTCGGGTCCGGGTGGGCGGATCGTGCGCGCCGACGTGCAACAGGCGATCAGCGCGCTTGGCACCGGCGGCACCGGCGGCGGGCCGGCCGTCGCCCCGGCACCGACCCGGTCAACCGGCTCCAGTGCAGCCGCAGGGCCCGACGTGGAGGAGGTGCCCCTCAACAACGTGCGGCGCATCACCGCGAAGCGGCTCACCGAGAGCATGCAGCAGGCTCCGCACTTCTACGTGACCCGTGTCGTCGACGCCGACGAGCTGGTCGCGGCGCGTGCCCGCATCAACGCCGGGTTGGCCGCGGTCGCAGGTGACGGTCAGCCGGTCAAGGTGAGCGTCAACGACGTCATCGTGAAGGCGATCGCGATGGCGCTGCGCGCGCACCCGGAGGTCAACGTCTCGTTCACCGGCGACAAGCTGCTGCGGCACCGGCGAATCCATGTCGGCGTGGCGGTGGCGCTGCCTGAGGGGCTGATTGTGCCGGTGATTCGCGACGCCGACACGCTCACGATCACCCAGATCTCCGCGCAAACTCGCGATCTGGCGACGCGGGCGCGGGCGGGCAAGCTCAAGCCTGAGGAGTTCACCGGCTCGACGTTCTCGATGAGCAACCTCGGGATGTTCGGCGTCGACGAGTTCACCGCGGTCATCAACCCGCCGGAGGCGGCCATCCTCGCCGTCGGAACCACCAAGCAAGAGCCGGTGGTGCGCGACGGCGCCATCGTCGTCGGCCACACGATGCGGGTGACGCTGTCGGTCGACCACCGCGCGCTCGATGGCGCGACCGCCGCGAAGTTCCTCGCCGACCTGGTCGGGCTGCTCGAGAACCCGCTCGCCGCGCTGGCATAGGCCGCTGAGGCCGCTGAGGGCCGCCGGGGCCGCCGAGAGCCGCCGCGGCTGGCCACTCTAGGGGTGGCCGAACTCCCAGTGCCACGGCTCGAACGGGTTGTGCAGCGCCCACGACGGGTGCACCCAGCCGTACGCGCCGGCGTGTGCGGTCATCCAGCGGTACTGCGCTGAGCCGTAGTTCTGAACGCCGCAGCCGAGGTCGACCGCGAGCCCCCAGCCGTGGTTGCTGGTGCCCGGAACGGCCGCGAACGACGGCCGTTTCCGGAACACCGCGACCTGCGCGGCGTAGCTACGGTAGGCCTCGGTGACACAGATCGCGTGGCCGAACGTGCGCGCGTAGGCCTGCGACATCTTGTTGAACGCGATGGCGGCGTCAGGGCGCAACCGGCCGCCACCGACGATCGCGCACAACTCGGAGCCGGGGATCAACCCGTCGGAGTAGCCGCCCCACGCGCCCGAAGGGTAGCCGCCCCGACTGTGGCAGTCGGAAACCGCCATCGCGCTGTCGGTCGCCAACGCCGCCGCCCGCCTGGCCGCCGCCGCACGCGCCGCCTCGTCGCGCGCGGCCTTCGCCTTCGCGGCCCGCTCGGCGGCGAGCCGGGCCTGCTCCTTTTGATAAGCGACTTGGGCCGCCTGCAAGCGCGCGGCGGCCTTCGCGGACTCCGCCTGCAGCGACTTGACCTGCTGGCTGATCGACTTCTGGACGGCGTCTGCCGCCTTCACATTTTGCGCTGCGGTGGCCCGCAGCACCTTTGCCTGCTGTCCGTCGACCGCGACCTGCCGCAACACCTCGGTGCGGCTGCCGTTCGCGAACTTGAGCAGCTGCGCCGCCTGGATCGACCGGTCGACGTCGTCGTCCGAGAGCACCCGGGTGATCATGTCGGGCATCGGGTTCTCGTAGAGGTCGCCGGCGAATCGCGATATCTGCCGTCGCAGCCCGGCCAACTTCGCGTCGAGCTTGTCGGCCGCGTCGGACGCGGCCGACGCCTTCGATTGAAGCTGGGTGAGCTGCGCCCTCGCGGCGTCGAGCTTCTTCGCCCCTGCCGAGAGGCGGGCCTGCACCGCGGCCGCGTCGGCCTTGATCGCGGCAAGCTGCTGCGCGGTGGGCGGCTTCGCGTTGGCGGCGAACGCCGAACCGCCCGCGACCGGGAGGATCGTGGCGGCGGTGACGAGCGCGACCGCCGCCGCCGCGACATTTCGCCATCGGTGCCGCGCTACTCGCCCGGCGAGGCGGGCGGGACGGCGTCGAGGAATCACGAGGCTGGCGGTTCTCCGGTCGGCAATAGTCGGACTGGCCGCGATGCTAGCCGGAAACCGGGCTGGACCTGGCGAAGGAGCGCCGAAGATAGCCCCGCAATAGCCCGATCGCAAGGTCCACTTAGTCGAATCGCGCCTGGTGGCCAGTCCGATCGTGTGAGCAGATCAACACACCGTGCCGCGTTCTATGGCGCCAAATGGCCGGGTAGCCTGGTCAGTTGACCGGTGGGCGCGGTTCTCGCCCGAAGGCGCGCCAACCGGCCCGTTGTTGCCAGCACACGTTGACGGGCGTTAACCCGTCGGCACAGTCGAAGAGGCGATCGCCGCGGTGTCCTCCACCTCAGCCCACCCGTTTGCCGGGTTCGGTGCCAACGAGTGGCTTGTCGATGAGATGTACCAGCAATACTTGAAGGACCCTTCCTCGGTCGACAAGGCGTGGTGGGACTTCTTCTCCGACTATTCCCAGTCGGGTGCGACGTCGGTGCCGGGCGCGCCGACCGAGACGGCCGCCAAGCCGGCGAGCGCCGCGCCGAACGGCCAGGGCGTCGCGCGCACCGCCAGCGCACCGAGCGCCGCCGGTGTTGATCACGGCGCCGAGAACGCCAGCCGTCCCGCCTCGCCCGCCGTGCCGCAGCACTCGGTCGCGTCGCAGGCCGCTCGCCCGACGCCGGCCGGGCAGCCGAAACCCGGGCAGCCGAAACCCGCGCAGCCGACTCAACCGGGTCAACTTGCCGCCCCCACGTCGTCCGACGATGGCGCGGAGGAGGCCACCGTCCCCGACGAGATCGTGCCGCTCAAAGGGGCAGCGGCGCGCACGGTCACCAACATGGAGGCGAGCCTCTCCGTCCCGACCGCCACCAGCGTGCGCGACATCCCCGCCAAGTTGCTGGCCGACAACCGGCTCGTGATGAACAACCACCTCAAGCGCGGTCGCGGCGGCAAGATCTCGTTTACTCACATCATTGGCTACGCCGTGGTCAAGGCGGCCGCGGCGTTGCCCGAGATGAACGTGTCGTACACCGACGCGAACGGCAAGCCAGGCGTCGTCCGGCATCGCGACATCAACCTCGGCCTCGCCATCGACATGACAAAGGACGACGGGACGCGGCAACTTCTCGTCCCTTCGATCAAGGCTGCGCAAAGCCTGGACTTCGCGCAGTTTTACGCAGCGTACGAGGACGTCGTGCGCCGCGCGCGGTCGGGCAAGCTGACCACCGACGACTTCGTGGGCACGACCATTACCTTGACCAATCCGGGCACCCTCGGAACGGTGCACTCGGTGCCACGGCTGATGCCCGGTCAAGGCTGCATCGTCGGCGTCGGCGCTATGGAGTACCCCGCGCAATTCCAAGGCGCGTCCGCCGAGACGCTGGCCCGGCTCGCCGTCAGCAAAGTGATGACGCTGACTTCCACCTACGACCATCGGGTGATCCAGGGCGCGCAGTCAGGCGAGTTCCTGCGCGAGATCCATCGGCTGCTGCTCGGCGAAAAAGACTTCTACGACGACCTTTTCCGGGCGCTGCGCATCCCGTACGAGCCGGTGCGCTGGGTGCCCGACGTCGCCCCGAGCCATGACGACGAAGTGGGTAAGCCGGCCCGCATCCTCGAGTTGATCCGCGCGTACCGCGTGCGCGGCCACCTGATGGCCGACACCAATCCGCTCGAGTTCGAGATGCGGCGCCACCCCGACCTCGACATCGTCAACCACGGCCTCACGCTGTGGGACCTCGACCGCGAGTTCGCCACCGGCGGCTTCGGCGGCAAGTCGGTCATGCCGCTGCGCGAGATCCTTGGTGTGCTGCGCGACTCGTATTGCCGCACGATCGGCGTCGAGTACATGCACATTCAAGATCCTGAGCAACGCGAGTGGATTCAAAGCCAGGTCGAGCGGCCACACACCAAGGCGAGCCCAGAAGAGCAGCGCTACATCCTGAACCGCCTCAACGTCGCAGAGGCATTCGAGACGTTCCTGCAGACCAAGTACGTCGGGCAGAAGCGCTTCTCGTTGGAGGGCGGCGAGACGTTGATCCCGCTGCTCGACAGCGTCATCGCTGGCGCAGCGCGCATCGGGCTCGACGAGGTGACGATCGGCATGGCGCACCGTGGCCGGTTGAACGTGCTCGCGAACATCGTGGGCAAGAGTTACGGTCAAATCTTCCGCGAGTTCGACGGCAACATCGACCCCAAGTCGGCGCACGGCTCTGGCGACGTGAAGTACCACCTCGGCGCGGAGGGCGTTTACCGGGCTGGCGACAACGCGGCCGACAACGCAGCGCAGATCAGGGTGTCGCTGGCCTCGAACCCCAGCCATCTCGAGGCCGTCGACCCGGTGCTCGAAGGCGTCGTGCGCGCCAAGCAGGACGTTTTGAATCGTGGCGCCGCGTACCCCGTACTGGCCGTCGCGATTCACGGCGACGCGGCGTTCGCGGGTCAGGGCGTGGTCGCCGAAACCCTTAACTTCTCGCAACTTCGCGGCTATCGCACCGGCGGCACCGTGCACGTCGTGGTCAACAACCAGGTCGGCTTCACAACCTCGCCGCTGTCGGCGCGTTCGAGTGTGTACGCCACGGACGTCGCCCGCATGATCCAGGCGCCGATCTTCCACGTGAACGGCGACGACCCGGAAGCCGCCGTCCGGGTCGCGAGGCTCGCCCTGGAGTTTCGAGAGGCGTTCAAGAAGGACGT
>JAICLV010000069.1 GCA_025925185.1 Acidothermaceae bacterium
GACGGCAACGGAAAACTCGAGGCGACGCGGGCGACCGCGCAGGTGGTGGGGCCGTCGATTGGCGGCTTCTTGGTGCAGGCGATCACGGCTCCGTACGCGGTTTTCGTCGACGCGGTGAGTTACCTGTGGTCGGCCGGGTGGGTTTCTGCGATTCGGGCGCGGGAGCCCGCGCCGGTGCCTCCGCCGCAGCGCCATCTGGGTAAGGAGATCGGCGAAGGTCTGCGGTTCGTGCTCGGCCATCGGATCTTACGGAAGATTGCCGGCTGCACAGGAACCGCGAACCTCTTCGGGGCCGCGACGTTCGCTGTGCAGGTGGTGTTCTTGGTTCGCACCGTGCACTTGTCGGCGGGCGGCATCGGCGTGCTGTTCTCGATCGGCTCGATCGGCGGCGTGCTCGGGGCATTGACCAGCGGCTGGTTCGCGAACTGGGTCGGGCAGGCGCGCGCGATTTGGATCGGGTCGCTGCTGTGCTCGCCACCGGCTTTGCTGCTGCCGCTGACGCATCACGACTGGCGGTTGGCGTTGGCTGGGATCGGGATGTTCATCACGTCGGTCGGGGTCGTCTACTACAACGTGGCGCAGGTGAGCTTCCGGCAGGCCTTGTGCCCGCGACACCTGCTCGGGCGGATGAACGCGACGATGCGCTTCTTGGTGTGGGGCACCATGCCGTTGGGCGGGCTGCTCGGCGGATGGCTGGCGACAGCCTTTGGGTTGCGGAACGCGTTGTGGATTGCTGCTGTGGGGGCGCAGTTCGCGCCGCTGTGGGTGGTGTTCTCGCCGCTGCGCGGCCTGCGCGACGTGCCGCTACCTGCTGACGACGGCACGGCGCTCGTGCGTTGACGATCGGGACGCGAGCTGGCTGGCAATCCGTTTCGCGTCACGCTGCATGCCCGTGATCGTGTCCGACGTCATCGCGTAAAGGAAATGCAGCCCGACGAAATACAGGCCGGGAACGGTTTCCACGACGCCGCGAGCGTGCGCGGGCTCCTGCCGGTCGCCGAGGATCGGCAGGTCGATCCAGGAGAAGCCAGGCCGATAGCCCGTGCACCAGACCACGTTGGCGACGTCCACCACACGACCGTCTCCGAGTATCGGGAGTCCATCTCGGACTCCGACGACACGCGGAACGCGTTGCACGCGCGCACGTGGGAAGTCGCCCCGCTTGACCCGAACCAGTGGCGCGGCAACGCGCAGCAGCTTCGGCCGCAGCCTGCGTCCGATCGGCGTCCGCACGGTCAGGATGTGGTGCCCGACGAAACGCACCACCCGCACCAAGACGTTGCGCGCGATGAACGGTTCGAGCCGGAACGGCACGGCACCAGATTCCTTCCCTGCCAACCAGATCTGCCGCTCTCGACCTGGGTCGCCGCGGCGGACGTCGAGGGCGATTTCCGCTCCAGAGTTCCCGACGCCGACCACAAGCAGGTCGCCGTCGGCAAGCTGCGCGGGGTTTCGGTAGTCGTTCGCGTGAAGCTGAGCGATGCTCGGATCCAGCTCGTCGGCGAACGTGGGCCGCCACGGGACCTGGTGGTTACCCATCGCGACAATCACGTTGTCGGCACGCAACGACGTCGCCCCGGAAGACACCTCGAACCCATCGTCAGAGCGCGCCAGCCGGTCGACCGTCACCCCGGTTCGGACCGGGAGCTCGAAGTGGGCCGCGTACGCCTCGAGATAGTCGGCCATCTGGTCCTTCGTGACGAAGCTGCCGCCGGACGCCGGAAACGGCATGCCCGGCAGCCCGTCGTATCTCGCTGGAGTAAAGAGGACCAGCGAGTCCCACCGCTTGCGCCACGCGCCGCCGATCCGCTCATTCGCATCGAGGATCACGAAGCTGCGGCCTTGCTTCTTCAGGTGGTACCCCAATGTCAGCCCGGCTTGTCCGCCGCCGATCACAACCGTGTCGACCCACTCGGTTTCCGCAAGCGTGTTCACATCTGCCTCCTAGCGCGGTCGATCCGTTGGCGCCCGACGCTATGAGGTGGAATGCGGGGACGGCATCGGGAAAGCAACCCAATGAGCCGGCGCACGCATGGGCAATTCGATGTAGGTCCCGACTGAAGGTCTCGGCTGTAGGTCGGGGCGATCCGGATCGGACGTGGTGGCTATACCAAGTCGTGTTGGTAGGCGTAGGACGTCGCCGCGGCGCGCGACGTCACACCGATCTTGCTGAAGATGTTGCTCACGTGACGGGCGACCGTCTTCTCGCTGATCACCAAAGACGCGGCGATCTGCCGGTTCGTGTTCCCAGCGGCAACGAGCGCGAGCACCTCGATCTCGCGACCGGTGAGTCCGCCCTTCGAGGGGGCGGATGTCGTGTCGGACAGCTGCGCGAGGTCAGGGCGGGCCCCGAGCCTTTCGAACATCCAGCGGGCGGCGTCGAGTTCGAGGCCCGCCGCGTCCTCGTCGCCGAGCGCGCGGCACGCCTGCGCAATCAGCACCCGGGTGTGCGCCACCTCGTACAGCGCATCGATGCCCTGCAACTGTCGGCAAGCCTGGCGAAGCAGTTCGTACGCCTCTCGAGGGGCGCCCTGGGCAAGCAGCACGGCGCCGCGGCACCGGTCGTCGAGCGCCCGAAGCAACGGCGTGTCGAGCTCACCCGCGACGGCCGAAAGCGACTCGGACGCGGCCGCGGCCGCCTCGACGTCTCCAACCTTGAGCATGATCTCGACACACGCGGGCAGCAGCTGGCACCGCGCGACGACGTCGCCTTCGTCGTCGACAGCCCGGCGAATGCCGGACGCCGCCGTTTCCTGCTGCCCCTGGCCGAGCCGCAGCCACGCGAGCCCCGGCTGCGGGGAAGCGCCCCACCGGATCGCGTCGCGGTAGGCGTCCTCGGCCACGCCGAAGTCGCCGCGCAACCGACGCAGGTCGCCGATGAGCGCGAACGCCGTGCCCACCGCCATGCGGTCCGGCGCGTCGAGCAACTGGTCGCGGGCACGCTCGGCTTCGGCCATCGCCTCGTCCCAAGCGCCGCGCCACTGAAGCAGCTGGGCGCGATGAACCGTGCATTGACCTCGATACGGCACCAAGTCCGGCTGCGCGGCGCACCAGCGAGTCAGCGACTCCGTCCACTCGCGCGCACGCGGCAGATCGAATGCCGCGTGGCATGCGCTGATGACCGCGCAATAGACCAAGCCGGCAACATGTGGCGACACCGCGTCGTTGGTGACGGTGACCATCAGCTCATCGAGCAACGCCATGCCTTCGTCGGTGCGGCGAAGTCTGATGAGCGCCTGGCCCAAACCGAGATTTGCCAACGCGCACAGGTCGACGTCGTTGAACTTCTCGCCGATCGCGGCTGCCGACTCGAACACCGCGAGTGCCGCCGCAGCCTCACCAGAAAGCAGCTGTCGCACCGCGTCAGGCAGCAGCAAGAGCGCGCTCTCCGGGCCTTCGACCCCGGTCTCATCGAGAAGCCGGCGCGCGCGAGCGAACCAGCCACCCGCTTGGGCGTGGTCGCCGGTGTTGAGCAGCTGGAAGCCGATCCAGAAAGCACAACGCGCGGCGGCCGCGATCTGCCGAGCTTCGATCCACGACTGGTGGGTGCGGGCGAACAGGTCGATGCTTTCGTCCTGCCGGCCTATCAGGTAGGTGGCGAGCGCCAGCCGCATCAGGTCTTCGGGGTCGAGCGCCGACTCGGAGTCGGCGGCGGCGAGCAGCTCACGAGCGCGCGCCCACGACTTTCGCCCGAAGGCCTCGCGACCGGCCGCCAAGCCATCAGCCATCACTGCAGGCTAGTCGCATCGAGCCACCTGCGGTCGGCTGACCAGCTCGCGTTGACTTACAACCAGACGCCCCGAGCGACGATGACGGCCGGACCGCACAGCAGCACGTGGCCAGTTTCGGCGTCAAGCGTCAACGACAGCTCGCCACCGGGAACGGAGAGCTGCCACGACCCCGCGGAAACCGCAGCCCGCACGGCCAACGCAGCAGCCACCGCGCAAGCCCCACTTCCGCACGACTCGGTCTCCCCGACGCCACGCTCATGAACGCGCATCACGGCGTGCGCGTCGTCCACGACGTTCACGAACTCAACGTTGACGCCCGCCGGGAACACCGCGGCGTCGACGTCCGGAAGCACTGTCAAATCAAGGGTTTCGACCGGCACGTCGGTGACGCAGACCAGGTGCGGGTTGCCCATCGAGATGCGCAAACCCTCGTATTTCACTCCGCCGACCGACGCGTACGACGTGTCGAACACCTGCGGCGCGCCCATGTCGACCGTGACGTCGCCGTCGACATCAACGTCAACCTGGACGACGCCGCCACGGGTGCCGATCGGCAACCGTCCGGGCGCCGCGAGCCCTGAGTCGACGAGATAACGCGCGAACACCCGCAGCCCGTTGCCACAAGTCTCGGACAGCGAACCGTCGGCGTTGCGGTAGTCCATGAACCACTCGGCCTCGGGCGCGATCGCGGCCAATGCTGGTTCAGCTGAACAGCGCACCACCCGCAGCACGCCGTCGGCGCCGATTCCTGCCCGGCGATCGCACATCGCGGCGACTTGAGCAGCGGACAGCGAGAGCGCGCCATCACGGTCGGGCACCACGATGAAGTCGTTGCGGGTGCCGTGCCCCTTGACGAACGGAATCTCGCTCACGCACCCGATGGTAGCCAGGCTGCCAGCCGAAGATGGCCGGCGAGCGCTCGCCGAGAGTGCAGTTGCGGTCGGTTTTCGGACGGCGACGACGACGCGAACTGCCCAGTCGGCGCGCAAGGAACCCGGATTCAGCCGATCAGGTCGAGCGCGCCATCCACCGACGCGGATTCAAGCCAATGCACCCGCGGGTCGGGGCGAAACCACGAGCGCTGCCGCCGCACGAACCGCTTCGTCGCCTGCACCGTGTGCGAGCGCGCCTCCGTCTCCGAAAGCGACCCGTCAAGCATCGCGAGCACCTGCTTGTAACCAAGCGCGCGCGAGGCAGTCACGCCCGACCGTAAGCCGCACGATGAGGCAAGATGCCGCACCTCGTCGACCAAGCCCCGTGACCACATCAGGTCGACTCGCGCGGTCACCCGCGCGTCCAGTTCGACGGGATCTCGATCGAGCCCGATCAACACCGCGTCGTAAATCGACGAGTACGGCGGCATCTCCCCGGTGAACGGACGGCCCCCGATCGCCATCACCTCAAGCGCCCGCACGATCCGCCGCCCGTTCGTCGGGAGGATCGCCGCCGCGACCACCGGATTCGCCGCGGCCAGCCGCGCGTGCAACGCCGCTGGACCGACGGCGGCCAATTCTTCCTCGAGCGAGGCTCGCACCTCAGCGTCGGTGCCCGGAAACACCAGGTCGTCGAGCACCGCCCGCACGTACAAGCCGGAGCCGCCGACGAGAATCGGCACCCGGCCTCGCGCACACACCTGCGAAAGAGCGGCCCGCGCCGAGGCCTGGTACTCCGCCACGCTCGCCGTTTTCACCACCGGCCAGATGTCGAGAAGGTGATGCGGCACACCGCCGCGCTCCGCCATCGACAGCTTCGCGGTCCCGATGTCCATCCCCTCGTAAAGCTGCATCGAGTCGGCGTTGACGACCTCGCCGCCGAGTCGCGAAGCCAGCGCCACGCCGAACTCCGACTTCCCCACCGCCGTCGGCCCGACGACCGCCACGACCCGCGTCATGCCCGCGACCACGCTGCCACCGTGTACTGCACCCCATACGGCGCCGCGTCGTAGAGCAGCTGCGCCCGCCAGGGAGCGCCCGACGCCAACCGCGCCAGCGCCCTCAATGGCCCGACCCCGCCGACCAGCAACTCCCCGGCCAACCGCACATCCAGATCAGCGAGAAAAGCGAGATCGGACGACGCGAGCGCCGTCGTCACGGCCGCGTCGAACGGCGCGGCCCGCTCGTCGAGGTATCCCGGGGCCTTCGCGCTTCGCCGCGCGCTCCCGTCGGCCATCACCAGCAGGCCGGTCGGCTCGGACAGGTCGGGCCAAGATCCAACGGGCGACCCGTCAACGAGAACCGCGACAAGCTGGCGGGCCGCAACATCCAAGCCGGCCCGGTCGAGCAGCCAGTTCCCGATCACCAACGGCAGCGGCAAGTCGTCCGCCGGCAGGTCGGGAGCGCCCGGCGCGTACGGCCGCAGCCCGAGCGGGCCGCCGTCCGAGCCGATCACAATCACCTGGCGCGGCGACGCCGAGAGCATGCGCCGCACGGCGAGGTCGCAGGCCGACCTCAGGTCGTCGGTCTCGAACGCCGCGGCCCCCGCGACCGTAGGAACGATCAGCGGCGGATGGGGGCAGATCGCCGCCGCGATGATCACGAGCGCATCACGACCTGCAGACTATCTGCGGGCTGACTTCGCGTGGCGCGGCAAGATGGGCGAGACTGCACGAGCACAAACCAAGCAGCAGCCGAACGAAGGTCAGGAGCGAAACCGACGATGGCCACCGACACCCCGTGGGGCCGCATCGCCGACGACGGCACCGTCTACGTCCGCACCGCCGACGGCGAGCGCGAGGTGGGCTCCTGGCAGGCCGGCACGCCCGAAGAAGGCCTCGCCCACTTCACCCGTCGCTACGACGACCTGGCCACCGAGGTGACGCTGCTGGAGACGAGGCTCGCGTCGGGCGCCGCGTCCGCGTCGTCCACCGTCGTCGCGGCGGCCAAATTGCGCGAGACCTTGCCGACCGCGAACGTCGTCGGCGACCTCGCCTCCCTCGAGGCCCGGCTCGGCGCGTTGATCGAGAGGGCCGAGGCGAAGCGCTCGCAGGAGAAAGCGCAGAAGGCGGCCGCCGCCGAGCGGGCCGCGGAGGCCAAGCGCGCGTTGGTCGACGAGGCCGAGAAGTTGGCGCAGAGTACCCAGTGGAAGGCCGCCGGCGACCGGTTGCGCGCCATCGTCGAAGAGTGGCGCGCCATCAAGGGCGTCGATCGCAAGCTCGACGGCGAGTTGTGGAAGCGCGTCTCGGCCGCGCGTTCTGAGTTCGGACGACGCCGCGGCGCGCACTTCGCCGCCCTTGACGAGCAACGCAAGGAAATCGTCGCGCAAAAGGAGAAGTTGGTCGCGGAAGCGGAGTCGCTTTCGGGCTCGTCGGAGTGGGTCACGACCGCCAACCGCTACCGCACTTTGATGTCGCAATGGAAAGCGGCCGGTCGCGCGTCAAAGGATTCCGACGACGCGTTATGGCAGCGGTTCCGCGCGGCGCAAGACGCGTTCTTCAGCCGGCGGTCGGCCGTGTTCAACGAGCGCGACTCCGAGCAGAAGGCGAATCAAGCCGCGAAGGAGTCCGTGCTGACCGAGGCGGAGGCCATCGACCCGGAGGCGGACTTGGCCGCGGCACAGGCGAAGTTGCGCGACGTGCAGTCACGCTACGCGGCAATCGGCAAGGTGCCCCGCGACGCCATGACCGACCTCGACAAGCGCATGGACGCCGTCGCGGCGCGGGTGCGCGCGGCCGCCGACGCGCAATGGCGGGAGTCGACCGTCTCGTCGTCACCGCTGGTGATCCGGTTGCGCGAGTCAGTCGAGAAGCTGGAGCGCAAGATCGACCGCGCCCGGGAGGCCGGGCAGACCGCACAGCTGCACGACCTGGAGTCGCAACTCGAGACGCAACGGCAGTGGTTGGCGCAAAGCGAGCGACCAGCCCGCTAGGCGTCAGCTCCCGAGGCGCGGTTCGACTTCGGCCGCCGTGCCCGCGTCGTCAACTGGCTGCGCAGGGGCTGGCATAGGCGCAGGGGCTGGCGCTGGCGCTGGCGCGTAGCTGAGCTTGATCAGCGGCACTCCCCAGCGCGTCGCCCTCACCGACACGACGATCGCGACGCCGAGCCCAAACCCGGCCCAGCCGAAGAACGCGATCAGCACAACCGCGAGCGCAATCGCGACGCCATACGGGATAGCGAACCCCGGGCTCAGACGCTTGCGCACCGGCCTACCGTAACCGGGCGGACGACGGCAGGGTCGGCATTCCTAGCAGCACGCCGCGCGACCCGTTGTCAGCGGAGGGCCGGCCCTGCCGGGCCTCCCACGCGTCACCGGCACGGGTGCGACGAACATCATGGACGACGTCGGCGACGAGGTGGTGCGGCGCCGCGTACGTGATCTCGGCCTGGACGACGTCGCCAGGGCGCGCGTCAGTTGCGGCGAAATGCACGAGCCGGTTGTCGGGCGCGCGACCGCTCATGCGGGCCGTGCGGTCATCCTTGCGCCCCTCGCCCTCGGCGACCAACACCTCCAAGGTTTTCCCTTGCTGGTTGCGGTTTTCGGCCCACGCGACCTCTTCTACGACGGCCACCAATCGGTCGTAACGGTCTCGGACGACGTCCGGCGGCACCTGGTCGTCCATCGTCGCGGCGGGCGTTCCGGGCCGCTTGGAGTATTGGAAGGTGAAGGCGCCGGCGAACCGCGCCGCCCGAACGACGTCCAGGGTGTCTTGGAAGTCTTTCTCGGTCTCTCCGGGGAACCCGACGATGATGTCGGTGGTGATCGCCGCGTCGGGCATCGCCTGGCGCACACGGTCGATGATGCCGAGGTATTTGTCGCGCCGGTAGGAGCGGCGCATCCGCTTCAACACGTCGTCGGAGCCCGACTGCAACGGCATATGCAACTGGTGCATGACGTTGGGCGTCTCCGCCATCGCGTCGATCACGTCGTCGGTGAAGTCGCGCGGATGGGGGGACGTGAAACGCACCCGCTCAAGTCCGTCGATCGAGCCGCAAGAGCGCAGCAGCCTCGAAAACGCTTGCCTGTCACCGAATTCGGAGCCGTACGAGTTGACGTTCTGCCCGAGCAGGGTGACTTCGAGCACGCCCTCGTGAACGAGTGTCTCGATCTCGAGAAGGATGTCGCCGGGCCTGCGGTCCTTCTCTCGGCCACGCAGGCTCGGCACGATGCAAAACGTGCAGGTATTGTTGCACCCGACGCTGATCGCGACCCAGGCCGCGTACGCCGACTCGCGCCGCGACGGCAGCGTGGACGGGAAAACCTCAAGGGATTCGAGGATCTCGACCTGCGCCTCGTCGGCGATGCGCGCCCTTTCGAGCAAGACCGGCAGTGAGCCGACGTTGTGCGTGCCGAAGACGACGTCGACCCAGGGCGCGCGGCGGACGATCTCGCCTCGGTCCTTTTGCGCAAGGCAGCCGCCGACCGCGATCTGCATGCCGGGCGTCGCCTGCTTCACCGGGAACAGGTGGCCGAGGTTGCCATAGAGCCGGTTGTCGGCGTTCTCGCGCACCGCGCAGGTGTTGAAGACGACGACGTCGGGTGTCGTGTCGTCGGCGGCCTTCACGTAACCGGCGTCCTCGAGCAGCCCTGCGATGCGCTCGGAGTCGTGGACGTTCATTTGGCAGCCGTACGTGCGCACCTGGTAGGTGCGAGGCGCGGACATGGCGGGGGTTGACACGACGACCAGGGTACGGCCTAGCCCACGACCACCGGTCGGGCGAGCGCCTCGTTGATGATCTCGTCAAGCGGCGTCCGCTGCCCGACCGCCCGCGCCTGGTCGAATTCCGTGCCCGCGCAGCAGGCCATCGCGTCGGCGTATTGGTGGCGGTACGTCGTCCACCAACCGAGGAACGATCGGCCTTCCTCGGTCTCGACCGCGCCCCACAACCGTCCGGCGCGTTCGTGATCGCCGGCGCGGGCGGCGACCGACGCCAGCGCGGCCACGGCGATCACCGCCTTGATGCGATCGCCGGTCGTGAGCGCGAGACGCAGCGCCTCGCGACCGTGCTCGTCGGCGCGGGCATGGCGGCCAAGCCGGCTGGCGATCTCGGCTAGCGTGCGACATCTGCTGTTCTCCCCCCACGCCCACTCGCCGACCTCGCGCAGCAACTCGAGGCTTTGCCGTTCGAGGTCGTACGCGCGTTCGACGTCGCCCGACCGCAAGGAGATGACGGACGCGCTGCGCAACATCTCGCACCGCTCGTAACGGAAGTTGCCCTCGGTCGCCCGACGCAGCCCGTCTTCGGTCAACGCCTTGGCGGTCGCGAGATCGCCGCGAACGAAGGCGATCAGCGTCACCCGGTGCATCAGGCGAAGCTGCCCCGCCTCGTCGCCGATCTGCCGGTACAGGTCGAGACTTTGCCCGTAGTACTCACCGGCCCGCTGCCACTCACCGCACACCTCGCGGCAACCGCCGAGATCGCGCAACGCGCTTGCCCGCATCGCAACGGGAATGTCTCCCGCGGCGGTGAGCAGGTCGGTCAGCCGTTGCACGCTCTCGCGTGGGGCGTTGGCGACCCAGAACTGCTCTAGCGCGGCCATGATCTCAAGCCCGAGAAGCGGATCGTTCGCCTGCGCCCAGTCGAGCGCGACACGCATGTTGTCCTGCTCCAGCGCCGCCTCGGCGTAACGCTTCGGCTCACCTGTCGCCAACGCATCGATCGACAAGCCGAGGCCTCGGGCGAGGCGCAACGCGTGTTCCGCGTGCCGGCGGCGAATCCGCTCAGCGTCTGGCGCGGCGGCGAGGCACTGCGCGGCGAACTCGCGAACCGTCTCCAGCATCGTGAATCGCGAACCCGCTTGCGTGAGCGTGCGCGCCACGAGGCTGTGATCAAGCAGCACGCGTAAACGCTGCGGCGCCTGGTCGCCCGCGTCGAGCACAGCGGCGGCCGCGTCGATGGTCGCCCCACCCGCGAAGACGGAGACAGCGGCCAGATCGCCCTTGGCTTGATCGTCGAGCTGGTCGTAACTCCACTCCAGCGTGGCGCGCAGCGTTTGCTGCCGGGCCGGCAGGTCTTTCGGGCCGTCGGCAAGCAGGGGCAACCGGGCGTCGAGCCTCCCGAGCAGCTCGGCCGCGGTCAACGCGCGCAGGTGGCCCGCAGCGAGTTCGATCGCCAGGGGCAAACGGTCGAGTCGGGCGCACAGCGCGTCTACCGTCGCAGGCTCGGTCGGCTCGGCGGCGAGCCGCGGGTCGGAGGTGCGCGCCCGCTCGAGCAGCAACTCCGCCGCGGCGGCGCGCGGCAACGGGTCGACCGGGTACACGTGCTCCCCAGACACGTGCAACACGACCCGGCTGGTGACCAGGATCTTCAGCCGCGAAGCCCTCGCGAGCAGCCCGACGAGCATCGGCGCGGCACCTCGAATTTGCTCGAAGTTGTCGAGCACAAGCAACAACTCGCGAGCGCGCAGGTGGGCGGCCAACGCCTCGAGCGGACGCTCGGCGACCGGCGGCACACCGAGTGCGGCCGCGACCATCGCAGGCATCGCGTCCGCGTCGCGAACGGTGGCGAGTGGCACGAACGCAGCGCCGTCGGTGAACCGCGCGGCCCCCCGTCGCGCGACCTCGACCGCAACTCGAGTCTTGCCGGATCCGCCGGCGCCAGTCAGCACGAGCAGTCGGACATCGTCGTTGCCCAGCAGCTCGCCAAGCTCGTGCAGCTCCCGCTCGCGGCCGCGCAACGGGTTCGGCGGAACCGGCAGCTCGATCGTCGGCGACTCCGCACCGGCCGCGTGGTCGAGACTCGGATCGTGCCGCAGCATCGCCGCGTGCAAGTCGCGCAGTTCATCGCCGGGCTCGATGCCGAGTTCGGCGACGAGCATCCGACGCGTCGCGCGATACAGGTCGAGCGCCTGCGCCTGCTGGCCAGTTCGGTACAGCGCGAGCATCGCCTGGCCCTGGAGCCTTTCGCGTAGCGGATTTTCCGCGGCGGCCGCGACAAGTTCGGCCACGACCGCGCGATGCCGGCCGAGTTCCAACTCGGCGGAAAACCGCTCCTCCATCGCCAGCCTGCGCAGCTCGTTGAGCCGCTGCGCCTCGGTGCGAGCGAAGTCGGCGTCGGCGAACTCGCCGTACGCGTCGCCCCGCCAGAGTTGAAGCGCTTGCCGCAGTGTCGACGCGGCGAGCGAGGTGTTCCCCTCGGCGCCGGCCGTCCGCGCCTCGCCGAGCAACCCTTCGAAGCGGGCGGCGTCGAGGCGCGCGCCGTCGAGACCGATCGCGTAACCGGAGCCGAGGGTGCGGATCGAGACCGCCGACGGCAATGCCTTGCGCAGCTGGGAAATGTAGACCTGCAAGAGCTTTTCTGCGGACGACGGGGGCGTCTGTCCCCAAAGGGCGTCGATCAAGAAGTCGGCCGGTCGCGTCGTTTCGGGAGCCACGACGAGCGCGGCGAGCAACTGCCGTTGCTTGCGCGCAGCCAGCGAGACCGCGCCCGCCTCGCCGACGACC
>JAICLV010000208.1 GCA_025925185.1 Acidothermaceae bacterium
TCCCTCGGCACGCCGCGACCGGCGGTGACGGTCTCGAGGAACGGCATCACGTCGTCCATGCCTTCGGGCCCACCGAACGACACGAGGAGCAGGGCGTCATAAGCTCGCATGCCTCGATCTTCCCAGCAGCGAAGGAACTGACGTGCGGGTGTTGCTGATCGGGCCGCCGGCCTCGGGCAAGGGCACGCAGGGGCGGCGGCTCGCGTCCGACTTCGAGGTGAGCTACCTCTCATCCGGCGAGCTGCTGCGCGCCGAGGTGGCCGCCGCGACGCCGCTCGGCCGGCAGGTGGCCGACGACCTGGCCCGCGGCGACCTGGTGCCCGACGAGCTGATCCTGGACGTCCTACGGTCGCCGCTGGAGAAGGCGCTGCGCAGCGGCGGCTACCTGCTCGACGGCTTCCCACGCACGGTCGCGCAGGCCGGCGCGCTCGACGAGTGGGCGGCGGCGATCGGCGGCCAGCCCGAGGCTGCGGTGTGGTTCGACGTCGCCGACGCCGAGCTGCTACGCCGCACCCAGGTGCGCGCGACCACCGAGGGTCGCGACGACGACGTCGACGCGGTCGCCCGGCACCGCATCGACGTCTACAACGCCGCCACCGCGCCGTTGATCGACTACTACCGGCAGGCCGGGATTTTGATCCACATCGACGCCGCGCGCCCGATCGACGAGGTGGCCGCCGCAGTCGACGCCGCGTTGGCGCCGTTCGATGTGCGGGCACAGTAGTCGGGGTGGCAGACTTCGGCGTGCGACAACAGCGGGGCGAGACGGCGGGTGACATGGCGAAGCTGCGGCTGGTCGGTGTGAGCGAGGACGGCCAGCACCTCCTGCTCGCCGACGAGTTGGGCGACCAGCACACGATCGAGCTCGACGAGCGGCTGCGCGCCGCTGTCAACGGCCACCTCTCCCGGCTCGGCCAGCTGACGATGGCGCTGGAGAGCCGGTTGTCACCGCGCGAAATTCAGGAACGGGTGCGCGGCGGCGAGTCGGCCGAGCACGTCGCGATCACCGCGGGCGTGCCGTTGGAGCGGGTGCTGCGGTTCGTCGGCCCGGTGCTGCGCGAGCGCGAGCACGTCGCCGACCAGGCTCGCCGCGCTCGGCTCGGCGGCGCAGCCGGGCCCGCGGTGTTGCTGTCCGACGTCGTCGCCCGCGCCGCCGCGCGCCAAGGCGTGGCCGCCGATGACGTCGAATGGGACTCCGCCCGCCGCGAGGACCACAGCTGGGTCGTGCGGATTTCGTGGCCCGACGGCTCGGTCGGAACCTGGTCGCTCGACCTGCTACACCGCCAGGCCACGCCGGTCGACGCGGTCGCCCGCAAGGTCAGCGGGCTGCCCGACGAGAGCATCGAGGCGCTGCAACGCTCGATCGACGTCGACTACGACACCAACGACGACAGCAACGCCGACGACGACAGCAACGTGCGGGCGTTCGTGCCGCGCGCGGTCCCCGAGTTCGACGAGGCTGCGGACAAGGAGCCTCATGGGCCGGACGACGAGCGCGACACCGCCGTCGTCGACCTAAGCGAGCCGTCCGCCCCTGAGGTCGAGGTCACGCCGGTCGAGCCGGCGGCGTCCGCCGATCCGGCGCGGCCGACGTCACGGGCGCGCTCGTCGCGGCGCGCCCGCGTGCCGAAATGGGACGACATCATGTTCGGCCCGAAGTCGAAGGAGTAGCGCAGCGGGGCGCGACGCCAGCGAGAATGCCGTCGACCAGCTTTCGCACGCTAGCGCGCGTCGGTCGGGCCGGTTGCCGCTCGGTGAAGAGCAGATGCGCGGCGCCAACCAACGTCGGCGCGAGCTCATCGACGTCCGCCGAACGCTCGATGCGACCGAGGTCACGCTCGACCGCGAGGTAGTCGGCAATCATCGCCGTGCCCTGCCCGAGCAATGGCAGTCGCCCCGCGCCAGCCTCGCGCAATGCGGAGCGCAGAGCGTCGCGCGAGATGACCAACGCGACGATCGCAACGCCGAGCGGACTGAACAGCGTCGTGACCGCCTCCGCCAGATTGTCGGCCGGGGTCGCGCTGCCCGCCCGGTCGCGCAACCGCGCGGCGTCCGCTTCCACCTTGGCGACCCGGTCAAGAACGAGCTCCGTCAGAAAGCCATCGAAATCACGAAAGTGCTTATGCAGAACGCCCTTCGCCACATCCGCCTCGGCGGTGACCGCACGACTGGTCAAGCCGACCGGGCCAGCATGCAACAGCACCCGCTCGGCAGCGTCGAACAGCCGCTGGCGCGCATCGCGCAAGGCCACACCTGTGGGCACGGGTTTCCGCCTTCTCGGTCTCGCGCTCTCGCAACCTGTGTGATAGTGGGCGTGTGCCCACTTAGAGTGGGCACATGACCATTTTACCGCCGGAACCGTCGGGACAGGCCGTGCGGCGACCGCACGAAGCTCGCAGCGTCGCCGAGTCGTACGGCCGTGACGCGGAACGCTACGATCGCAGCCGACCTGCCTACCCGCACGAGCTCATCGCCCGCATCGTCGCGGCGAGTCCGGGCGTCGATGTGCTGGACGTCGGCTGCGGCACGGGTATCGCCGCCCGCCAATTCCAGTCGTTGGGTTGCCGGGTGCTCGGTGTCGAGCCGGACCCGCGGATGGCCGAGTTCGCGCGACACCGTGGGCTCGAAACGCACGTCGCCCGATTCGAGGACTGGGACCCGGTTGGACGCAGGTTCGACGTTGTCGCGGCCGCGACCGCCTGGCACTGGATAAACCCGGTCGCCGGCGCAAACAAGGCCGCCGACGTGCTACGCGCAAGGGGCCGGATCGCCGCCTTCTGGCACGTGTTCCAACTGCCTCTCTGGTTGGCCGAGGCGATCGGCGCCACCTGCGCGCGGGTGTTGCCAGACGCGCCGTTTGACTTCGGCAACGCGATGACCCGACCGGCGCGGGAGAACTACCAGCCGATTCTGTCCAGCACCGCCAAGGGAATTCGCGATACCGGCAGCTTCGGCGAGCCCGAGCAATGGCAGTACGAGTGGGAGCGCGTGGTGACTCGTGACGAGTGGCTTGAGGAGATGCCCACACAAGGAGCGTTCACCCGGCTCCCCCCGGCGTCGCTTGCCGAAGTCCTAGCGGCCGCGGGCGCCGCGGTCGACGAGTTCGGCGGCAGCTTCACCATGCGATACGCGACGATCGCGGTGACCGCGACCAGAGCTGGCTAGGACGGCGGAATACGTCGTCCCAGAAATTCTCTCGCAACCGTGTATCAGCTAGCGCGGTCGCGGCTCTTCCTTGTCGAAGGCGATCTGATCGCCCGCATCGAGGAGGAAGTGTGAGCGCGACGACAATGGCGCGGCCGTCGACCCCACCACGGCCAGGTCTGGCCGGGCGGAGCGACCGACTGCTCGTCGCGCTGCTCGATCACCGCACCGCCACGTGGGACGACGACATCGACGCGGACATACGCCGGGCGCGCAACCGCGAGTGGATTCGCGCCGTCGAGCAGGTGAAGGCGCGCCGGCGGTTGCGTCGGCTCGGCGCAATGCAGACCGTCGCCGCAATGCGCATGGCGTGAGCTGTCTATACGTGACGGGGCTCGTCGCGTTGCGGAGTAGTGCCGCACCGGGGTCGGCGCGTTTAGCGAGTCTCTGGCATTCCAGGGCGCCGTCGCACACCA
>JAICLV010000224.1 GCA_025925185.1 Acidothermaceae bacterium
CGCCACCCCTCTGTCGCTCGTGCAGTCGCGCTCGCCGGACGGTCAGCTGATCGCGAACCTGTCGCGGCTCACCGCCTCCGCGCGCGGTGTCATCACCGGCTCACGCGATCCGTCGTTCGCCGATGTGGCGCGCTTCTTGAAGGTCACCTTCCCGGCGGCGCTGTACCGCACCGCGCGATGGTGGGTGCCCGTGGCGATCGCCAACATCGCGGTGATGTTCGCCATCGGCATCTGGATGGCGACGCACCAGCACGTCATCGCCACGCTGGTGCCGTCGGACGCCGTCCGGCAGCTTGTCGAGCACGACTTCAAGAACTACTACTCCGCCCACCCCGCCACCGACTTCGCGGCTCGGGTCTGGACCAACAACGCCCTCGTCGCCGCCGGCAGTCTCGCGCTCGGTGTCTTCCTCGGCGTGCCAACGCTCTACTTGCTGTGCGCCAACTGCGTGAACGTCGGTGTCTCTGGCGGGATCCTCGCAGCCAACGGGAAACTCGGCGAGTTCTTCGCGTTGATCCTCCCGCACGGCATGCTCGAACTCACCGCCGTTTTCATCGCCGCCGGCACCGGGCTGCGCCTCGGCTGGACCATCGTCGATCCCGGCCCGCGAAAACGCGCCGACGCCCTCGCCGCCGAAGGACGTTCCGCCTTTTCGGTGGCGATCGGGTTGGTCGGCGTGCTGCTGGTGTCGGGTGTGATCGAGGCCTTCGTGACACCGTCTCCACTGCCCACGTGGGCCCGCATCTCGATCGGCGGAATCGTCGAGATCGCCTTCCTGGCCTACATCTTCATCCTTGGACGACGAGTTGCGCGCGCCGGGGAGACCGGTGACATCGACGAGTGGCTGCGCGCCGAAACGCTGGAGACCGCCGGTTAGCGAACCGGTCAGACGGCGATCAGGTTGATGCGAACGCCGAGCGCCGCAGCGGGGGGCGCGAGATCATGCGGATCCGAGGTGAGAACGTCGTCGCCTTCCCTCGCGAGGCAGATCACGCTGGCATCGATGGCGTCGCGGCGCGTGCTGGCACGCAGGAGCATCCCAGCGTGACGCCCGAGTTGCTCGTCGATCGGCTCGACGCGCGTGCCGGACAGCGTTTGCGCAACGAGTGCTTGCCTACCGTTGCCTCCACGCCACACCTGCGCGACCGCGCCGCCATTCGTCAGAGGCGTGCGCCCCAGGAGGCGTTCTCCTTTGAGTAGGGCCAGGACATCTCGGTCCCGGCGCTCCACAGCAATGAACGCTCCCGAATCGAGAATGAGCATCCGGCTCGGCGACTAGCGGGAAGTCGCGGAGTAGTCACGAGCCGCGGCCGCTCGTTCGTGCGCCCGCTGCTTGGCATCGTGGATTTCCGCATCGGTGATTTCGCCGTGCTCTGCCTCGTACGTGCGCAGCATTGCGTCAATGGCGGCTAGCCGGTCATCATGCTCCGCCTTGTCGTGCAGGGCGTCGTTCATCCAGGCGCTGACGCTTTCGGCCTGCCCTAGGGCGACCGCGCGGCGGGCAGCGTCGAGAATCTCGCTGTCGACCGTCGCGGTGATCCGCGCCTTGCTGCTCATCCGTCCATCGTAGGTGGTCCCGAGACCGCCTCGCCGATGTCGTCCACAGCGTCAGTCGCGCAGGCGGGAGGGGTCGACCACCGTCGGATAGGGGTACGGGTACGGCTCGGCACCGACCTTGGTCAGCCGCTCCATCGCGTCGGGCTCGAGTGCCCAGCCGGCGGCGCCGAGATTGTCGTCGAGCTGTTTCACGTCGCGCGCGCCGATGATCGGAGCCGTCACACCCGGCCGCTGCAGCACCCAGCGCAACGCCACCTGCGCAGGCGTGTGGCCAGTGTCCGCGGCCACCGCCAGCACTTCGTCGATCACCGACCAGGTGCGCTCGTTTGGCGTAGTTGGCGAAGGTCTCCGACCAGCCTTGCGACTCCGCCATCTCGATACGGGTGCCCTGGGGTGGGCGGGTCATGCCACGCCGGTATTTGCCAGAAAGCCAGCCTCCGCGCAGCGGGCTCCACGGGATCACGCCAACTCCCTCGGCGGCGCAGACCGGCAACTGCTCCCACTCGATGGTGCGGTCGAGCAGGTTGTAGAGCGGCTGCAAGCTGACGTATCGCTCGAGGCCGCGCGCGTCCGCGACGTCCAAGGCCTTCTGCAACTGGCCAGCCCAACACGTTGCTAGCGCCGATGTAGCGAACCTTGCCGACGCGAACTAAATCATCAAGCGTGGCAAGGGTTTCATCGATCGGCGTGCCCGGGTCCCACGCGTGGGTTTGGTAAAGGTCGATGTAGTCGGTGCCGAGTCGCCGCAACGAGTCTTCGACCGAGCGCGAGATGTGCTTGCGCGAAAGGCCGGCGTCGTTCGGCCCGGAACCCATGCCCCAACGCACCTTCGTCGCGATGACGAAGTCGTCGCGGCTGTGTTGAGCGAGCCTGACTAGACGTCCCTTCTTGCTGTCGTTTCGGAAATCATGCTGTGGCCATGGCACCCACCTTGCAACCTGGAGCGCGCTCCAGGTCAAGCGGGTCGCCGCTACAGGCGGCCGGCCGCCTTCAAACCGAGATAGGTGTCGGCCACCGCGCCGGCGAACTCCTCGGGCGGCGCCGACACCACTTCCACACCGAGCCGCCGCAACAGGCCGGACACCCGACGGGTCGCCGCCATCGTCTCCGCCGCCGCGGCCGCGTCATACACCTCGCGCGCGTCGCCGAGCGAGTGCGCCATCGACGCCACGACCGGGTCAAGCACGGAGGCGACCACGACGACGTGCCGCGCTGTCAACGACGGCAGCACCGGCAGCAGGCCCTCGTGGATCACCGCCTCATCAAGCGAGGTGAACAACACCAGCAGCGAGCGGTGCGGCGTCCGGCGAAGCACCGCCGCGGCCATCGCGCGCGCGTCGGTCTCGACCAGCCGCGGCTGCAGCCCGCCCATCGAGCGCAGCAGCGTCGGCAGCGGATTGTCGACGGACTCGGCCGAGAGGAGTCGCGGCCGGTCGTCGGCCGCCAGCACGGACAGGTGGTCGCCCGCCTTCGCCGCGAGCACTCCTAACAACAAGGCCGCGTCGAGAGCGATGTCGAGCCGGGTGCCGTCGCCGACGCGAGCCGCTGACGTCCGCCCGGCGTCGATCACCAACACGACGCGCCGGTCGCGCTCGGGCCGCCAGGTGCGGACGACGACGCTCGATCGCCTCGCCGTCGCGCGCCAA
>JAICLV010000020.1 GCA_025925185.1 Acidothermaceae bacterium
ACGGACACCCCCGAATTGATGTGGCCCCGCCAGTTGGCGATGGAGTCGGCCAGCTGCGGAAGGCCCGCGAACAGCCCGATGCCGAAAGCGAAATAACCGACCGTGTCGGCAGGGATGATGAGCGCGATCATCACCAACACGGCGTTGGTCGCGACGAGCAAAGCGGCTCGCCGAGCGCGTGACACCGGGTGCTGAATCAACAACACGACAACGAGGGCCCCGCTCACGAGCAAGACGTTTCCGGGGATCTGCGGCGCGGCGTCGGTACGCACGCCGTAGATGAGCCAGTTCAGGCACGCCATGCTGGTCAGCGACCACGACAGGGGCGACACGCCACTTAGCGCAGGGTGGCGAACGATGCGCGCAATCTGCGGTACCACCATCACGACGCCGAGCGCCGCGCCGAGGTACCCGAGGCCCACCGCGAAGTCGTGGATCGTCACAGCAACTCACGAACCAGCGGCTCACGAACCGGCATCGCGAAGCCCCGCCCTGGATAATCGCCCTTGGATAATCAAGCTGTCGAGCGCTCGCCGGAGCCAGCGCCGTCTGTAACGATACAGCAACGGTCGGAGGGATGCCGGGATGACGGAACGCCCGACGCTGCAGTCCGTCGCGAAAGCGGCCGGCGTCTCGCCGATGACCGTCTCGAACGCGTTCAACCGGCCCGACCAGTGTTCGGCCGAGACCCGCGAGAAGGTGCTCGCGGTCGCTCGCGAGCTCGGCTACGCCGGCCCCGATCCCGCCGCGCGCTCGCTGCGCCGCGGGCGCACCGACACGGTGGGCGTCCTGCTCACCGAGCGGCTGCCGTACGCGTTCACCGACCTCGGCATGGTGGCGTTCTTGCACGGGCTCGCCACGGCGTTGGCGGACGCCGGACAAGCGCTGCTGCTCTTGCCGGCCGAGGGCAACGCCGAGCACGCGCACGTGCGCAACGCGCTGGTCGACGCGTTCGTGCTCGCGTCGTTGTTGCCCGACGACCCGGCGGTCGCCGACGTGCTCGACCGTCGATTGCCGGTCGTGAGCTGGGGTCAGCCGCGGCTGCCCGGAGTGCCGCGGATCGGCGTCGACAACGCGCGGGCCGCCGCGAAGGCGGCCCGGCATCTGCTCGACCTCGGGCATCGGCGGTTCCTGGTCGTCACGTTCGGCGCCGACACGGTCGCCGCTCGCGCCGCCGGCACCGCTGATGCCGGGCACGACGAGCACACGTCCGCGGTGCGTGGCGTGCATCGCGCGATGGCCGAGCGCGTCGCCGGGTTCACCCGTGAGCTGCGCACCGCCGGTGTCTCCGACGTCAGAATCGTCAACGCCGCCAAGAACGCGCGGTCCGCAGGTGTCGACGCCATCGCCTCGTCGCTCGAAAACCCAACCGCCACAGCGGTTTTCGCGGTGACCGATGTGCTCGCCCTCGGCGTGCTCGACGCTGCCGCTGCGAAGCAGGTGCCGGTTCCGTCACGGCTCTCCGTCGTCGGGTTCGACGACGTCGCGGCGGCGGCGTCCAGCGTGCCGCCGTTGACGACGGTCTCGCAGTCGCTCTTCGATCAGGGTGGCCTGGCGGCGAAGGCAATTCTCGATCAGCTGGCCGGGCGCGAGCCGAAGACCCGGCCGATCCCGAGCGAGCTGATCGTCCGCGGCAGCACGGCGGCCGCTCCGCGACAGGCCGGACGACGCACCCGATGAGCGCGCCTGACATCGTCCTTGTCACCGGGCGTCGGATGCCGATTCCCGACCTCGAGTCGCACCTGTTGGTAACCGCTTTGCGCGACCTCGGTCTCGTTGCGGCGGTGCAGCCCTGGGGGAGCGGATACGAGTGGCGCGCCGCGCCACTCGTCGTCGTCCGCACGCCGTGGGATTACTTCGAGGCTCGCGCGCCGTTTCTGGATTGGGCCCGCGGCGTCGCGGCCGTGACGTCGTTGGTCAACCCGTTCGAGGTGGTGGAATGGAACAGCCACAAGGGCTATCTGCTCGATCTGCGGCGAGCCGGCGTGCCCGCGGTTGAGACCACCGTGGTCGCGCGCGGCGCCTCGATCGACGAGCAGGCCGCGGCCTTGGGCGCCCACGTGGGAGAGGTCGTCGTGAAGCCCGCGGTCGGCGGTGGCGCGATGGGGGCGGTGCGGGCCGGCGCCGCTAGCGCGGCCGCGCGGCGTCAGCTGGCCGCGTTGGCCGAGTCGGGCGACGCTCTTGTGCAGCCGCTCGCGATGACCGTGACCACGCGAGGCGAGATCTCGCTCGTGTACTTCGGCGGCGAATTCAGCCACGCGGTCCGCAAGGTTCCGGCCGCGGGTGATTACCGGGTGCAGGCGGAGCACGGCGGCCGGGTCGAGCCGCATGAGCCGTCGAGCGGCGAGCGGACAGTCGCCTCCGCGGCACTCGCGCAAACCCCACGACCAACGACGTACGGCCGGGTCGATCTTGTCGATGTCGGCGGCACGCCCACGGTCATGGAACTCGAGGTGATCGAGCCGCAACTGTTTCTCGACCGGCATGTCGAGGCGCCGCAGCGGTTCGCCGACCAGCTCGCGCGCGAATTGCGCGCCGCCAAGCGCCGATGAGCAGCGTGCAGCTGGAGAGCAGCACACCGTGGCGGCGTCGTTTCGACACGCCATTTCGCGAGTTTCTGCGCACCGAGACCGGCAGTTCGGCGGTGCTGCTCGCCGCAGCGCTCGCCGCGCTGGTCTGGGCGAACGTCGACGTCGGCTCGTACGACCGGTTGTGGCACACGACGCTGTCGATCCGCGTGGGCGACCATGCCATCGCCCAGGACATCCGTGGCTGGGTCAACGCCGGGCTGATGACGTTGTTCTTCTTCGTGGTGGGGTTGGAAGCGCGCCGCGAGTTCGACATCGGCGAGCTGCGCGAGCGGCAGCGGATGACCCTGCCCGTGGTCGCTGGCGTCGTCGGGATGATGATCCCCGTCGCGCTTTTCCTCGCGATCAACGCCGGATCGACATCAGCGGCGCACGGTTGGGGGATAGCGATGTCGACCGACACGGCGTTCGCGCTCGGCGTGCTGCGACTCGTCGGGCCGCGCTTTCCCGACCGGTTGCGGGCCTTCATCCTCACCGTCGTCGTCATCGACGACATCGTCGCGCTCGTCGTCATCGCCGTCGCATACAGCTCGTCGCTCGTCGTCACGCCGATCGTTGTGGCGGTCGGGATTTTCGTCGTCGTGCTGGTCGCGCGCTGGCGTGGCATGCGCGCCGGATGGGTCTACGCGGTGCTCGGCGCGGTGATCTGGATCGCGTTGTTCAAATCGGGGGTCGACCCCGTCGTCACCGGGTTGGCGCTCGGCCTGCTCACCTATGCCTACCCTGCTGCGCGTGAGGACTTGGACCGCGCGACCGAGGAGTTCCGGCAGTTTCGCGAGCAACCGACCGCTGAGCTGGCGAGGCAGGCGCGGCTCAGCGTCGACACCGCGATCTCGCCAAACGACCGGTTACAGCAGCTGTTTCATCCCTGGACCAGTTATCTCATCGTGCCAGTGTTCGCCCTTGCGAACATCGGAATTCAGCTGACCCCGCACTTTCTCGCGAGGGCGTTCACGTCCCCTGTGACGCTCGGCGTGCTGGTGGGATACGTCGTCGGCAAGCCGGTCGGCATCGTGGGCGCAGCGCGGCTGGTCGCCAAGCTCAGTCGGGGCAGGTACCGGCCCTCTGTCGGCTGGGGTTCGGTCGCGGGCACGGGCGCGGTCGCAGGCATCGGTTTCACCGTCGCGTTGTTGATTGCTGATCTCGCGTTCACCGGGGAGCGGTTGCAGCAGGCGAAGGTGGGCGTGCTCGCCGCCGCGATCGTGGCATCGCTGCTGGGCTGGCTCACCTTCCGCGTGATCGCCTTGCTGCCCCAGCCGGTGCGGGCGATCGCGCTGCTCGGGCGCTCAGAAGCAATCGTCGACCTCGCCGATCCGGTCGACCCCGAACGCGACCACATTCGCGGACCGACGGACGCCGCGGTGACCCTGGTCGAGTACGGCGACCTCGAGTGCCCGTACTGCGGGCAGGCGGAGCCGGTGGTTCGCGAACTGCTGGCCGACTTCGGCGACCTGCGTTACGTGTGGAGGCACCTGCCGCTGTCCGACGTCCACCCGAACGCCCGGCTTGCCGCCGAGGCGACCGAGGCGGCGGCCCGGCAGGGTGCGTTTTGGCAACTGCGCGACCTGCTGTTCGAGCATCAAGACGCGCTCGGCAAGCGCGACATAGTGCGTTACGCCGACGAACTCGGACTCGACGTCGACCGGTTCATCGAGGACTTGCGCAAACACGTCGGCGCGGCGCGGGTCGACGCCGACGTCAGCAGCGCCGATCTCAGCGGCGTGTCGGGCACGCCGACGTTCTTCGTCAACGGACGGCGTCATCACGGGGCGTTCGACATCGCCGCGCTCAGCGCCGCGGTGAAGGCGGCGCGGGCACGCGCCACGATCACGTCGTGAGGGTCGGCTCAGGTAAGGACCACAGACTGTGGACGCCGCACTTTGGACGCCGCACTTTGGATGCCGCGCCTGCGGCGAGCCTGCGCGACGCGCCCGCGCGGATGAGAAAAGATTGTGGACAGACGTGAGGCCCCTCTATGTATGAGATAGAGGGGCCTCACTCGCACGACGTTGCCGCCGTGCGGGTCACGATCGCCGTCGGCAGCGGCAGCTCGATCGCCTTCGCGGACTCGCGCTCGAGTTGCCTCGCGCGCCAGCTCGCTCCAGTTTCTGAACTTGCCCACTCCGACACCGCCGTCTCAACTTGACCGAGAAGGCCCGAAGGCTCTCGTCGGTCGCCTCGACACGAACTTGGCGTCGGCGCCGCAGGTCGGTGCTTGACCGGCCGCATCTCGGATCGCCCTTGCGGTTGATCCTCGTGTTGCCGTTCGCCCACCACCCGGCGAGCGTTGCCCTTGGTCGCTTCGGCCGCCCTTGCGGTTGGCCTCATCGTCCGCCGGTTTTGCTTGGCCGGAAAACCCTTGGTGCTGTCTTCCGTGATCGGTGACGTGGGAGATTTCTAGCGGTACCGCGAACCCCTGACAAGGGCTTTGCCGCAAGAAGTTCTGTGAATTAGCAAGATCTTTTGGTGGTCCACAGGCTTGTTGTGGTTGTCCCCTGTCAGGGTCGGGATCTCCACCGGTTGTGCACCGATCCATCCACAGTCTTGGCTGCGAAAGGACCGGGCGAGCGGACCGGCGAAGGGGCCGATTAGACCGCTCGGACCGACTCCGCCTGCGGCCCCTTTGCGCCCTGCGTGACCTCGAACTCAACCCGCTGGTTCTCTTCGAGCGAGCGGTAGCCGCTGGTGGCGATCTGCGAGTAGTGGACGAACACGTCGGCGTCGCCGCCGTCCGGGCTGATGAAACCGAAGCCCTTCTCGGCGTTGAACCACTTGACGGTGCCCTGCTGCGCCATTGACTTACTCCTCATTCCAAGCGTCAGACCCGGCGTTTGCGGATCCGGGCTGCGCGTCTGCGCGTCTGCGCCTCGCCGGCCCGGGAGGCACGGTGAGCGGCAAACAAAAACGCCCGCTGCGAGACTTCCGCGGGCGCCGGGACACCGACGTTGCATAAGACAACGGGCGTCAAGACATCGAGGAGTACTGCAACTGCAACCACCTGCGAGGCTAGCACCTCAACCGAGCCGACGTCGCGCGCGTGGGGCGGTGGCGGGCATAGCGTGCAACCATGCGCACCTTGTTTCGGGGCGGCAACGTCTTCGACGGCACCGGCTCGGCTCCGGCCAGCGCCGACATCGTGGTAGAGAACGGGAGAATCCTCGACGTCGGGGTCGGGCTCGACGGCGATGAGGCGGTCGACCTTGACGGGCGCGGCGTGCTGCCCGGGCTGTTCGACTGCCACACCCACGTCACGGTGTCGCGGTTCGACTACATGGGCCTGCTGCAGCGCCCTTTCTCCTACCAGTTCTATGAAGCCGCCCAAAACCTCCGGCGCACGCTCGACATCGGCATCACGTCGATCCGCGACGCGCACGGCGCCGACCTCGGCGTCAAGCAGGCGGTCGAGGACGGCCTGATTCCCGGGCCGCGCATGCAGATCTCGGTGACGGCGTTGAGCCAGACCGGCGGCCACGGCGACGGCTGGATGCCGTCCGGCAACCACGTCGAGCTGATGCCGTCACATCCTGGCCGGCCGAGCGGGATCGCGGACGGCGCCGACGAGATCCGCCGCAAGGTGCGCGAGCTCGTGCGCGCCGGTGCCGACGTCATCAAGGTGTTCACGTCCGGCGGCGTGCTCTCGCCGCGCGACGACCCGCGGCACGCCCATTACCGGCTCCCGGAGCTGCAGGCGCTGGTCGAGGAGGCGACCGCCGCGGGTGTCTGGGTGATGGCGCACGCGCAAGGCGCCGATGGCATCAAGAACGCGGTGCGCGCCGGCATCCGCTCGATCGAGCACGGGATTTTCTTGGACGACGAGGGCATCGAGCTGATGCTCGACGCGGGCACGTGGCTGGTGCCGACGCTGTCGGCCCCGCAGGCCGTCATCGACATGGTCGACGCCGGCGGCAGCCTGCCGGAGGCGGTTATCGCGAAGGCCCGGTCGGTCGTCGAGATCCACCGGGAGGCCGTCCGGCGGGCGGTCGACGCGGGCGTCAAGGTCGCGATGGGCACCGACAGCGGCGTCGGCGCGCACGGCGAGAACCTTCGCGAGGTCGAGCTGATGGCTGACGTCGGGATGACGCCCGTGCAGGCGCTCGTGGCCACGTCGTCCGAGGCTGCGCGGCTGCTCGGCGTCGAGGCGGAGCTTGGAAGCGTCGAGGCGGGCAAGCGGGCCGACCTGGTCGTGGTCGACGGCGACCCGCTCGACGTCCGGGGCCTTGGGGCACGGGTGTCGGCGGTGTGGAAGGACGGCGTGCGCGTCGACCGCCGCGCAGGCGACGGAGGCTTGCCCACTAAATCTCTAGGGTAACTAGCGCAAGCCTCGGGCGGCGGGCTACGATGCTGCGCATGTCTGCTGGAGCGCGCCCGCATGGGCGTCGGCCTGCCGAGCCGCGCCTCGTGCAGCGGCGGCACGTCGACCTGCTCCGTGTCTGCAGCGCGGCGTGTTGATCGTCAGCTCTTCTCGCTGACCTGTTGTTCCGCCCGCAGTTGAAAGCAGACCGCTCGTGCATGTTTCCCTGAACTTGATCGTGGCCGGCGCGCTCGTCGGCTTCCTCGTCGGCCTCACCGGCTTGGGCGGCGGCGCGCTCATGACTCCGATTCTCATCATGTTCTTTGGCGTCGCGCCGCTCGCCGCCGTCTCCAGCGATCTGGTGGCGTCGCTGTTCATGAAACCCGTTGGCGCGGCCGTCCACCTGCGCAAGGGCACCGTCGACAAGCGGCTCGCGTTGTGGTTGACCGCCGCTGCGGCGCCGTCCGCGTTTTTCGGCGTCCTGATTTTGAAATCGATCGGGCAGGGTGATCGGGTGCAGGCCGACATCAAGGTCTTCCTCGGCGTCGCGCTGCTGTTGACGGTCGGTTCGATGGTGGCGAAAGCGTGGATCGCGCGCCGGCGCGACGCCGCTGGCGGACCGCTGCCCGTCGGCGCGCCCAACGTCGAGATCCGGCCGGTCGTGACCGTGCTCATCGGCGTGTTCGGCGGGCTGGCCGTCGGCATGACGTCGGTGGGGTCCGGCTCTCTGATCATCGGGATGCTGCTGCTCGCCTACCCGCGCTTGCGCGCGGGCCAGCTGGTCGGCACCGATCTGGTGCAAGCCATTCCGCTCGTCGGAGCAGCGGCGCTCGGACACGCGATCTTCGGCGACGTGCGCGTGCCTGTCACGCTGTCGTTGCTGGTCGGCGCGATTCCGGCCGTCTATTTCGGTGCGCGGGTGTCGGCGACGGGCGCCAACCGGTTCGTGCGGCCGGTGCTAGCCGTCGTGCTGCTCGCGTCGGCGTTGAAGCTGGTCAACGTGAGCACCGAGTGGACCGTCGTTTCGGCCGGGGTATGGGTTGTGGCGCATCTGACGCTCACGTCGGTGCGCCGCCGGGGTCTTCGATGGCGGCAAAGTCCGGGCTATCCCGAAGTGGTGTCGGCTAACACGCGATAGACCGCGTGCTCACCGACACGACTTGCCGCCGCCGGGCCCGCGCGCGCTGGCCTCAGCGTTCCCAGGGCGCTTCGTCGTCCATCTTCTTGTAGTACTTCGCCAGGTGGCTCTTGACCCTGGCGATGTCGTCCTTCGGCAGGTCGACGCCGCCGCGCCCGCCTTGGACGACGTTGCCCGCCGCCATGATGCCGCGCGGAATCGCGACCAACTTGCCGTCGATCACGTCGGCGATCAGCATCTTGTACGCCGTGAAGTTCTGCTTCTTGTCGGCGTCGTACCAGACGTGAGCGTCGCGGTACTTGGCGTTGGGCTCGTTCTCGGCGTTCGCCCAGACTCTGACCCGGTTGTCTGCTGCGTCGCCGTCCCATTCGCGATCGCGGTCGGCGACCGGCAGGTCCTGAAACGCGGTGACCGCCATGGCCTCCTCCTTCGACGATGTTGTGCGCGCGTTCGCTCTTCGAGTCGTTGCCGAGGTGAACCGACGGCAAACACGGTCAGCGACGGGGCAGTCGTACGATCAAGGCCGTGAACCAACATCGAATCCACGACCTAAGTGCGAAGACGATTGAGTTCGCGAGCGCGAACGGCGACCAGATCGAGGGCTTTCTCGCGCAACCGGCGGACGTTGACGACGTGCCCGGCGTCGTCCTGATCCATCACCTGCCGGGCTACGACCAGGCGACCAAGGAGATGGCCCTGAAGTTCGCGTCGTATGGATACGCGACGCTGGTGCCGAATCTCTACAGTCGCGAGGCGCCAGCCGCCGCGCCCGACGACGCCGCGGCGATCGTCCGCGCGCAAGGCGGCGTGCCCGACGACCGGTTGGTCGACGACGTCGAGGGCGCCGCCCGGCATTTGCGCACGTTGCCCGGCGCGACCGGCAAGGTCGGCGTCGTCGGCCATTGCTCGGGCGGTCGGCAGGCTTTTCTCAGCGCCTGCCGGCTGAATCTCGACGCCGCGGTCGACTGCTACGGGGCGTTTGTGGTCGGAATGCCGCCCGCGGAATCGGGCCTGAAGATGCAGCCGGTGGTCGAGCTGGCGCCGTCGTTGTCGTGCCCGTTGCTTGGGCTGTTCGGCGCCGACGACAAGTTCCCCTCGCCGGCGCACGTAGCCGAACTCGCCGACGCGCTGCGCGCGGCGGGCAAAGACTTCGAGTTCCACAGCTTCGACGGCGCCGGACACGGCTTCTTCTCGGTCGACAGGCCGAACTACCGCGTCGAGGCGGCGAACCAAGGCTGGGAGTTCATCTTCGACTTCTTCGGCCGGCATCTGGCGGCTTGAAACTCCTGCGCGAGAGGGACTTTCCGATGTGCACGTATCTGACGGAACGCCTGGCGATCGAGGGCAGCGCGAAGTCCGGTGACCGATGGACGCCGGTGAGCTCGTCGAGCGTCTACTTCGACCATCCCGTGCACGCGAACGCCGAGCACAGCGTCAACCTCGACTTCTTCGACAACCGCGACGGCGGGCCGGCTCGACGGGTCGCGCTCGAGCTGACGCCAAGCGCGGCGCGCGAGCTCGCCGCTGCAATCGAGCGCGTCCTAGCCAGCGCGCCCGCCGAGATCGTCGCCGGCTGACCGCGTCGGCTACTCGACCGCGACCGATGCCGACGGGCCGGCGTGCTCGGCCGCGCTTTGCTCGACGGCGGCGACGTGCGAGGCGCGGTCGGGCAGGGTCAGCGCCAGGAGCGCGCCTGCCAACGCGATGAACCCGCAGACCACGAACGCCCGGTCGAAGCCGGACGTCGCCGCCGACGCGGCCGCGACATGGTGCGCGAGCAGGCCGTTGGAGCGGTCGGCGGCGATCGTAGACAGAGCTGCTAGCCCCAGCGCGCCACCGACCTGGCGAGTGGTGTTGAGCAGCCCTGAGGCGAGCCCGGCCTCGCTGCGGTCGACGCCCGACGTCGCGGCCACGGTCAGCGGCACCATCGACATGCCCATGCCGAAGCAGACCAGCAGCATCGGCACCAGCAGGTGCTCTGCGTAGTTGCCGGACGCCGGCAGCCGGGAGAACCACCACAACGCGACAGCCGACAGCAGCCCGCCGATGACGATGAGCCGGCGTGGCCCGACGTGGCTTACCAGCCGAGACGACATGGCCGCGCCGCCGATGATGAACAACGCTCCAGGTAAGAACGCGAAGCCGGCGACGAGGGCGCTGTAACCCAACACGTCCTGCATGTAGAGCGACAGGAAGAAGAACATCGAGAACATGGCGGCGCCGACCGCGATCGCGATGCCGTTGGCCGACGACAGCGCGCGCATCTTGAAGATGCGTAGCGGCACCATCGGCTGCGCGGCGAACCGCTCGATGACCACGAACGCGACCAGCAGCGCGGCCGCGATGGCGAGCGTCGCCAGCGTGCGGGCCGAACCCCAGGGATGGGTGTTGGTGTTGACGATCGCGTAAACGAGCGTGGCGAGCCCGGCGGTGACCGTGATCGTGCCGGGGATGTCGAGCCCGCGCAAGCCGCGTACCTGCCCTTCGGCGCGGGACTCGCGCAGCGCGATCGCTGCGGCCACGAACAGCGCGGCGCCGATTGGCACGTTGACGAAGAGCACCCATCGCCAGCTCACCAGGTCGGTGAGCACGCCGCCGGCCAGCCCGCCGAACGCGCCGCCGCTGCCGGCCGTCGCGCTCCAGACCCCGAGCGCGCGTGCTCGGGCCCGGTGGTCGGTGTACGTGGTGGTCAGCAGGCTCAACGTCGACGGCGCCAAGATGCCGCCGCCGAGGCCTTGCACCGCACGGGACACCTCGATCATCGCGGCGCTTTGCGCGAACCCGCCGACCAGGCTGGCGAGGGTGAAGATGCTGAGCCCGGTCAAGAACACCTTCTTGCGGCCGAACAGGTCGCCAGCGCGCCCGCCGAAGAGCAGGAAGCCCGCGAAAGTCAGCGCGTAGGCGTTGACCACCCACTGCAGTTGATCATGGCTGAGGCCCAAGCCGTGCTGCGCCGCCGGCTTGGCGATCGAGGGCAGCGCGACGTTGACGATCGAGATGTCGAGCACGACCATGAACTGCGCCACGCACGCGATAGCGAGCACCGCCCACGCGGGAATGTGGGGATGGGCGTTTGACTGCCGGGCGGGCGCTGGTTTTGACGCGGTGGTGCTCATCTGATGCTCCTGGGCGGGGAGTGGATCGGCCGTATGACGCTACGGCGTCAACCTAGAAGCCGTCACGGACATTTCTACGGGTACCGTAATCCTCAGATCAGCAGCTGAGACGAGGAGCGCATCGTGGCCATCGCGACGACCAATCCGGCGACCGGTGAGGTCGTGAAGTCATTCGACCCGATGCCGGAACGGGAGATCGAGGCGCGGCTGGCGAAGGCGGCGGCCGCGTTCGACGCGCTGCGGCGCACCTCGTTCGTGGAGCGGGCGCGATGGATGCGCAGCGCCGCCGACATCCTCGACGCCGAGGTCGATGAGGTCGCCCGAACCATGACCCTCGAGATGGGCAAGACGTTCGCCGCCGCGAAGGCGGAGGTCTCCAAGTGCGCGAAGGCGTGCCGGTTCTACGCCGAGCACGCAGAGGCGATGTTGGCCGACGAGCCCGCCGACGCGGCGAGCGTGGGAGCGGTGCGCGCCTACACGCGGTATCAACCACTCGGGCCGGTGCTCGCCATCATGCCGTGGAATTTCCCGTTGTGGCAGGCGATGCGCTTCGCCGCGCCCGCGTTGATGGCGGGCAACGTCGGCGTGTTGAAGCACGCGAGCAACGTGCCGCAGACGGCGTTGTTCATGGCCGAGTTGTTCCGTCGCGCCGGCTTTCCCGAGGGCTCCTTCGAGACCCTGTTGATCGGCTCGGACGCCGTCGAGCGGGTCATCACCGATCAGCGAGTCAAGGCTGTCACGCTCACCGGTAGCGAGGCGGCCGGGCGATCGGTCGCGGCGATCGCCGGTCGTGAAGTGAAGAAGACCGTGCTCGAACTCGGCGGCAGCGACCCGTACGTCGTGATGCCGTCGGCCGACATCGACCGCGCCGCCGACGTCGCAACCACCGCGCGCTGCCAAAACAACGGGCAGTCGTGCATCGCGGCGAAGCGCTTCATCGTGCACACCGACGTCTACGACGCTTTCGTGGCCGCCTTCGTCGAGAAGATGGCCGCGTTGCACGTCGGCGACCCCATGGACGACGCGACCGCTGTCGGGCCGCTCGCCACCGAGCAGGGCAGGGCGGACGTCGAGGACCAGGTGCGCGACGCGGTTTCCAAGGGCGCGACCGTGCGCTGCGGAGGGCAGCGACTCGACCAGCCTGGGTGGTGGTACTTGCCGACGGTCGTCACCGACATCACGCCCGACATGAAGATGTGGTCAGAGGAGGTTTTCGGTCCCGTTGCGGGCGTGTACCGAGCCGAGTCGATCGACGACGCGTTGCGCATTGCCAACGACACGTCGTTCGGTCTTGGGTCAAACGCCTGGACGAGCGACCCGGCAGAGCAGCTGCGCTTTGCCTCCGAACTCGACGCCGGCGCCGTTTTCATCAACGGCATGACCACGTCGTACCCGGAGCTGCCGTTCGGCGGCGTGAAGAACTCGGGCTACGGAAGGGAATTGTCCGCGCAAGGGATTCGCGAGTTCTGCAACCACAAGACGGTGTGGATCGGTGACGGCACGGGTACCGTGACGTCGGCCGGGCATCACGCAGAGTGAGCGCGCGGGGGCGTCGTCCGCACCGACAGCTGTGACAACAACCGCTCCGTGACCTCGGCGATGTCGCGCACGGCGTCGTTGAAAGCAGCTTGATTCGCGGCCGAGGGCTTGCGCATGCCGGCCACCTTTCGCACGAACTGCAACGCCGCCGCGTGGGCGTCGTCCGGACTGGCGGACTCGACGTAGGGCGGGCGCAAGGTCTTGATGCTGCGGCACATGGTGCCAATGCTAGGCGCGCTACGCGCGGTGGTTCAGCCGCTCCGCGTCGAACTTCTTCGCCCGGTCGGCGCGCAGTCGGTGGGCGGCGTGTCCGACGTGCATGCTGAGGTACGGGCGGCCGTGCGCGTGGGCGAGCATCATTGCCTGGCGCAGCTCCATCCTGGTGAAAGTGCCCGACGTCCCGACCAACAGAACGCCTGCGACCATCGCCACCAAGCCGCAAACCTCGAGGGTGAGCGCGGCGGGGTCCACCCGCAGATGCTCTTGGAAGACGACGATTCCCACCGCGATGCCCGCCAAGGGTTCCGCCGCGGTGATCGCCGGCAGCGAGGCGCGCAACGGGCCCGCCTCGAACGCGCTTTGGGCGAGCAGCAAGCCGACCACGCCGATCGCCACCAACGCGTACGGCGACCAGTGCAAGAACAGGTCGGGAATGCTGCCGTTATAGGCCTTCGTCACCCGCCTCGTGAGCCCGTCTTGGATCCCGAACAACAAGCCGGCGCCGGTGGCGAGGAGCATCGACCGCACCACGCCCACGTGCCGTCTCGCCGCGACGATGCAGATCTCGGTGAGGCCGAGCAGTCCCATGGCGAGCACCCAGCGCGGAAGCGAGTCGCCGTCGGGGTCGCCGCCGGAGGGTTGGCCGCCAACGATGAACATCGCGACGCCGACCGAGAGCAGCAACGCGCCGGCCCACTCGTTGAAGCCCAGCGACTCGCGATACAGGAGGTGGGCGATGATCAAGGCGAAAAGCAGGTTCGCGGTCAACATCGGTTCGACCAGCGACACGTCTGCGTTGGCCAGCGCGGCGCCCGAGAGCAGTTGTCCGACCACCATGGCGCACACGCCGGCGATCCAGATCGGCTTGTGCAGCAGGTCGATCAGCAGCCGGAAACGCATGTAGTCGGACGGCGACGCCGTGCGCGCGGCGTGCTGTTGAAGCACAAAGCCGAGGCCAAGGCACACCGCGGCCGCGAGTCCGACTGCGTAGATCACGACGCCGCCGACGGCACCACGGCCACCGATGATCTCGATCGCCGTGTCGATCGCTGTTTCGATCGCTTCAGGCGAATCGGGCCGGGCCGGGGGTCCATGGAAGCTGGGTACCCAATTGAGCGCCGCCATGCGCGAGCCGCCGCGCACCTTCGGCACGCCACGGACGCGCACGGGCTTGTCGCGCGACCCGGAGGGTACAAGTTCGCCATGCGGGTGCGGCGATTGTTGAGTGTGCGGCACGATCTCGTGGTCATCGTTGCGTTGCCCTTGATCAGCAAGGGTATTTCGTTCGCCGCCCGTGAGCTGCGCAATCGACGCACCGATAGCCGCGCGGCGGACCGACTCGACCAGGCGGGCCGGCTGCTCGTCAAGGCGCGGCGCTTTCTCTAGAAGGGCTCACTTCATGACAACGCACGAGCAGGTGTTGGAAGATCCCCGAACCTGATACCCGCGGCCGGAGTTCACCGGCCAGGAACAGCGCTACCCCGGTAGCGGCGATGCCATGAGCCCCAGGCCAGATCACGGCGAGCGCACCTATCGAGGCAGCGGAAAGCTGACGGGCCTGGCCGCGAGCCTCACGGGCGCCGACTCCGGCATCGGCCGAGCCGTCTGCATCGCGTTTGCCGGCGAGGGCGCGGACGTCGTCAAAGGGCGCGATCGTGAACTTCAGCAAGGGGTTGGCGATCGACGCCGCGCAGTACGGGGTGCGGGTCAACACGGTTGCGCCCGGCCCGATCTGGACGCCGCTGATCCCGACGACGATGCCACCGGAGGACGTGAAGAGCTTCGGCGGGCAGACGCCGTTGGGACGTCCGGGGCAGCCAGCAGAACTCGCTGCAGCGTATATGTTCTTGGCGTCCGACGATTCCAGCTACGTCACGGGCGAGGTGCTCGGGGTCACCGGAGGTGGCTTGCTCGCCTAGCGATTCGGACCGAGCAGCGCGCGCTCGACCAGCCTGCGCGTCGGCGCCGCGATCACCCGCCCGATCGGGTGTTGCTCCGCCAACGCGGCGCGGGCCGCGTTGGAGCCGCAGGCACCGTGGACCGCGCCGCCTGGATGCGCGGAGGCCGAGGCTAGGTACAGCCCGCGGATCGGGGTCTCCGATCGAGCCAGGCCTGGCGTCGGCCGGAAGAACAACTCCTGATGCAATGCGGTGGTGCCGGCGTTGAGCGCACCGTTTTTCATGCTGTCGTTGTGCATGCTCATGCCGAGCGGGTTCGTCGCCACGCGGGCTTTAACGCAGTCGCGGAAGCCTGGCGCGAAGGCCTCGATCTGCGCCTCGACCCGGTCAGCCATCGCGGCGGTCTCGCGGTCGTCCCACCGTCCGGTGATGCCGTCGCCGCCGGCGTCGCCGCGGACTCGCTGGGGGACGTGGGTGTACCCCCACAACGATTCGGTGCCCGCTGGTGAACGGCTGGGGTCGCACGTGGTCATCTGGCCCACAAGAAGGAAGGGTTTGGCGGGCACCTGCCCCATCGCGATCTCGGCGCTGTATCTCGTGAGGTCGTCCATGGTCTCGCCGACGTGCACGGTGCCGGCGCCGCGAACGGCCTCGGCGGTCCAAGGCACCGGCCTGGAGAGCGCCCAGTCGACCTTGAACGTTGCGTAGTCCCATTGGAAACGACGGATGTCGTCGCGCAACCGTGCCGGCAGTTGATCCCAGGAAACCAAGACGCCGTACAGCGACGGCGCCGGCACATCGGCGAGAATCGCTTTCGCGGCGGAGAACTCGGTGCCGTCTTCGGTGCGGACGCCGACGGCCTGCCCGCCGCGCACGACGACTTCGGTGACTCGTCGACCGCAGACGACCTTGCCGCCGCGGCTTTCCAGCCGGCGAATCATCGCCGCGCTCAGCTCGCCCGCGCCTCCGGCCGGAACCGGAAAGCCGAACTGCTGGCCGAGCATGGCGAGCAGCCAGCCGAACATCCCGCTGATGTTCATCTCGGGGCTGAGGTCGGCGTGCAGGGAATTGCCGGCCAGCAGCATCGCCGCGTCGCCGGTGAACTCCTCCTCCGCCACGCGACGAACCGGCAAGACCCCGAACCGGGCGAACCGGAGGAGCCCGGCCGCGCGAAGGGACCAGGCCAGCCGGAGGCCCGCTCGCACGGGCGGAAACGGTGTGGTGATCGCCTCCATCAGCGCCGGATTCACCTGTCGCCACAGGTCGTAGAGCCGCCGCCAGGCGTCGCCGTCGCCGACCGCCAGCGCGTCGGCGGCGGCGATGGTCGTCTCGAGGTCGCGTGACAACACCGCGCAGCGACCGCCAGCCAGCGGGTGCGCCAAGACGTGCGGGGCGTGCAACCAACTAAGGCCGTGATCCTCGAGATGGAGTCCGCGGATCACCGGCGACGCGGCCGCGAGCGGGTAGAACGCGCTGCAGTGGTCGGACACGAACTCCGGATCGACGTAACGTCCGCTGCGGACGCCGCCGCCAGGCTCGTCTTGGGCTTCGAGGACGAGGACCGACCAGCCGGCGTCAGCCAACAGGTTCGCCGCGACGAGGCCATTCGGTCCCGACCCGATCACGACCGCGTCAACGCTCACGTCGTCCGCCTTACCCGTGTCGAATCGTCGCGACGCGCGCCGCGCTGGCCGGGCCGCTACTCGCCGGCCGGTAGTGGCCCGGCCGCAGATGGGTAAGCCATCGGCGTGGCGGTCAACCGAAGGTACATGCCGCATGAGCCGGCCGCGGTCTTCAGCGTATTGCGCGACGGCTGGAGCTACGCGCGGTGGGTCGTTGGCACCTCGAAGATCCGCGCGGTCGACGACGGGTGGCCGCAACCGGGCTCCCGGTTGCACTTCCGGCTAGGGCGAGGCCCGTTGAGCAAGGACGACGAGACCCGCTCCATGCGGCTGGTCGACGGCAGCGAGCTTGAGCTCGAGGCGGTCGGTCGGCCGCTGGGCACGGCGCGCGTGGACTTCCGCGTTGACAAGGTGCGTGACGGCTCGTTGGTCACGATCATCGAGCACCCGATCAAAGGCCCACTCAAAACGTTGCACAACCCGGGATTTGAGCTGCTGATCTACCTGCGAAATGTCGAAACGCTGCGCCGACTCGAGGGCGAGGTGCGGCGCCGGGTCAGGGAGCGTCCCAAAGTCCCGTGATCTCGGACAGGTCCGCGAGCTGGAAGTCCAGCCACTTGGTGACGTCGTTCGAGCGAACGATGTACGCGGCCGCCTCGCGCAAATCGCGGCGGCGCTGCGCCGGCATGGTCAACGCCTCATACAACGCGTCGGCCTGCTGCTGCACGTCGAACGGATACAGCGTCACTGCGAACGCGCCCAACTCCTCATGCGCGCCAGTGCTTTCGGACAACGCCAGCACCGCGTCGCGTCGCGACACCGAGACCGCCTCTTTCGCGACGAGGTTCATGCCGTCGGCGATCGAGTTCACCATCACCACGTCGCAAATGCTGTACGCCGCGACGGCGGTCGGGAAGTCCTCATGCAGACGCAGGTCGATCGGGGCGTCGCCGCCGCGGGTGTACTTCGCGTTGATGCGAGCGACGACCGAGCCGATGCGTCCGACGTACTCGACGTACTCGTCGACGTCGAGTCGGCTCGGCTGCAAGAACGCGAGGAAGCGCACCTTGCCCACGAGTTCGGGGTGGTCGTCGAGCAACCGTTCGAACGCGAGGAAGCCACGCACGATGTTCTTGGACGGGTCGGTGCGGTCGACCCGCACGATCAGCCGCCCGCCTTCGGCGACGATCCATTGCTCGAGGTCGTCGAGCCGGCCGCGCACGACCTTGCTGTTGGCGACCTCGGTCAGCGCGTTGACGTCAATCGAGATCGGGTAGGTCTTCGCGGTGACCGTGCGCGGGCCGACCTGCACGGTCATCTTGTCGAGGTCGATCGACAAGCCCAATAACTCCTGCGCGCAAAGCAAAAAGTTGCGTGCGAACCGTTCGGTGTGGAACGCCACGACGTCGTTTCCGAGCAGGCCGCGCATCAGCCGCTCGCGCATCTCGGGGGGAAGCACACGCCACGCGTCGGGGCCCGGCCAGGGGATGTGCACGAAGTGGGAGAGGACGACGTCGGGACAGCGCTCTCGCACCAGCCCGGCGACCAGGTAGAAGTGGTAGTCGTGCAGCATGACGAGCGCGCGACCGCCTTGCTGCTCGACTTGGTGGACCACCGCGTCGGCGAACGCTTGGTTGACGGTGACGTAGCCGTGCTCGAACGCGTCACGTTCGCGGGTGCCGATATTCGGGGCGCGGGTGAGGTCGTAGAGCCCGTGCTGGATGAACCACAGCAGCGGGTTCGAGATGACGGCGTAGAAGTCCTCTTTCGCCGCCGGGTCGAGCTCGACCATGCGAACGTGCAGCACCGGAGACTCGGCTTGCGACTCCTCGCAGTCGAGGACCCGCGGGCCGCCCTGCATGACGACGGGGATCGCCTTGCCCTTGTGCTCCGCGGCGACGGCGGCGTCCTCGTCGGTGCTCGCCGCGCAAACCCAGACCGCTTCGTTGAGTTGCTCGGTGAGGCCGACAAGGGCTGTCACCAGGCCGCCCGCGCCACGCCGCGCGAGCCGTCGTCCGCCCTCGCGCCGAAACTGAACCGGGGCGCGGTGAGACGCGATCACCACCGGCACGCCGAGCTGCCGCGGGTCGATGGCGCGACGTGAGTTCACGCCTGACGGCTCGCGGGGCGGGTTCTGCTGGTCGCTCACGGTTTCTTTTCTATCGGGTCGGTGAGTGATCGCTTCCCCCCGGAGTCCCGGCTCACTCGTCCCGTGCGTTCCACGCCATTGTGTTGTCGGCCGTTCATGCCACGCTGACCGGTATGCCAAAGCCGATCCAGGTCTACCTCCAGCTCGGCCGCTCGCGGGTGTTCGCGTGCGCCGTCGACTGGCCCGGCTGGTGCAGGCGGGCCACGACGGCTGAGGAGGCGCTCGACGCGCTGGCCGAGTACGCCCCCCGGTACGCGCCAGTCGTTGCCACCGCGGGCGTGCCGCTGCCCTCGGCCGCCGCTGATTCGTTCGAGGTCGTGGAACGCATCGACCCGCCCCCGGGGAAGTCTTTCTCGGGCGTCGACTTCGGCACGATCGACCGGGCCTGCGCGCTTGATCAGCGTCCGCTCACCGCCGCGCAGGCCAACCGGTTAGCCGCGATCGTCGAGGCGAGCTGGCGCAAGCTCGACGACGTCGTCGCCCACGCCCCCGCCGAGTTGCGCAAGGGCCCGCGCGGCGGCGGCCGCGACCGCGACAAGGTCTACGCGCACGTGATCGGCGCCGAGGCCGCGTACGCGCGGAAGATCGGCGTCCGCCACAAGACGCCAAGCCCGGACGACGCCGCCGCGGTCGCGGCGTTGCGCGCCGGTGTCCGCGCCGCGTTGACAGCGGCGCGCGCTGGCGAACCGCCGGCCGCAGGCGGATGGCTACCGCGCTACGCGGCGCGGCGCATCGCGTGGCACGTGCTCGACCACGCGTGGGAGGTCGAGGATCGCAGCGAATGAGTGCCGCGCGCTAGGTTGCCGTGCATGAGCGCCGAATCGATCGCGAAGTTTGAGGCGTTCGCGGCCGCCACCGTTGACGACATGCTGGCGCACCAGCCGACGCTGGCCACTTCCCTCGGCGACCACCGCTTTGACGACCGGCTCGACGACCTTCGGCCGCGCGCGGTCGACGAAGAGGTACGGGTCTTGACTGCGCGAGCGCGCGAGCTCGCGAACTTCGACGCCGTCGACCTCCCCGTCGCGTATCGGGTCGACGCGCAGGTGTTGTCGGTGCGGCTGCAGGAGCGGCTCTTCGAGCTGACGGGGTCACGCGAGCACACCTGGAATCCGCTTGTCGCCAACCCGGGCAACTCGTTGTATTTGCTGTTGGCAAGAGATTTCGCGCCGTTGCAAGACCGGTTGCGCAGCGTCGCCGGCCGGCTCGCCCAGGTGCCGGAGCAACTGGCCGCCGCGCGGGCCGAGTTGTCGGAGGCGTCGATGCCGCACGTGCATGTCGAAACCGCGATCGACCAATTCACCGGCACGCTTGGGCTGGTCGAGCACGAGATCCCGAGCCAATTGCGCGAGGCGCCGGGTGTTGCGCGCGACGTCGAGCCAGCGTTGGCCACGGGCCGCGACGCCGTTGTCGAGCACATCGGGTGGCTGCGAGAGCGGCTTGACGGCGCCGACGGGAATCCCAGGCTGGGCGAGGAATTGTTCGAACGCAAGCTCGCGCTGGTGCTCGATCTCGACCGCTCGCCCGAGCAGGTGTTGGTCGATGCGCTCGCCGACATCGACCGGGTAGAGGCGGAGATCGCGGCAGTCGCCGCGACGCTTGGCGGCTCGCCGTCTGAGGTTTTGGCGCGGCTCGCCGTCGACGCGCCGACCGACGAGACCGTGGTCGCGGTCGCGCGTGAAGCGTTGACGGAAACACGTGCGTTTGTCGAGGAAAGCGACCTCATCACGGTGTACGACGACCCGGTCGAGATCATCGTGATGCCGGAGATTCATCGCGGTGTCGCGGTCGCGTATTGCGATTCGCCAGGTCCGCTCGACCCGCCCGATGCTACGACGTTCTTCGCCATCTCGCCGACCCCCGACAGTTGGCCGCCGGAGCGGGTGGCGTCGTTCTATCGCGAGTACAACGTCCACGCGATGCGCAATCTCGTCATCCACGAGGCGATGCCGGGGCACGTCGTCCAGCTCGCGCACGGCCGGCGGGCACCGATGACGACCAAGGTGCGCCAGGCGTTTTGGAGCGGTCCGTTCGTCGAAGGGTGGGCGGTGCACGCGGAGGCCGAGATGGTGCGGCACGGCTTCGGCGGCCCGCAGGTGCGCATGCACCAGCTGAAGATGCGGTTGCGCACGGCGATCAACGCGGTGCTCGACGTCCGGGTGCATTGCGACGGCCTGTCCGAGGACAACGCGATGGCGCTGATGACCGGACGTGGCTTCCAAGAAGAGGGCGAGGCGGCGGGCAAGTGGCGGCGCGCGCTGCTGACCAGCACACAGCTGTCGACCTACCACGTCGGCGTCACGCAGGTCGACGAGGTGGCGGCGCGGCTGCGGCTGGCGCATCCTGACTGGGCGGAGCGGCGGTTGAACGGCGCGCTGTTGGCGCACGGCAACCCGCCGCCGCGCCACCTGCCGGCGCTGCTCGGGCTGGCGGAATAGTTGCGAGTGCAACTAGGTTGGCCGTGTGGACTGAAGGAGGACTGCGATGCCGGCAGTGACCGTTGAGAACACCCTCGCGCTACCCCGGTTGCCTGAGACCGACCCGGTGGTCGACGCCGAACGCCCCGTCGTGTCGGTGACCACGGCACCGTCCGGCCTTGAGGGCGAGGGGTTCCCAGTGCGGCGGGCGTTCGCGGGCGTCGACCTGAAAGCGCTCGACCCCTTCATCCATATGGATCAGATGGGCGAGGTCGAGTACGCGCCCGGTGAGCCCAAGGGCACGCCGTGGCACCCGCACCGCGGGTTCGAGACGGTCACCTACATGATCGACGGCCTCTTCGAGCACCACGACTCGAACGGCGGCGGCGGCCTCATCACCAACGGCGACACCCAGTGGATGACCGCCGGCGCCGGCATCTTGCACATCGAGAAGCCGCCGGAGTACCTCGTCGCGAGCGGCGGCCTGTTCCACGGTTTCCAGCTGTGGGTCAACCTGCCAAAGACGCTGAAGTTCGCGGCGCCGCGCTACCAAGACATCCGCGCCGGCGAGGTCTCGCTGCTCACGTCCCCGGACGGCGGGGCGTTGCTGCGCGTCATCGCCGGCGAGGTCGCCGGCCATCCTGGCCCGGGCGTCACGCACACGCCGATTTCCCTTGTGCACGCGACACTTTCGCCCGGCGCCTCGGTGACCGTGCCGTGGCGGCCCGACTTCAACGCGCTCGTCTACACGCTGGCCGGCAAGGGTTCGGTAGGCGCCGAGCGTCGACCGATCCGCATGGGGCAGTTGGCGGTCTTCGGCGCGGGCGACACCATCACGATCGCGGCCGACGAGTCGCAGGAGTCGCGCAGCCCGTCACTCGACGTGTTGATCCTTGGCGGCCAGCCGATCCGCGAGCCCGTCGCGATGTACGGGCCGTTCGTGATGAACACGAAGGACGAGCTGATGCAGGCATTCGAGGACTACCAGAAAGGCCGCCTCGGCGTGATACCCGCCGAGCACGCGCCGGTGCCGCACGCCGGCGTCGAGGGCGAGACGACCGTGGACGACGTCCAGTAACGTCGTCCTAAGGTTCGTAGGTTTAACGAACGCCCTTCGGACGACGCGCTCCGCGGGTACGGCGACCCGACCGCCTGCTCGCGGCGGTGGAGCCACGCTTCCGGGTCGGGCGCGCGTAGTCGTGCGCCGCTGGCGGGAACAGCCCACGACGAGCGCGACGAGTCCGGTCGCCGCGACGGCGACGGTGATCCAAGTGACGAGCCCGACGCCGTGGCGCAACGGCGTGTGCAGTATCGCGACGTACAGCAGCACCGGCCCGACTCGGCAGGCGGATCTTCGGCACCAGCGCGAGCAGCGCGATCGCGACGATCCAGCGTTCATTGCTGCCGTACCGGCCGAGCCGGGCAGCTAGTCGGGCGAACGTGTGGTCGTCGTCCGCTTCAGAGCGAGGTGCTTTGCTTGCTCGAGTTCTCGCCAGGCATCCACGAGTTCGACCATCATCGCGGCTTCGTCGACGCTCAGCGACCTGGGATGGTCACGCAGCTGCAAGTACGGCTCGACCCGGTCGCCGCGCACCTTCAGTCGCCAGGTCGACGGATCGCCGTCCGCGTCGTTCACCGGCCCAGCGTCGCATCCTCTGCGCGCACAGTCGCCGCTCATCGCGGCAGAAGAGTTCGTTTTCGTGGTCCGCCGCAACGTTCTCGATCGAGATCGTGGACGGCCGTTCGACTAGGCTGTGCCGGTGGCGTTCGTCCATCTCGAACGCACCGAGGGCGGGCTTGCCGGTGTGGTCGGAGACCAACGCGTCGATCTCGTGCTCGACGTGCCGAATAGTCGTGCTGGCATCCGCGGGACAAGCTTGGGCGGGCGCGTCGACGGTTACTGGAACATCGAGTCCAACCACAACAACCTCGATCCCGTCGGGATCTTCCTCGGTGAGTACGACGGTTCGCCCGTGTTCTTGCGCAACGAGGTTCACCTGACGCCGCACTATGCACTACGGCACGCCGATGTCTCCGGGACGATTGGTGAACAGGAACTGCGCGCGCGCGTGACGTCGGTCGAGGCACCTGCGTACGGGCCGGGCGTCTGGGGCGTCGACG
>JAICLV010000174.1 GCA_025925185.1 Acidothermaceae bacterium
GCAGCACCGACAAGATGTCGACAACTTCCGCGCAATCGCCCCGGGCGGCGAGCCGTTGGCGCAGCTGGTCGGTGACCCGCAGGTGGCCATCGCCCATGCTCGCAGCGAGGATCAGGTACCGCCGCACGATGCCACAGATACCCCTGAACCGACGAGATGCACCAGATGCCTAGGGGATTCGGCGTCGGCCCGCGCGCGTGCGCGGTAGCGGCGGCGCAGATCGTGCCCGCCGCCACCTGGTTGCCGAGCGTGCGGGCCGCGTTTCCCCGGCTGTCAGGAGTCGGGCGCAGCGACCACGTCGCGCTCACGTTCGACGACGGGCCCGACCCTGTGTCGACGCCCGCGATCCTCGACCTGCTGCGCGCGAACGACGCGCGCGCCACGTTCTTCCTCGTCGGCGAGCGCGTCGCCCGCGCACCTGACGTCATCCAGCGCATCGTCGACGAGGGCCACGAGATCGGGCTGCACGGGTGGCGCCACCGGTACATGTTCACGAGTTCGCCGCGCATCGCACGCTGCCTGGCCGCTATCTCGGACGTCGTGGGGGCCGCACAACCTCGGCCGCGCTGGTTTCGCCCGCCGTACGGCGTGTTGTCGGCGACAGCCGCTCTCGAGGCCGCCCGTCACGGGCTGGCGCCCATCTTGTGGACCACGTGGGCGAAGGACTGGCGGGCCGACGCGACCGCGGAGTCGGTGCACGCGCTCCTCGAACCGGGCTTGGTCGGCGGCGCGACGTTGCTGTTGCACGACGCGAGCACGACCCGCGCCCCGATGTCGTGGACCGCGACCGCCGGCGCGCTTCCCGCGCTGTTGCGCGTCTGCGCCGACCGCGGCCTGCGAGTCGGGCCGCTACGCGAGCACGGCTTGGGTTGACCTCGTGACGCTGACGTCGGGCTAAGACGCCGCCTGCGTTGCCGCGTCGGTCGAGTCGTCGCCCAGCCTGTCGATCGACGCCTGCGCGGTCGCGACGTCGCGTGGATAGCTGCGCAGCGCGAGCAGCCCCATCCCGCCCGCGGCCGGCAGCGCGACCAAGAAGATGAGGAAGGCGGCTTGCAGGCCGGCGCCGCCACCGCCGAGCAAGTGCTCGGAGGTGAAGCCGAAGAAGAGGGGGGCGATCGCCTCCAGCGCGGTGCGGGCGAGCGACCTGACCGACTCCGAGCGGCCCCATAACCGCGGATGCATGATGTCGAGCCGGGCAGCGTCCTGCGGGGGGTTCGCCGCGGAGAGCACACCCGCGCCGGCGATGAGGAGCGGCAGCGCGATCGCCACCTGGGTGGCCCACAGGGCCGGCCCGATGAACACGGGAACCGACAGCAGCGCGATGGCGGGCACCCACACACGCCCGGCGGCGACGCCGCGCCCGATCAACCGGTCGGCGACCCGGCCACCGACGAACACGCCCACGAGGGCGCCGGCCCCGATGACCAGCATCAGCCCGCTGGCCTGCGACTTGCTGACGCCGTACTGGTCTTGCGAGAACTCGACGGCAAACCCGCGCAGCCCGGCGAAGAAGAAGTAGCCCAACGCCGAAGCGACGATCAAGATGCGGTTCGTCGGCACTCGCAGCACGTACCGAACCGCCGACCACAGCGGCATGTGCTCCGGCGACTCTCGGAGCACGAGTTCCTCGCGCGGCTGTGCGTTCGCCCGGCGCAGCGCGCGACGCATCGTGCCCTGGCTGACGCCTTCTTCGCCGCTTTCCTGCCAGGCCGAGTCGGGCTCGGCCTCGAGGACCTCGCTTTGGTCGCGGCCCGGCTCGCGGGTGTGGAACATCACCCAGGCCAAGACGAGCGTCGGCGGCACCAGCCACCAAAACGCCCAGCGCCAGCCGAGCGTCCCGGCGATGAAGGTCGACCCGACCAAGCCGAGTCCGGTGCCGGTGAGCTCGCCGGCCAGGATGCGGCCGTAGATCTTGCCGCGCTCGTCGGTCGGGAAGAGGTCGCCGACGAGAGACGCCACGGCCGGTCCGGCGGCCGCCGCGACAGCCGCGAGGCCGATCCGGGTCAGCAGCAAGAACGTGAACGACGTGGCAGCGCCGCTGATCGCGACGGCCGCGGCCCAGCCGACGATGGTGATGGCCAGCAGCCTCGTGCGGCTGATCCGGTCGGTGAGCACCCCCATCGGCACCGTGAGCACCGCCGAGACGATGGACACGACGGTCAGCAGCACGCCGATGTCGGTGTTGCCGACGTGAAAGGTGTCCTTGATGTTGTCGGCGGTCGCCGACACGGTCCCCTTGTCGGCTCCGTCGAGCGCGATGACGGCGGCGAGGGTCGCGACCGCGCGCAACCTCGCGCGGCTGCCGGTGCGATCGGCGGCGGCTCGCACCGTCCTCGTCGCGGCTCGGCGCACGGGTGACAGGGCGCGCGCGAGATCGATGTGCATCCGTGGCGACCGCCCAGCTGTTCGGCTCTCCGCTCTTCGGGTTCGGTCCCCGGCTGTGCAATTTCGCAAACGCCGCGCAATTCATTCGTCGCCGTCGTCCGACCCTGCGGGGTGCAACGGGTCTTCGCTCGGCGCGTGCCACGGCCAACGTTGGTCGATCGCGACGATCAGCGCGAGAACGCCCACCGGGACGGCGAGCGCGTACGTCGTCCAGCCGATCTCGGCGACGCCGCCGACGACCCCGCCGATCGCGTAGGAGCACCAGATGCCACCGATGATGGCGAGCCGACGGCGTCGATCGGCGAGCCCCTCGCGCAACTTCGGATCAGAGCGAGCGTCGTGCCGGATGAAGAAGTAGCGGGTGGCGTCCTCGGCGAAGTGGGTGAGCATTCCGGTGACGTAGGTGGTCCGGACCGTTCGTCGTCCTATCTTGCGAAAGGTGGCAGTTTGCAGACCCATCGCGATCACGAGCATGGCGAGCAACGGCAGGTAGGCGCCGATCGGACCCGATTTCCCAACGGCCTGCTTGAAAACCGTCGCACCGGCCGCCATCGCCGCGGCCAACAACGCGGCCTCGACCACCAGGGTGACCGAGGTGAGATGCGGGAGTCGGCAGCGGCCGCCGACCTCGAGCACCGCGGCCGCCACCGCGACGCCGACGACGAACAACGCGATCGGCACGCCGCGCCGCAACGCCGTCGCCCAGTCGTGTTGCGCGACCCCGACGAACGCGCCCACCGTGTTGCCGCTCTGATGCGCGACGAAGACCTTCTGCAACATCAGGTAGCCGGCCCCGTCGACGAAGCCGGCCACCCATGCGAGAACGACAGCGAGCACCACGAGGGCGGATCGCCGCCCCGCCCGCTCGCTCACCTATCGGTCTGTCGAGACCCGCGCACTAGCTTGTCGGTGACCGACCGGCCGAGCTTGCCGACGACCTCGGGGATCGCATGACCGGGACTCGCCTCGAACGACGACTCGTCTAAGACGTCCTTCACCATCTGCAAGGCGATCGTGCGGCGGTTCGGCGTGCCTTTCTTCAACGCCTCGGCGAGGTTGACGGGACCGTCCAGCGCGAACGCGTCGGCCATCTGCTTGCGCGCCTGCACCGCCGTCAGGAAGTCGCCGAGCTGCATCGTGAGCGAACCGTCGCCGCCGAACGGCGCCTGGCGGTAGATCGAGCCATCACACGCGTGCAATGCGCGCGAGCAGGCGCGCTCGCCGATCACTGTCATGCGCAGCCCCCTGCGACTGAAGACGTCAAGACGCCGCTATCAATCGTGCCCCGATATTCAACTCCGACACCTGCGGAGTGGCGGGATCCAGAGTCAGTCGCCGAAGTGCAGCCAGCGCGCGCGGTGGGCGCCGATCGACACCGGTCCGCGATCGTTACGCCGACACCGATGACACACCAGCGGCCGGGTCGCCTTGAGGCTGTGCACCGTCCACCTATCGCACTGCGGGCAGGACGTGAAGCGAAGCGCGCCGAACACACCGAGCGCGCCAAGAGCATCCATCACGAGGACGCCGACCAAGGTCAGACCGCCCAGCACGAACAGCACGATCTCTGCTGGCATCGTCGACCTCCGAACGCTCGCCTGGCGTGGTCTTCGAGGTCATTATATCGTGGGGCGATAGTACGCGGAAGCGAGATTTCGCTATCTACTAACACCGTGGCGGCGGCAGCGCGCGTCGCGGGGGTCGACGGGCGCGCCGCAGATGGGGCAGCACTCACGGGCCGCCCCGATGCTTGCGGCAGGAAGCGCGGGCGCGGTGCGCAACCAGGTCTCAAGACGATCGAGACCACGCGCCGCCTCGGCGCGAATTCGACGCTCTTCCTTCAACCAGGTCACCAGCGGCCCGGCTGAATACGCGAGCAGGATAACGGCTGGGACGAAGACCCATGGCATCAACGCGACGGCTCCAATGACAATCAATCCCACGGCGCCTACGGCGCACACCGCCAGCCAGCACGCGCGGGAGTTTGTCATCGTCACCACGGACGATTCGTACCCGCGAATTGGCTCGGTCCCCGTCACCGCAGGTGAGTCGAGCGTCACCTCTCGCCGACGGGCGAAGACCGGAACTTTCAACAGCTGAGTGCGGCTGACCGGCGTACAACCGGGTGGTCGGTTGGCGGTGAGGTCCGCGCCGGAAACTACCGAGAGATGTGACGGACATCCTGGTTGCCGCGCGTGGGCCAGGATAGGTTTCGACTTGCCAGCACCTGCCGTGCACGCATCTTTTGAGGAGCCCTCTCGTGTCGTCGGATTCGCTTGTTCCGTGTGCTGCTGATCGGTTCACGTTTGGGTTGTGGACGGTGGGGTGGCCGGCGCGTGACCCGTTTGGGGATGCGACGCGGCCGGCGTTGGA
>JAICLV010000221.1 GCA_025925185.1 Acidothermaceae bacterium
CACGAGGCTGGGCGAGCAGGACGCGCTTCGAGGAACTCATGGTCACCATCGTAAGTCGAACGCCTGTCTGGCCGGGCCCGAGCTAGACGTAGACCCCCCGGGCTGGGCGTGCACGCCACGCTCAGGGAGTCTCGGCCCCCTGAGCGTGATCAACACGCAGGCTCGCAGGCGCGCGCGTGGCGGGCGGGCGGGCAGCGCCTAGGCTGCCGCCCATGGCGATGGAGTCGAGCGCTGAGCAGCCGATTCCGGTGCGCACGGTCGCGAACGCCATCTCCCAGTGGGTCGGACGCCTCGGCCGGGTGTGGATCGACGGCCAGCTGACCGAGATCAGCCGCCGCCCGGGCACCAACACGGTGTTCTTCGTGCTGCGCGACCCCGCCGCCGACATCTCGCTGCGGGTCACGGCGTCCCGTCAGCTCGTCGACACCCTTCAACTCACCGAGGGCGTCCGCGTGGTGGTGTGGGCCAAACCCGAGTACTACCTGGCCAAAGGCACCCTGAGCCTCAAGGCGTTCGACATCCGGCCGGTCGGTGTCGGCGAGCTGCTCGCGCGCATCGAAAGACTCAAGCGGCTGCTCGCCGCCGAAGGACTGTTCGCCCCCGAACGCAAGCAAAATCTGCCTTTCCTGCCCGGGACGGTCGGACTCATTTGCGGTCGCGGCTCAGCCGCGGAGCGCGACGTCCTGGAAAACGCGAAGCGGCGTTGGCCCGCGGTGAGCTTCCGGGTGGAGGCGGTCGCGGTGCAAGGCCCGTACGCCGTCCCTGAGATCACCAACGCGCTGAAATCCCTCGACGGCGACGCGCGAGTCGACGTCATCGTCATCGCCCGCGGCGGTGGCAGCGTCGAAGACCTGCTCCCGTTCTCCGACGAGGCGCTGCTGCGCGCGGTCGCGAACTGCCGAACGCCGGTGGTCAGCGCGATCGGACACGAGCCGGACTCCCCTCTGCTCGACCTGGTCGCCGACGTCCGCGCGTCGACCCCCACCGACGCCGGCAAGCTCGTCGTCCCGGACGTCGCCGAGGAGCAGCGCCGCGTCACCCAGCTTCGCGACCGCGCCCGCCGTTGCGTCACCGCGAAAATCGACCGCGAGCAGCAGTTCCTCGACACGCTGCGCGCCCGGCCCGCGCTCGCAGCGCCGCACAAGGACCTCGACCGCCGCGCGAGCGAGATCAAAGAACTCGCCGCCCGGGCGAACCGCTGCCTCGAAGCCAACCTCGACCGCGCCACGGACGAGCTCACCCACGTGCTCGCCCGCGTGCGATCGCTCTCGCCGCTCGCCACGCTGCAGCGCGGCTACGCGATAGTCCAGGACGACGAGGGGCGCGTCGTGGCGAGCGTCTCCGCCGCCGCGCTAGGTCGCGCCCTGCGGATCCGGGTCGCCGACGGCCGGATCGCCGCCGACGTCACCGACCTTGCCGATCTCGCCGATCTTGCCGATCTTGCCGCCGAAGACTGACGCTCTACGCTTGCCTGCTATGGCCGCCGATCCCGAACAAGCGCTGTCGTACGAGGCCGCGCGCGAAGAACTCCTCGACGTGGTGCGGCAACTCGAGGCCGGCGGCCTCCCGCTGGAGAGGTCGCTGAGCCTGTGGGAGCGCGGTGAGGAGCTCGCCGCGATCTGCCAGAACTGGCTCGACGGCGCCCGCGCGCGACTTGCCGCGCGTCGTCCAGATCAAGCCTCGAACGACGGCTCGAACGACGGCGCCGACGACGAACGGGACGACGAAGGGGACGACGGCTAACCCGCCGAGCCGACGTGCAGGCTCGCGGCCAACTGTTCGAGGTTCGCCATGCTGGTCGTCCCCGTGACCATCACCACGCTGTTCGGTCCGTACCAGACCAGCGAGTCTTGGACCTTGCGGTCGCTATGCACATGCGCCCAGACGTCGCCGTCGATCGTGCGCAGGTCGCGAAAGACGTTGCCGGCGCTGCGAGTGGTGACGAAGCGCCAGGTGTTCGGGAGGTTGGCCTCCTCGAGACCCACGTAACCGCCGTCAGGCGCCAGATAGCCGATGTGCAGCTGCGGGCCGTCCTTCGTCAGCTCGAACCGCGCGCTGTTCGGCTGCCAGCCGGCTGGCAACGGCTCCGGAAGGTAGACCGCGAAGCCGGGCACCGCCTCCGCCTGCTCGATGGCGGACGACGGGTCGACCGGGATCACGGTGTCGGCGTTCGGCCTCGGCAACGCGATCAACAAGCCGACCGCGACGGCCAAGACGGCGACCACCGCGACGATCAGGCTACGGCGATTCGGCCGCAGCGCCTCGCGAACGCGCTGCGACGCGGAGCCCGTCGCCGGATCGCTGCCGGGCGGCCGCACCTGAAGAGTCACCATGTCTCTATGGTCCCCCGATCGGGCATGCTGTCGCACAGAACCTGGGGGCCGTGCCGCCGGTCGGCCCGGACCAAACCGAAGGGGACCTGCGCGTGAGCATCGCCGCTGAGACGCCAGACCGAAACCTCGCGCTTGAGTTGGTGCGCGTTACCGAGGCCGCGGCGATGGCTGCCGGCCGCTGGGTCGGCCGCGGCGAGAAGAACGACGCCGACGGGGCCGCGGTCGACGCGATGCGCCGGCTGATCGGCACGGTGTCGATGCGCGGCACGGTCGTCATCGGCGAGGGTGAGAAGGACGACGCCCCGATGCTCTTCAACGGCGAGCACGTCGGCGACGGCACGGGCGCCGACTGCGACGTCGCGGTCGACCCGATCGACGGCACCCGGCTCACCGCGATGGGCATGAACAACGCGATCTCGGTGCTAGCGGTCGCCGAGCGTGGGTCGATGTACGACCCGTCGGCGGTCTTCTATATGTCGAAGCTGGTCACCGGCGCGGTCGCCGCGCCGTACGTCGACATCGACTCGCCGGTGTCCGCCAACATCCGCGCGGTCGCCGCGGCGAAGGGCTGCGCCAACGAGGACGTCACCGTGGTCGTGCTCGACCGACCCCGGCACGCGCAGCTGGTGCGCGAGATCCGCGAAGCCGGCGCGCGCATCAAGTTCATCACCGACGGCGACGTCGCGGGCGCGATCATGGCGGTGCGCGAGGGCACCGGCGTCGACCTGTTGCTGGGCATCGGCGGCACGCCGGAGGGCATCATCGCCGCCTGCGCGGTCAAGTGCCTCGGCGGCGTGATTCAAGGGAAGCTGTGGCCGCGCGACGAGGTCGAGCGCGAGAAGGCGATCGCGGCCGGGCACAACCTCGACCAGGTCTTGCGCAGCGAAGACCTCGTGAAGTCCGACAATGTCTTCTTCGTCGCC
>JAICLV010000205.1 GCA_025925185.1 Acidothermaceae bacterium
GAGGCGATGGCCGCCCTGCCGCCCCAGCTGCCGGCCCGGCTCACCGTGCCGGTCGAGCGGCTGCTGGTCGAGGTCGCCGCCGAGGACGGCACGGCCGCGGTGGCCCGCCGGGCAGCGGAAATCACGCACCGGTTCGCCCCCGACGAGCTGGCCCGCCGCGAGGCCCGGGCCGCCGAGCGCGACCGCTTCCGGCTCGTCTTGCGTGACGACGGCGGCATCAGCTTCACCGGCAGTTACGGAGTCGAGGCGGCCGCGCGCATCCTGCCGGTGCTCGGCGCGTACGCCGCGCCCCGGCCGACGCTCGAGGGCGTCCCCGACATGCGCGACGCCGACGCGCGTTACGCCGAGGCGTTCCTCCAGGTCTGCCAGGCCGCCGGGTCCGACCCGGTGGCGCCGCGGCGCGGCGGCGAGCCGCCGCACGTCAACGTCACGATCAGCCTCGAGGCGCTGCGCGGCGAGCTCGGCCGATCACCGGGGGTGCTCGACCACGGCGCCCCGATCTCCGCCGGCCTCGCCAGAAGGCTCGCCTGCGACGCCAAGCTCATCCCGATCGTCCTCGGCGCGGCCGGCGAGCCGCTCGACGTCGGCCGGGCCACCCGAAGCTGGCCCGCCGCGATCCGCCGGGCGATCGAAGCCCGCGACCAAGGCTGCGCGTTCCCCGGCTGCGAACGCCCGCCCACCTGGTGCGACGCCCATCACATCGTGTGGTGGGTCCGCGGCGGCCCGACCAGCGTCGCCAACGGCGTGCTCCTGTGCGAACGCCACCACACCCTCGTCCACCAAGACGACTGGCACATCCACCTGCAAGACGGCCTGCCGTGGTTCACCCCACCCCCCTGGATCGACCCCACAAGAACACCCCGACAACACAGCCGATTCAAGACCCGGCAGCTTGACGACCCCTAACCTTGACGACCCCTAACAAGGGTGGCCACGCGCGGCCGGATGCCGGGCCACGCCGTTAGACGATTGCCGCGCTGGCCGATTCGGCGTTGCGATTCTCGTCGTCCGCTTCGACGAACACCCATTTGCGGTACGCCCAAAATCGAAAGAGCGTGCCTAAGAACGTGCCGACGATGTTGGCGGAGATGTTGCGCGCGAGCACCGAGTGCTGGTTCAAGCCGTACTCGGAGATCGCCAGGCACGCTTCCGCGATGCCGAAGCCGATGAAGTTCAGGAGGAAGAACAGGGTGTACTCACGACGGAGGCCAGAACGCGCGCGGTCGCGCCACGTCCAGTGTCGGTTGGCGAAGTAGGCCAACGTCGCGGCGACCGACATCGAAATCGCCTTGGCGGTGAGCGGCTTGTTGTCGAGGCCGTGGCTGGTCAGCAGGTTGAAGCCACCGGCGTCGACCACAAAGGCGGCGGCGCCGACTGCGCCGAACTTCATGATCTCGTGCATCAGCTGCGCGAATCGCGCGTGCAGCGACGAGACGATGCCCACGAAACCACCTAGCGATACGAGCCCGCACAAGCGCGTCGACCGCGCCGGCGGGGGGTGACCGATGTACCCGCGATGGTGCGGGGGATTCTCTCCAGCCTAACCGCCGCAGGTGCGAAGATCTTAAGGAACGCCGTCACCGCGGCCGTTCGTCCGACGTCCGAGCTGTCCTCCCAGAAAGAGGTAGATCGTGGCATCACCGTTCACCTACACGTCGTCGTCAAGCGATTACCCCTTGGACGACGAGCACGAGGCGTTGCGTTGCACGGTTGAGGAATTCGCTCGCGAAGTCGTGGCGCCACGCGCCGCGGCGATCGACGAGGCGGCCGAGTTCCCGTACGACATCGTCGCCTCGATGGCCAAGATGGGCCTGTTCGGCCTGCCTTTTCCCGAAGAGCACGGCGGCATGGGCGGCGACTTCTTCGCGCTGTGCCTTGCCATCGAGGAGCTCGCCCGCGTCGATTCCTCGGTCGCGATCACCCTTGAGGCGGCGGTGTCGCTCGGCGCGATGCCGATCTTCCGGTTCGGCAGCGAAGAGCAGCGTGCCGAATGGCTGCCCAAACTCGCGAGTGGCGAGCGTCTCGGCGCGTTCGGCCTCACCGAGCCTGGCGGTGGCACCGACGCCGGCGCCACCCGCACCCGAGCGAGTCTCGACAACGGCGAGTGGGTGATCGACGGCACCAAGGCGTTCATCACGAACGCCGGCACCGACATCACCAGCGTCATCACCGTCACCGCGGTCACCGGCGAGCACGACGGCCGCAAAGAGATCTCCTCGATCGTCGTTCCGGTGCCGAGCAGCGGGCTTAGCGTCGCGCCGAGGTACTCGAAGGTCGGGTGGCACGCGTCCGACACCCGCGAGGTCTCGTTGGACGGCGTGCGCGTCCCGGAGGCGAACCTGCTGGGTGAGCGCGGCCGCGGTTACGCCAACTTCCTGTCGATCCTCGACGAGGGTCGCATCGCGATCGCCGCGCTCGCGGTCGGGCTCGCCCAAGGCTGCGTCGACGAGTCGGTGAAATACGCGAAGCAGCGCACCGCGTTCGGCGCGAACATCGGCAGCTTCCAGGCGATCCAGTTCAAGATCGCAGACATGGCGGTCCGCACTCACACCGCGAGGCTCGCGTATTACGACGCGGCCGCTCGGATGGCCGCCGGCCAGCCGTTCAAGAAGCAGGCCGCGATGGCGAAGCTGCACGCCTCCGAGATCGCGGTCACCAACGCGCGCGAAGCCACCCAAATCCACGGCGGCTACGGGTTCATGAACGAGACGCCGGTCGCGCGGTTCTGGCGCGACGCGAAAATCCTGGAGATCGGCGAGGGCACCAGCGAGGTGCAACGCATGCTTATCGCCCGCGAACTCGGCCTCGGCTGACCGCCGCCCTCACCGCACTGACAAGGCGGCCCGCTAGGCTACCGGCCGTGCCGAATCCGCATACCGCCCTGCCGGTGGTCGGCATGGTCGGCGGCGGCCAACTCGCGCGCATGACACAGCAGGCCGCCATCGCGCTCGGTGTCGAGTTCAGAGTTCTCGCCGACTTACCCATCGACTCCGCCGCGCTCGTCACGCCCAGCACGACCGTCGGCGACTACCGCGACTTCGACGACCTCGCCGCGTTCGCCGCGAAGTGCGACGTCGTCACCTTCGACCACGAGCATGTGCCGCTCGCGCACGTCGAGAAGCTCGCGTCGTCCGGAGTTTTGGTCTATCCGGGCGCGCACGCGTTGCCTTACGTGCAAGACAAAATCCGGATGCGTGAACGGCTCGAGCGACTCGGGGCGCCGGTGCCGGTGTGGGCGCCGGCCGACACGGGAGAAGACGTCGAGCGGTTCGCGGCCAAACACGGCTGGCCGGTGGTCGGCAAAGCGGCGTCCGGCGGTTATGACGGCAAGGGCGTGTGGCTGCTGCGATCTTCGGACGACGCCACGCCGTTGCTCGCAAGCGGTGACTTCCGCTTGTTCCTCGAGGAAAACGTGGCGTTCACAAGGGAATTAGCCGCGTTGGTCGCGCGCACGCCGTCCGGAAAATCGACGGCGTGGCCGATCGTCGAGACCGTGCAAAGTGAGGGCATCTGCGTCGAAGTGATCGCGCCCGCGTCAAACCTCCACGCCGACAAGGCCACGGCCGCGCAACATCTGGCGTTGCGCATCGCCGACGAATTGGACGTCGTGGGGCTGCTGGCGGTCGAGCTGTTCGAGACTGCCGACGGCATTGTGGTCAACGAGTTGGCGATGCGCCCGCACAACAGCGGCCACTGGACCATCGACGGCTCGACGACGTCGCAATTCGAGCAGCACCTGCGC
>JAICLV010000154.1 GCA_025925185.1 Acidothermaceae bacterium
CCGTTCAAGGTGATCAGCACGGCGGGCGCGGTCAGTCCGCCGCTGTCCTCGCTGTCGGGCACGTCCGACTGCCCGACGCACTCCTCGGTCGGCGGCCAGACGTACACCAACTTCGAGGGCGAGACCGGCGCCGGCCCGATCTCGTTCTCCGACGCGCTGAAAATCTCGTGCGACACGTACTTCTACTCAATCGCCGACAACCTGTGGAAAGCCGACGGCGGCATCAACGCGAAGCACCCGACCGACGCGCTCATCAACGAGGCGAGGTTGTGGGGGCTCGGCAAGGACACCGGGGTCGACCTGCCCATCGACGCCACCGGCAGCATCGAGACCAGACAAGACAAGGTCGACCAGTGGACGAAGAACCAGGCGCTGTGGTGCGCCGACTGGCCGACCGAGAAAGACCCGACCATCCGCGACATCGTCCGCGACAACTGCCAGGACGGCTTCAAGTACCGCGAGGGCGACGCACTTAACTTCGCCGTCGGCCAGGGCACGGTCACGGTCTCGCCGCTGCAGCTCGCGGTGGCCTACGGCGCGCTGGCCAACGGCGGCACGCTGTTCAGCCCGCGCCTCGGCAAGGCGATCGTCGGCCCCGACGGCTCGCTGGTGCAGAAGATCGACGCACCGTCGACCAAGCTGCAGGTGCCGGCGAGCGTTCTCTCGTACGAGCGCGACGCGTTGTCGCGGGTGGTCTCGGAGCAAGGCGGCACCGGCTACGGCGCGTTCCTCGGCTTCCCGCTCGACAAGTACGCGGTCGCGGGCAAGACCGGCACCGCCGAGGTGCAGGGCAAGATCGACACCGCGTGGTTCGCGTCGTTCTCCGGGCCGGTCGGGCAACCCGCGCAGTACGCGGTCGTCGTCATGGTGTCGCAGGGCGGTCAAGGTGGCGTAACCTCCGCGCCCGCCGTCCGGCAGATCTACGACGGCATCTACGGGCTTGACGGCAACCCGGGCTCGTCGGGCTACAACCCGCACGACATGTTCGCCGCCGCCGGGCCCGCGCTGCCGAACGGCGCACCGCCCACCGTGCTGCCGAACCTCAAGCCGGCGCCGGTCGCGTCGGCCTCGCCGTCGGCCGCCTCGTCGCCGTCGAGCGCCCCGAAGGCGGCAGGCCCGGACGACGCGACGCTGGTGCCACCTCCCGACCGGTACACCGGCCCGCCAAGAGCGGCGTGGGCGCGATGAGTGGCTCGCTCGCCAATCGTCCGGTCGGCGCCAGGCCGCGCACCGTCCCCCCACCGAGCGAGGGGTTGCTCGGCCGCGACTCCAAGTTGCGCCGCTCCGACTGGATCTTGTGGGCCGCGGTGCTAAGCCTTTGCCTGCTCGGCACGTTGCTCGTCGCGGCGGCCACCAAGCACTCGCACCCGACGCACCCGTTCGCGGACGCCGAGAAGCAGGTGCTGTTCATCGCGATCGGTGTGGTGCTCGCCGTGTTGGCGTCGCTGGCCGACTACCGGGCGATGCGTTCTGGAGCGCCGGTCATTTACGTGCTCGGCCTGCTCGGCCTGCTGGCCACTTTCGTCATCGGTTCCGACGTCAACGGGGCGAAGTCGTGGATCAACATCGGCGGCGGCTTGTCGATCGAGCCGGCCGAGTTCTCGAAACTGGCCATCATCGTGCTCGTCGCGATGCTCTTCAACGCCAAGGTCCGCGAGCGCCAGCCGGTTGGCGACGCAGACGTGGTGCGGGCGTTGGTGATCATGGCCGTTCCGATGGGCTTGATCCTCATGCAGAACGACCTCGGCACCACGCTGGTGCTGCTGGCGATCATGTTCGGCGTGCTCGCTGTGGGCGCCGCGCCGGCCCGCTGGATCGCCGGCCTGAGCGCGTTGATGGTGATCGGCGCCGTTGTGGTCGTGAAGCTGCACATCCTGCACGGCTACCAGATGGGCCGGCTGACGTCGTTCCTGAACCCAAACGCCGATCTCGGGGGCACCGGCTACAACGCCTACCAGGCGCGCATCGCCATCGGCACCGGCGGGCTCACCGGCTCGGGCCTGTTCCACGGCCAGCAGATCAACAGCGGGGCGGTGTTCGCGTCGAGCACCGACTTCATCTTCGCCACCGCCGGCGAGGAGCTCGGCTTCCTGGGCGGGGCGGCGATCATCGGGCTCATCGCGATCATCATGTGGCGCGGGCTTCGGATCGCGGCGCACGCGCCCGACCTGTTCGGGCGCGTCGTCGCCGCCGGCGTCGTGTGCTGGTTCGCCTTCCAGTCGTTCGAGAACATCGGGATGAACCTCGGCATCATGCCGGTGACGGGAATCCCGCTGCTGTTCGTCTCGTACGGAGGTTCGTCGATGTTCGCGAGCATGCTCGCGATCGGGCTGTTGCAAAACGTCCATATCCAGACTAAGGCGGGGCCGAACTCCACGCCGGTCTGACCTCGGCCCTAAGGCGGTCCGTTAGGCTGGCATGGCCACCAGGTGTCGGGCCTGTCGTCTGCCGGAGGAGCTCCACCGTCGTGACCGCAGTGCTTGGGTGCGCCACCGCGCCCGAATCGGTTTTCCCTCGGCTTGAGCCGCTGCTGATGCGGGTCAGCAAGCCCGTGCAGTACGTCGGCGGCGAGCTCAACTCGATCGTCAAGGACTGGTCGTCCTGCAACGTGCGGTGGTGCTTGATGTACCCCGACGCGTACGAGGTCGGGCAGCCGAACCAGGGCGTGCAGATCCTCTACGAGGTGCTGGGCGAGCTGGACGACGTGCTCGTCGAGCGCACCTACGCCGTGTGGCCCGACCTCGAGGCATTGATGCGCGAGCACGGCATCCCGCAGTTCACGGTCGACGCGCACCGGCCGGTCGGCGCGTTCGACGTCTTCGGGCTGTCGTTTTCCACCGAGCTCGGCTACACGAACATGCTCAACGCCCTCGACCTCGCCGGCATCCCGGTCGAGTCGCGCGAGCGCGACGACTCCCATCCGATCGTCATCGCCGGCGGCCACGCGGCGTTCAACCCCGAGCCGATCGCCGACTTCATCGACGCCGCTGTTCTTGGCGACGGTGAGCAGATCTCGCGCACGATCACCGCCATGGTGCGGGATTGGAAGGCCGAGGGCAGGCCTGGTGGCCGCGACGAGCTGCTGCTGCGGCTGGCGAAGACGGGCGGCGTTTACGTGCCGCGGTTCTACGACGTCGCGTACTCGCCCGACGGTCGCATCGAGTCGGTGACACCCAACCGCGACGGCGTGCCGGCGCGGGTCAGCAAGCACACGCTGATGGACCTCGATGAGTGGCCGTATCCGAAGAAACCCCTTGTGCCGCTGGCAGAAACGGTTCACGAGCGGTACAGCGTCGAGATCTTCCGCGGCTGCACGCGCGGCTGCCGGTTTTGCCAAGCAGGCATGATCACCCGCCCGGTGCGTGAGCGCTCGATCGACACCATCGGCGCGATGGTCGACGCTGGCTTGAAGGCGAGCGGCTTCTCCGAGGTCGGTCTGCTCTCGTTGTCGAGCGCCGACCACTCCGAGATCGGCGAGGTGGCCAAGCAGCTCGGCGACCGCTACGAGCACACCAACACGTCGTTGTCGCTGCCATCGACGCGTGTCGACGCGTTCAACGTCGACCTCGCGAACGAATTCTCCCGTAACGGCAGGCGCTCTGGCCTCACCTTCGCGCCCGAAGGTGGCAGTGAGCGCATGCGCAAGGTCATCAACAAGATGGTCACTGAAGAAGACCTCATCCGCACGGTCACCACGGCCTACGCGCAGGGTTGGCGCCGGGTGAAGCTGTACTTCATGTGCGGCCTGCCCACCGAGACCGACGACGACGTCGTCCAGATCGCGGGTCTCGCGAGCAAGGTGATCGAGGCGGGCCGCAAGGCGAGCGGCACTCGCGACATCGCGTGCACGGTCTCGATCGGCGGGTTCGTGCCGAAGGCGCACACGCCGTTCCAATGGGCGGCGCAGCTCGACCACGAGACCACCGACGCCCGGTTGGCCAAGCTGCGCGACGCCATCCGCGCCGACAAGCAGTACGGCAAGGCCATCGGCTTTCGTTACCACGATGGGAAACCGGGCGTCGTCGAAGGCTTGCTCTCGCGAGGCGACCGGCGGGTCGGCCGCATCATCAAGCAGGTGTGGCTCGACGGCGGGCGCTTCGACGGGTGGAGCGAGCACTTTTCCTTTGACCGGTGGATGAACGCGGCCGAGGTCGCGTTGGCCGATCAGCCGGTCGACGTCGCGTGGTACACCACGCGCGAGCGGCAGCGCGACGAGGTGCTGCCCTGGGACCACCTCGACTCCGGACTCGACAAGGACTGGCTCTGGCAGGACTGGCAAGACGCGTTGTCGGACGTCGAGGTCGAAGACTGCCGCTGGACTCCGTGTTTCGACTGCGGGGTGTGCGACACGATGGGCACCGACATCCAGATCGGCCCGACCGGACGCACGCTGCTGCCGCTGACGGTCATCAACGGCCAGAACTCCTGAGATGCCAAGGGTTCAGCGCCAGCCTGACGCCCGCGACGTCGCGCCCGCCGTGCAGCGGCTGCGGGTGCATTTCGCCAAGCGCGGCCGGCTGCGGTTCACGTCGCACCGCGACTTCCAGCGGGTGTTCGAGCGGGCGGTGAGGCGTGCGGGAGTGCCGGTCGCCTACAGCGCCGGGTTCTCGCCCCATCCGAAGATCTCCTACATCGGCGCGGCCGCGACGGGCGCGGCGAGCGAGGCCGAGTACCTCGAGATCTCGTTGACGCAAGCCTGGGCGCCCTCCGACGTGCAAAAGACCTTGGACGACGCGCTGCCGCCGGGCTTCGACATCATCGAGGTCGTCGAGCCGGTCACCGGGGCGCGCCCACTCGCCGACCGCATCGACGCGTCGCACTGGCTGGTCATGCTCGGTGGCGTCTCCACGGCGACGCTCGCGCGGGCCATCGACGCGTTCCTGGCGGCCGAGTCGGTTCCGGTCGAGCGCGTGCTCAAAGACGGACGGCGCACACTCGACGCGCGCTCGGCCGTCGTCAGGCTGACCGCTCGAGGGGAGCCGGTCGGCTCGGCGGACAGCACGGCCGGCGTCGACGGTGCAGCCGGTGCGAGCGAACCCCCGGGTGTCGCTGAAACGGATCAGCCGGACCGCTATGCGATACTCGACATGGTTGTCCGGCACCTCACACCTGCCGTTCGACCCGACGACGTGTTGGCTGGCCTTCGCCAGGTGAGCGACTTGCCGCCGCAGCTGTCACCGCTGGTGACGCGGCTGGCGCAGGGGCTTCTCGACGAGACCGGTCGGCTCGCCGACCCGCTGGCGCCCGACAGGGTCGCCGCCGCGGGTTCGCTGGCAGGCGCTGGCGGACCGGCGGTTTAGCGCTTCGGCAAGCTGACGTCGCCGCCTAAGACTTGCGCCGCGCCCGGCGCCCCCGGGCCGCGGCGACCGACAACACGACTTGCTCTCGTGCGGTGCCGAGCCGGCCGCCAGCGTTTTTCGCGGCGGGGTCGGTACCCGGGAGCCCGACGGAAGATGGCACCGCCATGCTCGACAACGAGGAGGCGGCCGGCGGCACGACGCCAGCCGACACCACCACTTCAACGAACTCGTCAGCCGCCGCGCCCGCTCGACAGCGCCGCGCGCCAGCCAAGAAGACGGCTGCCGGCCCGCCCGAACCGCCGGCTGGCGTCGCCGAACAGCCCGTTGAGAAACCAGCGCGCAAGCGCGCCGCCCAGAAGGTCGCGGCCG
>JAICLV010000083.1 GCA_025925185.1 Acidothermaceae bacterium
AGCCACATCCTCAGTTCGGCTGGCCGACCAGGCCATCCGAACCACCGCCCCGCCCGGCGTACGGGCAGCACAGCTGACCGGCAGCGGCCGGCGCGGCACCATGCTGGCGGTGATCTTGCTCTGCCAGCTGATGGTGGTGCTCGACGTCACGATCGTGAACATCGCGTTGCCTGACATCCAGCACGCCCTTTCCTTCTCAAGCACGGGCCTGTCGTGGGTGCTCAACGCCTACAGCCTGACCTTCGGCGGTCTGCTTCTGCTCGGCGCGCGCAGCGGTGATCTTTTCGGACGACGCCGGGTCTTCCTCGCCGGCATCGCCTTGTTCACGCTCGCGTCGCTCGCCGGCGGCTTCACCACGTCGTCCGCGCTCTTGCTCACCTCACGCGCGGTGCAAGGGGTCGGTGCCGCGCTGGCCTCGCCGTCCGCGCTCGCGTTGCTCATGCTCAGCTTCCGCGAGGGAGCCGAACGGGCCCGGGCGCTCGCGCTGTACGCGGCGGTCTCGATCGGCGGTAGCGCGGTCGGGCTGCTCGCCGGCGGCATGCTCGTCGAGTGGGTGTCATGGCGCTGGGTGTTCTTTGTGAACGTGCCGATCGGCGTCCTGCTGCTGGTGCTCGCGCGCCGTGAGCTGCCGGAGACGGAGCGGCACCAAGGCGGCATCGACATCCCCGGTGCGTTGACGTCGACCCTCGGCATGGGGGCGCTGGTGTACGGCTTCGTGCGCGCGGCGTCCGACGGTTGGGGCAACGGCGGCACCGAGGTGGCGTTCGTCGCGGGCGCGGCGTTGCTGGGCGCGTTCGTCGCGATCGAGCAGCGCGCGTTGACTCCGATCACGCCATTGCGGCTGTTCGCCAGCCGTGACCGGGTCTTCTCGTACGTGGCAAGGCTCTTGCTGGTCGGCGGCATGTTCGGGATGTTCTTCTTCCTCACGCAGTTCCTGCAGGACGTCTTGGGCTACAGCCCGCTCGTCACCGGTCTCGCGTTCTTGCCCTTGACGGTCGCCTTGTTCGCGGCGTCGCAGGTCAGCGCTCGCACGTTGCTGCCGATCGTCGGCGCGCGGGCGTTGATGGCTGGCGGCATCACGCTCTCGACCATGTCCTTGCTGGTGCTCACCCAGTTGTCGCAGCACAGCAGTTACGGGCTCGTACTGGCGGCACTGCTGCTGTTCGGCGTCGGCAACGGGCTCGCTTTCGTGCCGTTGACGGCCGCGTCTCTCGAAGGCGTCGCCCCGGGCGATGCCGGAGCGGCGTCCGGTTTGGTGAACGTCATGCAGCAGGTCGGCGGCGCGCTCGGGCTCGCGGTGCTAGTCACCGTGTTCGGCACGGCCACCCGGTCGGCGCGGCAGGTCACCGGGACGACGATGGCGCAGGTGTTCACGCACGGCGCCGACCGCGCGTTCCTCGCGGCGGCGATCATGCTCGCGCTCTCGGTGGTGCTCACGGCGAGCATGCGCTCGGGCGGCGGCGCGCGGCCGTCGCGTGAGACGCCGGCGGAGGTCGAGGCGGCGGCCGCGTAACGGCGAAGAGTTGCCCGGCATGATGGCGGCATGACTGAGACACAGCGCGTCGTCGTCACCGGCGGAAGTGGCAAGCTCGGCAGGGCGGTTGTCGCCCACCTGTCAGAGCAGGGGTGGGACGTGGTCAATCTCGACCGCGTCCCACCTCCTCTTTCGCAGCCGACGTTTGTTCGGGTCGACCTCACCCACTACGGCGAAGTGGCGAGCGCGATGGCCGGCGTTGATGACCGGTACGCCTCGATCGACGCCGTCGTGCATCTGGCCGCGATCCCCGCTCCGGGCCTGGCGAGCAACGCCGCGACGTTTCACAACAACATGCTCGCCACCTACAACGTCTTCTCGGCGGCGCGGGCGGTTGGCGTCAGGAACATCGTGTGGGCGTCGAGCGAGACCGTGCTGGGCTTGCCGTTTGACACGCCCCCGCCTTACGTGCCGGTCGACGAGGACTATCCCGGCCGGCCCGAGTCGACGTACTCGCTGGTGAAATTCCTCGAGGAGCACATGGCCCGTCAACTGTGCCGGTGGGATCCGACGCTGAAGATGGTCGGCCTTCGCTTCTCCAACGTGATGGAACCCGCCGACTACGCGGCGTTCCCGTCGTTCGACGCCGACGCGTCGTTGCGCAAGTGGAACCTGTGGGGCTACATCGACGCCCGCGACGGCGCGCAGGCGGTGCGCAAGGCATTGGAGTACGACGCCCACGGTTGCGAGGTCTTCGTGATCGCGAATGCCGACACCGTGATGTCGCGTGCCAACAGCGAGTTGCTGGGCGAGGTCTTTCCAACCGTCGAACAACATGGCGCGATCGGCGACCACGACACGCTCTTGTCGATCGCCAAGGCGCGGCGCCTGCTAGGTTACGAGCCGCAGCACAGTTGGAGAGCCGCCGACCTCGGTTAACGTGGAACGCGTGTTCGACCCGATCGCCGCGCTCGCCGACTACGTCTCCGACGGCGACGTGCTGATCTTGAGTGGCGCGGGGATCTCCACCGACTCAGGCATCCCCGACTACCGCGGTGCCAACGGCTCGCTTCGCCGCTACACGCCGATGACCTTCCAAACCTTTGTCTCGGACGCCGCCGCCCGGCGGCGGTACTGGGCGCGCAGCCATCTGGGCTGGCCACGGTTCACCGCGGCTCGGCCGAACGTCGGTCACCAGATGGTCGCGCGGCTTCAGCAGCTCGGCCTGCTGTCAGGGATCATCACGCAGAACGTCGACGGTCTGCACCAAGCCGGCGGTGCCTTTGACGTGATTGATCTGCACGGTCGGCTCGACCGCGTGGTGTGCCTGTCGTGCCGCAGTTGGCTGCCGCGCGACGAACTCGACCTCATGTTGCGGGTGGAGAACCCGTCGTTCGGCGCCGACGTCGTCGCGATGAACCCTGACGGCGATGTGCAGATCTCCGACGACGAACTCGGCGGGTTCCGCGTCATCGAGTGCCAGTTCTGCGGCGGCGTGATCAAACCCGACGTCGTGTTCTTCGGGGAGAACGTGCCACCGCCGAAGGTCGACGATTGCTTCTCGCTGCTCGAGCGCTCGCGATTGCTGCTGGTGCTCGGCTCGTCGTTGACGGTGATGTCGGGGTATCGCTTCGTGCGGCGCGCGGTTCGCGACGGCGTCCCAGTGGCGATCGTCAACCAGGGCTCGACCCGTGGCGACGACGAGGCGGCCCTTCTCGTCGAGGCGCCGCTCGCCTCCGCACTGCCCGACCTGGTAGCGCGGCTGCCCGGCCTGACCTCGAACTGGTAGACGTTCGACGGCATCTATCCCGTCTAACGTCGACCAGCTAGCCGACGCGGCGACGGAGGAGCGCGTTCGGACCAAGCGTAGGGTCGGGCTCATGGAGATCGGCGTCGCCACCTTTCCCACTCACGACTCGATGGGCCCGGCGCACGTCGCGCGACTTGCCGAGGAGCATGGCTTCGAGTCGCTGTTCTTCACCGACCACTCGCACATCCCGGCCAGCCGCGCGACCCCGTACAGCGGCGGGGCCGAATTGCCCCGCAAGTACACCCACACCTACGACATGTTCGTCGCGCTAACGGCCGCCGCCGTCGTCACCACCAAAATCCGGGTCGGCAGCGGGGTTTGCCTGGTCATCGAGCGCGACCCGATCCAGACCGCGAAGGAGGTCGCGAGCATCGACCATCTCTCGGGCGGCCGGTTCGAGTTCGGCGTCGGCGCTGGCTGGAACCGCGAGGAGATGGCCAATCACGGCACCGACCCGCGGCGGCGCATGACGGTGTTGCGCGAGCGGGTCGAGGCGATGAAGCAGATCTGGGCCCAGGACGAGGCCAGTTACCACGGTGAGTTCGTCGATTTCGAGCGCATCTGGTCGTGGCCGAAGCCGTCGCAGCGGCCGCATCCGCCGGTCCTCGTCGGTGGCGGCGGCCCAACGGTCTTCGACCGGGTGCTTGCATACGGCAACGCGTGGTTCCCCAACTACGCGCCCGACGTCGTCGAGCGCGCGGCCAAGCTGCGGCACCGCGCCGACCGGCCAATTGACCTGATGGTGATGGGAATTCCCGCCGATCCGAAGGTCATCGAGCAATACGAGGTCGCGGGCTTCCGGCGAATCGTGCACTGGCTTCCGTCGGCCGGCAAGTCGGTCGTCGAGCGGACGATCGAGCGATTCGAGACTGCCGTGGACGAGGTGCACGGTCACTGACGTGAGACTGGACGACCGTGCGACTCGACCGCGCTGAGGCGCGCCGCCGGTTCGCCGAATCCCGAGTCGCGAGGCTTGCCACCGTCGACGCCGGCGGCCAGCCGCACCTGGTGCCCGTCGTGTTCGCTGTCGTCCGCGACAGGGTCTACAGCGTGGTCGACGACAAACCCAAGAGCAGCCGGGATTTGCGTCGGCTGGCCAACGTGCGCGCCGATCCGCGGGTGAGCCTGCTCGCTGACCACTATGTGGACGACGATTGGGCCGCGCTGTGGTGGGCGCGCGCAGACGGTGCGGCGCGGGTGTTGACCGCCGACGAGCCGGAGGGCGTCGAGGCCGTGCAGGCGTTGGCCGCGAGGTATGCGCAATATCGCGAGCACCGGCCCGACGGGCCGGTGCTCGCGGTTGACGTCCGCAATTGGAGCGGTTGGTCGGCGTGAGGGTGTCCCTGAGGGCGTTCTCAGGGATTACTCGGAAGCGCTCATGGTCATGAAGATGACATGCTTGGGCGCGTGAACGGGGCGGCCACTGGCAGCGGCGAAATTCCGGCAGCTACCGCGCTGGCGCCGGTCGCTGGCGGCGTGGGCTTGCCGCTCGACGATCCGCTCGAACCCTCGAGGCGCCACCCGCGGTTCCGTTTCGCGCTGCTTTTCCTCAGTGACCACGCGTGGCTGGTCACGTTGGCGCTGTCGGGGGTCGTCGCGCTGGTCGGGTTTCGTGGCGGTGACTTCCCGGCGCAGGACTACCGGGCGTGGATGTTCAAGACCCATGGGTTCTTGATTTGGGATGTCAACTGGTACGGCGGCCACGCCGACCTCGGCTACAGCGTGCTCGCCCCCGTCGTCGGCGCGGCGCTCGGCACGGTACCCACGATCGCGCTCGCCTGCGTCCTTTCGTCCGTTCTGTTCGGTCGGCTGGTCGGTCGTTCCAGCAGCTGGGGGTGCGTGCTCTCGCGGCTGTGGTTCGCGGTCTTCGTGGTCGGCGACCTCGTCATCGGCCGCGCGCCGTTCGCGTGCTCGGTCACCTGTGCCCTCGCCACCGTGTTGTTCGTGCGCCGGCAGCTGCCGTGGCTGGCTTTGGCCGCCGCCGCCGCGACGTCGCTGTTCAGCCCGCTCGGCGCCGTGTTCTTGCTGCTCGCCGCGGCCGCATGGCTTCCCTCAATTGGCTGGCGGCGCGCGCTACCTTTCGCCGGCGCGCTCAGCGGGGTCGGCGTCGCAGCGCTGCTCGGCGACGGCGGCAGGTTCCCCTTCCCGTGGACCTCGTTCGTCGGCCAGCTCGCGATCGTCGGCGTCGGGCTCGTCGTGGCGCCGCGGCACGAGCGCAACGTGCGGCGCGCGCTGTGGCTGTACGGAGTGTGCTGCGTCGGCTTGTTCATCGTCCCCAACCCGGTCGGCGGCAACATGGCGCGCTTCGCGGGCATCGTGATCGGCCCAGCCGCCGCGTTCTTCCTGCTGCGCAATAGCAGGGTGCGCGCCTTCGCGTTGGTCGCGCTGCCGCTGTTCGCCTTCCAACTGCAGCCAATCGTGACCGCGGTGGCCTCAGCGGCCGGCAACCTTTCGACGAAACCCTTTTACTACCAGGGCGTGACGCGTTTCCTCGCCGCGCACCAAAAGGTGCCTGGGAAGGTTGAGATCCCCTTTACCCAGGACCATTGGGAGGCCACCTACGTTGCCGAGAAGGTGCCGCTGGCTCGCGGCTGGGACCGCCAGGTCGACTTGTCGCGCAACGCGGTCCTGTATTCGCCGATGACGTCGGCGACGTATGAGCAGTGGCTGCATGACAACGCGGTTCGCTACGTCGCGTTGCCCGACACCGCACTCGACGAGGGCGGTCAAGCGGAGGCGGCGGTCCTGCGCGACCCGCCGTCGTGGCTGACGCAGGTTTACACCGACCAGCATTGGCGAATCTGGCAGGTCGACGACCCGACGCCGATGGCCACGGGCGCGGGCGCTATGACACACCTCGCGCGCAACGGTTTCACCCTGGTCGCGTCGCATCCCGGGGCGACGACGGTGCGGTTGCGTTGGTCGCCCTCGTGGCGGGTAACCAGTGGCTCCGCGTGCGTCGCGCAAGCACCAGGCGGTTGGACGACGGTCGTGTCGTTCCAGCCTGGTGAGACGAGCGTGGCCGCGCAACTCTCGATCGGTGACAGCGACCAATGCACCGACGCCGAACTCTCTGCGGTCGGAGCGCCAAAACCGCAGTCGCATCAGGGCTTCTGGTGATCGCGGCACCTACAGCGCCGCAGCCACCGCAGCCCAGGTCTGCGGGACCGCGCCCAAGCCTTCGCCCGTCTCCGGATTCCAGTACTCCGCGAAGCGGGAACTGAGCACCGAACGTTTGGTCGTCGTGGCCAGCTCGTCGGCTAGCGGCTGTTGCCCGCAGCGTCGCGCGGCGAGCACCAGCAGGTAGTTCAGCTGCGGCCAGGCCGGGCCGCGCCAATAGGCGTCGGCGCGGTAGGCCGGATGCGACGGGGGCGCGAACCGTGGGCCGAACGGCGCGCCGAACCGCCCCGGGTCGGTCAGTTGCCGCAGTCCGGCCACCTGATGCTCGTGATTCGCCACGCACAACGCCGGCACGACGGCGTCGCTCGTAGGCGCACCTGAGCTGCCGACGTCCGCCGGGCCGGCGAACACGACGTCCGACCACAGGGCTTCTTCTTCGTCCCACGCGCGTTCGTCGAGCGCGCACGCCAACGCGAGGCCGCGATCACGCCAGCGGTGATCGTCCGTCAGCCGCGCGAGCGTCAACGCGGCGTCAGCAGCGATCGCGTTGAAACTCGCTGCTGCCACAGCGAACTCTGGGTTGTCGATCGCGGTGCCGTCGTCGGAGAACACAGCGGTTTCGAGGAGGTGCCGGTCGAACTTCGTCCAGCGCCGGCGGCGCCATGATGTCGAGCCGACCCAGGAGTCCCAACGCGGTGAGTCATCGGTGCCCGCCTCCCACGGGTGCACGATGACCAACAGGCCGTCGCGCATCCGAAGCCGCCACAGCGCGTCGAGCGCGCGCGCCGCGCCGTCGAGAATTTTCTCGGACGGCGAGAGCCCGGCCGCCCGCGCCGACTCGATCGCGCGCACGTACACGGGCGGTTGGGTGAACGACGAGACGTGGGGGAGCGGGCCGCGCTTGTAGGTGCGGCGGCCGTAGCGCATGTGCGGCAGAAACCCGTTCGGCAGCTGACCCTCGAACACCGCAGTCAACTCGATGAGCGCGCGTTCGTCGCCGAACGACGACCACGCGATCGAGTGGAAGCAGGAGTCCCACAGCCACAGGTGCGGGTAGGTCCGCCGGTGCGGTCGGCAATACCCCAGCGCGGGTTGCCAAGCCTGCTCGAGAACCCGCCACGCGCGCGCGCGGACCTGCGCGTCGAGGTCGGTAACGCCGCTCATGATCGAAGGTTAGGCCGTCCGAAATGAGAGAGTTGGCGGGTGCCCATTTCGCTTGCCGAGTTGCGGTCGCGTGTCGACGCGCTGCCGCTGCGCGACCGCCGACCATTGCACCGGCGCGTCGGCGACGTGGCGCGCATTAGCGGCGGTCAGCGGAACTCCGCGGCGCTGGAAGCGGTTCTCGCGGACGTCGAACGGGCGGAGGCCGCGTTGGCGCGTCGTGCCGCGAATGTGCCTCGGGTCAAGTACCCGGCGGGCCTGCCGATTGTCGAGCGCAAGGACGAGATCGCCGCCGCGATACGCGACCACCAGGTCGTGATCGTCGCGGGCGAGACCGGCTCCGGCAAGACCACGCAGCTGCCGAAGATCTGCCTTGAGTTGGGGCGCGGAGTGCGTGGAGCGATCGGACACACCCAGCCGCGACGCATCGCGGCGCGTGCGGTGGCGGAGCGAATCGCCGCCGAACTCGAGACTCCGCTCGGTGGCGTCGTCGGTTACAAGGTGCGGTTCACCGACCGCGCGCATGCCGACACGATGGTGAAGGTCATGACCGACGGAATCTTGCTCGCCGAGCTGCAGCAAGACCGGCTGCTGAGCGGCTACGACACGATCATCGTCGACGAGGCCCACGAGCGCAGCCTGAACATCGACTTCATCCTCGGCTACCTCAAGCAACTGCTCCCGCGCCGGCCCGATCTGTTGGTCGTCGTCACGTCGGCGACCATCGACCCGGAGCGCTTTTCCACCCACTTCAGCGGCGCGCCGGTCATCGAGGTGTCGGGTCGGATGTACCCGGTCGAGACTCGGTACCGGCCGCTGACCGATGCGCTCGACGATGACAACGAGTCGGACGGCGAGTCGGACGACGAGAGCAGCGAGCCGCGCGACCAGATCACCGCGATCTGCGACGCGGTCGACGAGTTGTGTCGCGAGGGGCCTGGCGACATCCTGGTTTTCCTTAGCGGCGAACGAGAAATCCGCGACACCTCCGAGGCTTTGCGGAAACGCGACCTGCGCGATCTCGAAGTCCTTCCGTTGTACGCACGCTTGTCGTCGTCCGAGCAGCATCGCGTTTTTGAGCAGCACGCCGGACGACGCGTCGTGCTCGCGACGAACGTCGCCGAGACGTCGCTCACCGTCCCGGGCATCAGGTACGTGGTCGACCCCGGCACCGCGCGGATCTCGCGCTACAGCCACCGCACCAAGGTGCAGCGGCTGCCGATCGAGCCGATCTCGCAGGCGTCGGCGAAGCAGCGCGCCGGCCGGTGCGGTCGGGTCGAGGCGGGCGTGTGCATTCGGTTGTACTCGGAGGACGACTTCACTGCGCGGCCGGAGTTCACCGACCCGGAGATACTGCGCACCAACCTCGCCGCCGTCATCTTGCAGATGGCGGCGTTGGGGTTGGGCGACGTCGCGGCGTTCCCGTTCGTCGAGCCGCCCGAGCGGAGAAACATCAAAGACGGCGTGGCTTTGTTGCACGAGCTGGGAGCGATCGAGCAGCCGGCGGGCGCGCCCAAGCTCACCGCGGTCGGGCGCAAGCTCGCCGCGTTACCGGTCGACCCGCGAGTGGCTCGCATGGTCGTGCAGGCCGACTCTTTGGGCTGCGTGCGAGAGACGATCGTCATCGCCGCCGCGTTGTCGATCGTCGACCCGCGCGAGCGCCCGCTCGACGCGCAACAGGCCGCCGACGAGATGCACGCCCGGTTCGCGGACCCTGAGTCGGACTTTCTCGCCTACCTGAAGTTGTGGGACTACCTGCGCGCCAAGCAAGACGAGTTGTCGTCGAACAAGTTCCGACGGTTGTGTCGCAAGGAGTTCCTGAACTACTTGCGCGTGCGCGAGTGGCAAGACCTCGTCGCGCAGCTGCGGCAGGTCGGCCGCTCGATCGGCATCCACGTCAATGAGTCGCCAGCACCTCCGCAACTCGTGCACCGAGCACTGCTCAGCGGGTTGCTCTCGCACATCGGATTGCGCGACGTAGAGAAACGCGACTACCTTGGCGCGCGCGGTTCGCACTTCGCCATCTTTCCCGGCTCGGGGCTGTTCAAGAAGCAGCCGCGATGGGTGATGGCTGCGGAATTGGTCGACACGACGCGGTTGTGGGGGCGGGTTTGCGCGCGCATCGAACCAGACTGGGTCGAGCCGCTTGCCGGCCACCTCGTCAAACGCAGCTACAGCGAGCCGCATTGGGACGCTAAGCGCGGCGCGGTGATGGCTTTCGAAAAGGTTCTGCTGTATGGGATTCCAATTGTCGCGTCGCGACGCGTCGGTTACGCGCGAGTCGATCCCGAGTTGTCGCGCGAGATGTTCATCAGGCACGCGCTGGTCGAGGGCGACTGGCGGACGAGGCACGCTTTCGTCGCGGCCAATCGGTCGGCTCTCGACGAGATCGCCGCGCTGGAGGAGCGCGTTCGCCGGCGCGACCTGGTCATCGACGACGAGGCGATGTTCGAGTTGTACGACAAGCGGGTGCCGCGCGACGTGGTCTCGGCGCGGCATTTCGACAGCTGGTGGAAGAAGGCTCGCAAGCGCGCGCCAGACCTGCTGACCTTCGGCCGCAGCGAGTTGATGACTCTGGGAGCTCAATCGCTCGACCTTCACGGTTTCCCGGACGAGTGGCGGCAGGGCGATTTCTCGTTTGGCCTCAGCTACGCGTTCGCGCCCGGCGCGGAGGACGACGGCGTCACCGTGCACATCCCGGTCGCGGTGCTCAACCAGGTGGTCACCGCGGACTTCAGCTGGCAAGTCCCCGGGTGGCGCGAGGAACTCGTCGTCGCGTTGATTCGCTCGTTGCCGAAACAGTTGCGTCGCCATTTTGTGCCGGCGCCCGACGTCGCGCGCCAACTCTCGCTTGACAGCGCGGACGACGGCGCCCTCGATGAAGTGTTGGCCCGTTCACTCTGGCGACGCGCGGGTGTCGAAGTCGTC
>JAICLV010000180.1 GCA_025925185.1 Acidothermaceae bacterium
CCGATGACCGTCGCGGCGTGCGCCTCGGACCCCTTGCCGCCGTAGTTGCCGTCCTCGACCAGCTTCTTGGCGTTGTCCCATGCGCCGCCGGAGTTGGCGAGGAACACCGCCATCAGCGTGCCGCACGCGATCGCGCCCGCCAGGTAGCCGGCGAGGGCGCCGATGCCGAGCAGGAAACCGGTGGCGATCGGGGCCAGCACGGCGAGCAGCCCGGGAGTGGCGAGCTCGCGAAGCGAGTCGCGGGTGACGATGTCGACGACCTTGCCGTACTCCGGCTTCTCGGAGCCGTCCATGATCCCGCGGATCTCGCGGAACTGGCGGCGCACCTCGAACACAACCGCCCCAGCCGCTCGGGCAACCGCGTTGATCGCCAGTCCGGAGAACATGAACACGACCGCGGCGCCGATGATGACGCCGACGATCGTGTTCGGTTGGGTGATGTCGGAGGTAAGGGTCAGCCCCTTGATCCCGCCGACCGCGCCGGAGATGCCGGCCTTGAGCTTTTCGGTGGCGACGGCGTCGGTGAACGAGCCGAACAGCGCGGTCGCGGCTAGCACCGCGGTCGCGATCGCGATGCCCTTGGTGATGGCCTTGGTGGTGTTGCCGACGGCGTCGAGCTGGGTGAGCGCCACCGCGCCGTCGCCGTGCACGTCGCCGGACATCTCCGCCACACCCTGGGCGTTGTCGGAGACCGGTCCGAAGGTGTCCATGGCGACGATGACGCCGACGGTGGTGAGCAGCCCGGTGCCGGCGAGCGCCACCGCGAACAGCGACAGCGTGACCGATCCCGCGCCGAGCAGGAACACGCCGTAGACAGCGGCCGCGATGAGCAGGGCGGAGTACACGGCCGACTCCAGGCCCACCGAGATGCCGGCCAGAATGACGGTCGCCGGACCCGTGAGCGAGGTCTTCCCGATGTCGCGAACCGGACGCCGGTTCGTCTCGGTGAAGTAGCCGGTGAGCTGCTGGATGGCGGCCGCGAGCACGATGCCGATGACGACCGCCACCAAGGCGAACACCCGCGGGCTACCTGAGTGCCCGGCGATGGCGCTGTCGCCGAGGCCCTTCAGGTCGCTGAACTTCGCGGGCAGTTGGGCGAACGCCAGGATCGCGACGAGCACGACCGAGAAGACCGCGGAGATGAAGAAGCCCCGGTTGATGGCGGTCATGCCGCTGCGGTCGCCGGCGCGCGGCGACACCGCGAAGATGCCGACGACGGCGGTGAGGACGCCGATCGCAGGGACGACCAGCGGGAACACCAAGCCGAGGTCGCCGAAGGCGGCCTTGCCGAGGATCAACGACGCGACCAGCGTCACCGCGTAGCTTTCGAACAGGTCGGCGGCCATGCCCGCGCAGTCGCCGACGTTGTCACCCACGTTGTCGGCGATCGTCGCGGCATTGCGCGGGTCGTCTTCGGGGATGCCCTGCTCGACCTTGCCGACCAGGTCGGCGCCGACGTCGGCCGCCTTGGTGAAGATGCCACCGCCGACGCGCATGAACATGGCGAGCAGCGCCGCGCCGAAGCCGAAGCCCTCGAGCACCTTCGGGGCGTTGGCACGGAAGAACAAGACGACGAGGCACGCGCCGAACAGGCCGAGGCCGACGGTGAACATCCCCGCCACGCCGCCGGTGCGGAACGCGATCCGCATCGCGCTGCGCGCCTCCCCGATCCGGGCGGCCGCGGCGACGCGCACGTTGGCCCGGACCGCGAGCCACATCCCGGTGTAGCCGGTCACGCCGGAGAACAGCGCGCCGACGAGGAAGAAGGCCGAGCGGCCCCACCGCTGTGAGCCGGAGTCGGCGGGTAGCAGCAAGAGCAAGAAGAAGACGATGATCGCGAAGACGCCAAGGGTTCGGAACTGGCGCCGCAGGTACGCGCTCGCGCCCTCCTGAACGGCACCTGCGATCTCCCGCATCTTGGCGGTGCCCTGGTCGGCGGCGAGCACCTCCTTCACCAGCGCGAACGCCACACCGAGGGCAAGGATCGCGACGATCGCGACGACCCAGATCCAGGTGTAGTTGCCGCCCGTCACGTGGGTGACGCCCGCCGCCAGGCCCGAGTCGGCTTGTAGCCGAAGCATTCAAATCCTCCTAAAGCCGCTCGGGCACCGGGTAGCGGTCCCGACCGGGAATCGCGGAGCGTGAGTTGTGCGAATGGTTCCGCGTGGCGTGGGCGAGCACCGCCGCGGCAACTCAATTGCCCTCAGTGCAGTGTCACCGAGTGCGGTCGGTGAGTCTATGGCAGGAAGTCATAGGTTCGGACGAAGATGTGCCACAAGTCACGTCGAACCGGCCGACCCGGCGGATGGGTCGTTAGGCGCCGGCCGTCGGCATGGTCGACGCCTCTTCGCGCTCGGCGAGCTCCAGCGGCCACGACATCGCGACGACGGTGCCGCCGGGGAGGTACTCGACCTCGACCTCGTCGACGAGCCCGGTGATGACCGCGAGCCCGATCCGCTCGCGGGCCTGAAGGTCGGCGGTTGCCAAGCCAGCCGTCTGCGGCGCCGACGACAACGCGAGTCCCTCGTCGTCGGCGAGCTCGAGGGGCGCGTAAACGTCGTCGGCCGGCCGTTCGCGCGGCACGGCGTCCGCCACCTCGATGCGAAAGTGCCGCTCCTCCTCGATCATGCGCAACTCGACCGGCACGTCCGGCGCGCTGGCGCGATGCAGCCGGACCGCCAGTGAGCACGCCTCGCTGACCGCCAAGCGCACCTCGTCGAGGACCGTCTCAGGCACGCCCGCGCGGCGCGCGACCGAGGCCGCGATGAAGCGCGCGGTGCGCACGTGCGCGGGCAAAGGGGTGAAGGAAACGGTGACGGTGGGCGCGTCAGTGCGCAAGTCAATCCCCGGTCAATCCGTCGCGGCCACGGCCTCGTCGACCGAGCTGTGGATCGGGAAGACCTTGGTCAAGCCGGTGATGCGGAAGATCTTCAAGATGCGCTCTTGCGTGCAGACCAGCCGCAACGATCCGTCGTGGGCCCGCACCCGCTTCAATCCCCCCACGAGCACGCCGAGGCCGGTCGAGTCGAGGAACTCGACGTTCTCCATGTCGACGACGATGTGATAGTTCCCCGCTGACACGAGGTCGATCAGTTGTTCGCGCAGCTTCGGCGCCGTGTAGACGTCGATCTCGCCGCCTACCACGACAACCGTGCGGTCAGCCTCCGACCGCGTCGACAAAGACAGATCCACTGCGTTCCTCCAGCCGGAAAGACCCCAACATCGGTGATAAGCAAAGCCGTTCTCTATCCCGATGGACTACCACCGCGACGTGACCGCTCGCTACCCCTTCCCGCTCGCATCTAACCACGCCGACCTCACCTTTCCGTTAGCTCGCGCATACCCGTGAAGAAACCCGCTCCCGTCGTCACTGCCGTTCACGCCCTCGTCGTCGCTCGGTGCCACACTGGCGCCGGTGAGCGCGCAACCGTCGTCGAGCCGTCTGCCGGAGACAATCCGGACGACGGCGCGCTCGCGCGCGCTCGACGGGTTGCTGCTCGGGGCGGGCCGTGCGCAGCGGGTGACGCACGTCGAGGAGCTGCCGGCGCGCGCCGCCCGGGTCGTGCCGTGGCCCGACTGGGTCCATCCCGAGTTGGTGGCCGCGTACGCGCGGCTGGGCATCGCAGCGCCGTGGGCGCATCAGGCGCAGGCGGCCTCGCTTGCCCATGACGGGCGGCACGTCGTCGTGGCGACCGGCACCGCCTCGGGCAAGTCGCTCGCCTATCAGCTGCCCGTGCTGCAAGCGTTGCTCAGTTCATCGCTGCTCAGTTCATCGTCGCTCAGCTCGCCGCAGCAGCCCGGCTTAAGGCTCGACCGCACCACGGCCCTCTACCTCTCGCCGACGAAGGCGCTGGCCGCCGACCAGCTTCGCTCCCTTGAGGAGCTGAAGCTGCCGGGCGTGCGGGCGGCCTGCTACGACGGCGACACACCGTACGAGGAGCGGTCGTGGATACGGCAGCACGCGAACCTGGTGCTCGCCAACCCCGACCTCGTGCACCGCTCGCTGCTGCCCGCGCATCGGCAGTGGCAGTCGTTCTTGCGCGGACTGCGTTACGTCGTCATCGACGAGTGCCACGGCTACCGCGGCATGTTCGGCTCCCACGTCGCGCACGTCGTGCGGCGGCTACGACGGATCGCCGCCCGCTACGGCGCCTCGCCCGTCTTCGTGCTCGCGTCGGCGACCGTGTCCGACCCCGCCGTCTCGGCCTCGCGGCTCGTCGGCCTCGACGTCCAGGAGGTCACGGACGACGCGTCGCCACGCGGTGGCGCGCGCTTCGCGTTGTGGGAACCGCCGTTGCTCGACCAGCTCGTCGGCGAGAATGGCGCGCCGGTGCCGGCCGAGGTGCGGGTGCGGTTCCGACCCTTCGCGCACGACCTCCTCGCCGATTCCGCGCCGGCCTTGGCGTTCAGCACCGGTGCCGTCGCTTTGTTCAGCCGCCAGTTCGACCTGTTCG
>JAICLV010000143.1 GCA_025925185.1 Acidothermaceae bacterium
CCTTGGCCTTGTCGGCGGCCTCCTTGTTGACCTTCTCCAGGACCGGCTTCGGAGCGCCGTCGACGAGGTCTTTGGCCTCCTTCAGGCCGAGGCTGGTGAGTTCGCGGACGGCCTTGATGACCTGGATCTTCTGCGCGCCGGCCTCGTCGAGGATGACGTCGAACTCGTCCTGCTCCTCGGCCGCGGCCTCGCCGCCGCCAGCGCCGCCTGCGGCCGGAGCGGCGGCAACGGCAACCGGTGCGGCAGCGGTGACGCCGAAGGTCTCTTCGAACTGCTTCACGAACTCCGAGAGCTCAAGGAGCGACAGGTCCTTGAAAGCGTCGATGAGCTCGCCGGTGCTGAGCTTCGCCATGGTGGCGGGTCCTTCCTAGGTGTGAAACGAGAGTCTGCTTGGTCGGGTCGGATGGATCAGGTTTGCTCGGTGTCGACCGGCGCCTCGTCGACCGGCGCCTGAGCGGTGGCCGCAGGTGCGCTTTCGGCTGCCTTGGCCCGCAGGGCCTCGACCAGCCGAGCCGCTTGCGATAGCGGCGCCTGGAACAGCGCGGCCGCCTTGGCGAGCGTGGCGTTGGCCGCCCCGGCCACCTTGGCGAGCAGCACCTCGCGCGACTCTAGGTCGGCGATCTTCGACAACTCGGCGGCGGTGAGGAGATTGCCATCGAGCACGCCGCCCTTGATCACGAGCAGCGGGTTGGCCTTGGCGAAGTCGCGAAGGCCCTTGGCGGCCTCCACGGGGTCACCCTTGACGAAGGCGACTGCGGACGGACCTTCGAGCAGCGACTCGAGCTGCTCCAGGCCGGCGTCGCGTACCGCGATCTTCGACAGGGTGTTCTTCACCACGGCGTATTCCGTGTTCTCACCGAGCGAGCGACGCAGCTGCGTGAGCTGCGCGACGGTGAGACCGCGGTACTCGGTGAGCACGGCCGCCTTAGAGCTGCGGAAGTTCTCCGTCAGCTCGGCGACGGCGCTCGCCTTGTCAGGCCTTGGCATGGGTGCGCAGGCCTCCTTCCGGGTGTCGGCAAGCCGGACGGCGAAAACCCGAAGGAACTGCGACAAGCAAAACGCCCCGGCGCAGCGCGCACGGGGCGGGCCGGACGACGTGTTGCGTCGCGCCGGTGCAACGTGTGCCTGCGCGGGCCGCCCGCGAGTCGCGGGGCCTTCGGGAGCCGCAGCTGCGAACAGCAGCGACACCGACCGGCGGTCTGTGGCGGGTCAACAGTACGTGGTGCGTCGGCACCGGTCAAAACCGGCCGCCAAACCAGCGAGGCGGCCGACTGGCCCGCCCTCGCTCAGGCGGTCGCGGCCTCGTCGGCGAGCAGGCCGCGGGTGCGGTTCGGGTCGACGGGGATACCGGGACCCATCGTCGTGGTGATCGTCGCCTTCTTGACGTAGCGACCCTTGGCCGCCGACGGCTTGAGGCGCATCACCTCGTCGATCGCGGCCGCGTAGTTCTCGACCAGCTGCTCGTCGGAGAACGACGTCTTCCCGATGATGAAGTGCAGGTTGGCCTGACGGTCGACACGGAACTCGATCTTGCCGCCCTTGATGTCGGCCACCGCCTTCGCGACATCGTTGGTCACGGTGCCGGTCTTCGGGTTGGGCATCAAGCCACGCGGGCCGAGCACTCGACCGAGCCGGCCGACCTTGCCCATCAGGTCCGGGGTTGCCACGGCGGAGTCGAAGTCGAGAAACCCGCCGGCCACCCGGTCGATCAGCTCGTCGGCGCCAACCACGTCGGCGCCCGCCGCGCGAGCCTCTTCCGCACGGTCACCTGACGCGAAGACCAGCACGCGCGCGGTCTTGCCGGTGCCATGCGGCAGGTTCACGGTGCCGCGCACCATCTGGTCGGCCTTGCGTGGGTCGACGCCGAGCGACAACGCCACCTCGACGGTGCCGGGATTCTTCGTGGTCGACGTCTCGCGGGCCAGCCGCACCGCGTCGAGCGGGGCGTAGAGCTTGTCGCGGTCGACCTTGGCCGCCGCCGCGTTGTAAGCCTTGCTGCGCTTCATTGTTGCTCCTGTGGTGATGTGGAGTTCGTGGTACCGCGGGCCGCGCTCGGCCCTCCCACGGTGGTGCGAAAGCTAGCCGTTGACGGTGATGCCCATCGATCGCGCGGTGCCGGCGATGATCTTCTCGGCGGCCTCGATGTCGCGGGCGTTGAGGTCGGGCATTTTGGTCTGCGCGATCTCGCGCACCTGCGCGCGGGTCAGCGACGCGACCTTCGTCTTGTTCGGCACCGCCGAACCCTTGTCGACGCCGGCGGCCTTCTTGATGAGCTCGGGCGCGGGGGGCGTCTTGGTGATGAACGTGAACGAGCGGTCCTCGTACACCGAGATCTCGACCGGGATCACATTGCCGCGCTGCGACTCGGTGGCCGCGTTGTACTGCTTGCAGAAGTCCATGATGTTGACACCGTGCTGACCGAGCGCCGGACCGATCGGCGGCGCGGGCGTCGCGGCGCCTGCGTTGATCTGCAGCTTGATGATCGCCGCAAGCTTCTTCTTCGGGGGCATGGCTGGTCCTTCGAGATGGCCGAGATGGTGTCGACAGCCCGTTCGGGCCGTTCAATGGTACGGGACGGCGCCCGGTAGGCCGCGCGGTGCCTGTTCGGCGTCCGGGTTAGATCTTTGAGACTTGGTTGAACTGCAGCTCGACGGGGGTCTCGCGACCGAAGATCGAGACAAGCACCTTGAGCTTTTGCTGGTCGGCGTTGATCTCGCTGATCGTCGCGGGCAACGTGGCGAACGCGCCGTCGGTGACCGTGACCGACTCCCCGACCTCGAAGTCGACGATCTTCGGAATGGCGGCCGCGGCGGCTTCCTTTTGCTCCTTGGTGGCCGGCGCGAGGAAGCGGAAGACCTCGTCGAGCGTGAGCGGCGAGGGCTTGCTGGAACTCGGCCCGACGAAGCCGGTGACCGCGGGCGTGTAACGCACCGCAGACCACGATTCGTCGGTCATCTCCATGCGCACCAGCAGGTAGCCCGGGAAGACGTTGCGTTTCACGTTCTGCCGCTTGCCATTCTTGATCTCGACGACTTCTTCTTGCGGCACTTCGATCTGGTAGATGAAGTCCTCCATGTTCAAGGACTGGATGCGCGTCTCGAGATTCGCCTTCGCCTTGTTCTCATAACCCGCGTAGGTGTGGACGACGTACCAGTCGCCGGGCGCGTTGCGCAGCGACTGACGAAACGCCTCCGCAGGGTCGACGCCGTCATCGAGAGCGCCATCGAGGGAGTCGTCAGGGGGGTCGCCGACAGCAACCGCCGCCGCGCCGGCCTCGACCGCGCCGCCGTCGACGTCAGAGGGCGCCACGAACGCCTCGGTCGACGCCTCGGTCGACGCCTCGATCGACAAGGCGGTCGACGAGTCGTCACGCGCGTCGTCGGGCTCGGTCGGCCAGGGTGACTCGCTCACGGGGTATCGGTTCCTTATCTGGCAGCGGCTAGGCGGATCGGGTGGATGTAGGGCGGATGAGGACGCGACGGCGGTGCGGTCAGCCCCAGATCTTGAGGACTGACCAGTTCGAGCCGTAGTCGACGGCGAACACGATCATGATCATGATGACCGAGAAGACGAGCGTGACGATGGTGTAGGTCACCAGTTCCTTGCGCGTGGGCCAGATGACCTTGCGCAGCTCGGCGACAATCTGCCGCCACCACAAGCCAAGCCGCTCGAACGCGTTGCGGCGCTCGACCGGTCGCGCCGGCCGACGCTCCGGTTGCGCGCCGGCGCCGGTGGTGGTGTCGCTCACGTCGAACCTTCTCTCAACATTTGCGGTGTTGCTCGTACCGCCGGTACTGCCTTTGTGATCCGCAGGGCAGGAGGGACTCGAACCCCCAACCGCCGGTTTTGGAGACCGGAACTCTGACCAATTGAGCTACTGCCCTATGTGAATCTGTGCGCGCGCCGGATCGCGGGGTCAGACCCCGGCCAGCTTCGACAGTGTACGTGGCGGCCTCGAAACGGTCGAACGCGACGGTAGTCCGACCTCGCTCGCCACTGACGGACCCGCGGCGAGCGGTGTTGCAGGCGTTCAACCCGGCAGCGCCGTTCGCCACGCGCATGGGACGATAGCGGCATGACCGAAAGCACCCCGTCACCCGCTCGGGCCCGCGTTTCTCGTCGGATCGGCGCCATCGCCGAGTCCGCGACCCTCGCCGTCGACGCCAAGGCGAAGGCGCTGAAGGCGGCGGGCCGCCCGGTCATCGGGTTCGGCGCGGGCGAGCCCGACTTTCCCACCCCCGAGGCGATCGTCGAGGCCGCGGTGCAGGCCGCGCGCGACCCGAAGAATCACCGCTACACCCCGACGCCTGGTCTGCCCGAGCTGCGCGAGGCGGTCGCGGTCAAAACGAAGCGCGACTCCGGCTACGACGTCAAGGCCGCGCAGGTTGTCGTCACCAACGGCGGCAAGCAGGCGGTCTACCAGGCGTTCGCCACCCTGCTCGACCCGGGCGACGAGGTGCTCTTGCCAGCGCCGTACTGGACCACGTATCCCGAGGCGATCGCGCTCGCCGGCGGCGTCCCGGTGCCGGTCGCGACCGACGAGTCGACCGGCTTTCGGGCCAGTGTCGAGCAGCTCGAGGCCGCGCGCACGCCGCGCACCAAAGTGCTGTTGTTCTGCTCGCCGTCCAACCCGACCGGCGCCGTCTACACGCCGGAGCAGGTCGCCGAGATCGGCCGGTGGGCCGTCGAGCACGGGATCTGGGTCGTCACCGACGAGATCTACGAGCACCTGGTCTACGGCGACGCCACCTTCTCCTCGATGCCGGTGGTCGTTCCCGAGCTGGCCGACACCTGCGTGGTGCTGAACGGCGTCGCGAAGACCTACGCCATGACCGGCTGGCGGGTGGGCTGGCTGATCGGCCCGGCCGACGTCGTGAAGGCGGCCACCAACCTGCAGTCGCACCTGTCGTCGAACGTCTCGAATGTGTCACAGCGCGCCGCGCTTGCCGCCGTCTCGGGCGATCTCCTCGCCGTTGAAAAGATGCGCGCGGCGTTCGACCGGCGCCGGCAGACCATCGTGCGGATGCTGGGCGAGATCCCCGGCGTCGTTTGCCCCGAGCCGGAGGGCGCGTTCTACGCCTACCCGTCCGTGCGAGAGCTCGTCGGCAAGGAGATCCGCGGCAAGCGCCCCGCGTCGTCCGCGCAACTCGCCGAGCTGGTGCTCGACGAGGCGGAGGTCGCGGTCGTGCCAGGTGAGGCGTTCGGCACGCCCGGCTACTTCCGGATGTCCTACGCGCTCGGCGACGACGACCTCGTCGAAGGCGTCAACCGGATCGCGAAACTGCTCGCCGAGGCGCGCTAAGCCTCACAACGCGAGACCGACGAGCACCGGCTCGGGTTCGAGCCGCACGCCGAACTTCGCCTGCACGCCGTCGCGGATCGCGCGTGCCAACGCGACCACCTCGGACGACGTGGCCCCGCCGCGGTTGACGATCGCGAGGGTGTGCTTGCTCGACAGTCCGACGCGGCCCTCGCCGAAGCCGCGGTGAAAGCCGGCCTGTTCGATCAGCCACGCCGCCGGGACCTTCACCATGTCCTCCCCCATCGGCCAGCCCGGGGCGCCGGCCGGAAGCGCCGACACCGGCAACACCGGGTTGGTGAAGAACGAGCCAGCGCTGACGGAGTCGGGATCCATCGCGTCGATGAGCATCCCCTTTTTCGCCCGCAACGCCAGCACCGCGCGCCGGACGTCGAGGGCGGCGGCCAGTTCGGCGTATCGAACCGGAGCTGATTCTTTCGACTGGGTAAGGGAAATCTCAACGCCAAGGACGACGTGGCGGCGCGCGCGCGTGAGCGCGCTGGTGCGGTAGCCGAGACGGCAGGCCGACGGGTCAAGCAAGACCGGCGCGCGGTCGACCCGGGAGGACGCGCGCCCCCCCACCGGCCCAAAGCGGATGTACGCCCCGCACCCCCCCCCCG
>JAICLV010000085.1 GCA_025925185.1 Acidothermaceae bacterium
GCCCGCGTCCCGATCATCGCGATCACGGCGACCGCCACCACCGAAGACCAGGCGCGCTGCATCGACGCGGGCATGGACGACTACTTGCCGAAGCCGATCATCATGGAGCGGCTGGCCGAGGTCTTGGGCCATTGGGCGCCGCTCACCCGGTAACCATCACCCGCCGGCGAGCAGCGCCGCCAGCGAAGCGAGGACGTCGTCGGCGCGCTCGCCATCGGCACGCAGCTCCACGTCGTCGCCGCAGGCGACATCAAGAGCGAGGACGGCGAGGATGCTCCGCGCGTCAGCGGACGCGGACGTCGCGTCGTCCGGCTTGGAGATGACGACGGGCAGCCCCGAGGCGACGACGGCTTCGACGAAAACGGCCGCCGGCCGGGCGTGCAGGCCGACCGACGAGGTGACCCTCACCCTGACGGCGGCCACTCGCGACCAGCTCCTCACAGCGCCCACCGCACACAGCAGCGGAGGCTCCGGGATTTGAACCCGGGAGGGGCGATTAACCCCAACCGCATTAGCAGTGCGGCGCCATAGACCGGACTAGGCGAAGCCTCCAGTAGTACTGGAGCAGGGTACCGGGTGGGCGCCAACTGTCGCCGCCACGGTCCAGACTCGGGTGGCATGACGCAAGGCGATCAAATCACCGTCCGGCCCGCCACCCCCGAACGGTGGCCCGAGCTGGAGAAGTTCTTCGGCCCGTCGGGCGCTTACGGCAACTGCTGGTGCGCCTTCTTCCGGGTCACAACGAAGGAATTCGAGGACGGCTGTCACGAGCGCGGCACGGGCAACCGTGAGCTGCTCAAACGACTGACCCTCGACGGCGCCGTGCCTGGCCTGCTCGCCTACCTCGACGACCAACCTGTCGGCTGGGTCTCCGTGGCGCCGCGCGAGCAGTACGTCCGCGTGCAGAACTCTCGACTGTTGGGCGCGCCAACTCCGGAGCCGGACGACAACGTGTGGTCGGTCGTCTGCTTCTGGGCGCCGAAACAGCGGCGCGGCCAAGGCGTCGCCAACCATCTGCTGCGGGGCGCGTTAGACCATGCCTACGCGAATGGCGCCAGCGCGGTCGAGGGGTATCCGGTCGACACCGCGCGCAAGTGGTCCGGCGCTTCGAGCATCTACCACGGCACGGTCGGCCAGTTCGAACGCGCCGGGTTCACCTTGATACGGCGGCCGAGCGATACCCGCGCGGTCATGCGACACGAAAAACCCGCGAGATCTACCCGCCGCAAGGCCTAGAGTCGCCGACGTGCTCGCCGCCGCCCTCGCGTTCGCCGTCGCCGCGGCGCTCCTCACGATCACACCGGGGCTCGACACCATGTTCGTGGTCCGGACGTCGATCGCGAGCGGCCCGCGCACCGGCATGGTCGGCGGCCTCGGCGTCTGCCTCGGCACCTTGTGCTGGGCCACCGCGAGCGCGGCAGGCGTCACCGCCATCCTCGTCGCGTCGCAGGCCGCCTACGACACGTTGCGCGTCGTCGGCGCGGTGTATCTCGGCTTCGTCGGACTGCGCATGCTCTGGCGATCACGTAAAACCGCAACGACGACGAGCATTTCGGACGGCGTGGGCTGGGCGCCGGGGCGCACGTCGTCCGGCTTGGAAGCTTTTCGCACCGGGCTTTTGACGAACCTGCTCAACCCGAAGGTCGGCGTCTTCTACGTGACGCTGCTGCCGCAGTTCGTGCCGAGGCACGCGCCGGTGTTCGCGTTCTCGCTGCTACTCGCCTCGATTCACGCGACCGAGGGCATGGCGTGGTTCGGCGTCTTGACCGCGGCGACGACCCGGGTGCGTCGCCTGCTCAGCCGGTCCGTCGTGAAGCGCTGGCTCGACCGCGCGACGGCGTGCGTGTTCATCGGCTTTGGCGCGCGGCTCGCTCTCGAGGGCGGCCGGCTCGCGCCGCGTTAGTGTTCGGGCATGACCGGACCCGTTCCGCGCGCCGACCTGCGCGGCGCACCAACCTATAAGCCCGGACGACGGCCGCCAAGCGCGCAGGACGGTGGGCAGCGCAGCTTCAAGCTCTCGTCGAACGAGTCGCCGTACCCGCCGCTGCCGAGCGTGCTCGCCGCGATCGCCGAGGCCGCGCAGCAGGCCAACCGCTACCCCGACCTCGCGGCGACGCCGGTCGTCGAGGCGCTGGCCGCGTCGCTCGACGTGCCCGCGGAGCACATCGTCGTGGGGTGCGGGTCCGTCGGCGTCGCGACCCAGATCGTCGAGGCGTTCGCCGGGCCGGGTGACGAGGTGCTCTACGCCTGGCGCTCGTTCGAGGCGTACCCGATCATCGTCCAGGTCGCGGGCGCGAGCAGCGTGCAGGTGCCGCTGACGCCGGCCTCGGCGCACGACCTGCCCGCGATGGCCGCCGCGCTCACCCCGAACACCCGGGTCGTCTTCGTCTGCAATCCCAACAACCCCACCGGCACGGCGGTGCGCCGCCCGGAACTGGAGACCTTCCTCGACGCCGTGCCGACCGACTGCCTGGTCGTGCTCGACGAGGCGTACCTCGAGTTCGTCCGCGACGCCGACGTGCCCAACGGCGTCTCGCTGTACCGCGACCGCCCGAACGTCGCGGTGTTACGCACGTTCTCTAAGGCGTATGGCCTCGCCGGCCTTCGGGTCGGGTACGCGGTCGCGCACACCCCGGTCGCCGACGCGTTCCGGATCACCAACGTGCCGTTCTCGGTGAGCGCGATCGCGCAGGCCGCCGCGGCCGCGTCGCTGCTGCCCGCAGCGGAGAAGGAGCTGCTCGAGCGCGTCGACGCCACCGTGGCCGAGCGCGACCGGGTCGGGTCGGCGTTGCGCGCCGGCGGCTGGCCGGTGCCCGACACGCAGGCCAACTTCGTCTGGCTGCCCACCGGCGACCAGACCGACGAGTTGGCGGCGGCCTGCGAGGCGGCGGGCGTCGTCGTCCGGCCGTTCTCGGGCGAGGGCACCCGGGTGACGATCGGCGAGCCGGAGGCGAACGACCTGTTCTTGGACGTCGCGCGCAGCGCGTTGCGCCGCTAGTCTCCGGCGCGCCCCGCTTTGACCTAGCCGAGAGCTAGCCGAAAGATCCCCCGCGTCGGTCATGCCGATGTCCGGTTCGGCTGTCTACGCTTCGTCCTGGCACGGCTTCGTGGACCTCCCCTCGCGCCCGGGGTATACCTGCGGCGCGGCCTTCACGTCTGCCGCGACTGACACGCGAGCCGGAATCCCTGCCTGCTCATGTTTCGGTCGATTTGTGCCGATGCGAAGGCATGTCATTACGCCATTCAGACGCAACCTCGACGCTGAGTGACGGAGTGCACACGTTCCGTATAGGGTAGTCCGCGCGGGCTATCCGCTCGTCCAAAGGGCCCACGGGGAGGTGGCCGGCATGAAGCTCTTGGCGCTGTTCAAGCTGCCTTCCGCGCTCGCCGCGACCTCCACCAAGACCGTGGTCACCGCCGCGCTGCTCGCCGGAGTCACCTCGGCGGCGACCGCGAGCGTCGTCGTGATCGGGTCCAGCGCCATCTCGCCGACCCAGCGCAACGTCGCCACCGCGCCGGGGGGCGGGTTCCTCGTCACGACGACGCCTGGCACCACGCCGCTCATCGTCGTCCCGAAGAGCTCGGCCTCGGGCCACGGTGGATCGTCCGGCTCACCGACGGCGGCATCGTCGTCCGCGTCGTCGTCGTCCGCGTCTCCGAGCGTCAGCCCGTCTGCGACCGAGCCACCGTTCGGCCCTCCGCCGCCGCACGTCGTGGTGATCGACAACCCCGCCCCGACGACCTCGTCGGGTTCGCCGGCCCAGCCGCCCACGTCCACGCCGTCGTCGCCTTCGCCGAGCCCGTCGCCGTCCGTCTCGCCGACGCCGCCCGCGCGACCGGCCGCGCCGTCGCCGAACCCGTCGGCCAAGCCGACGCCAAAGCCGACCCCCACGCCAACGCCTACGCCGACGCCCGGCAAGCCCGCATGCGGCACCTTCACCGCCGACCAGATCGCGTGGGCGGCGCACGAGATCGGCGTCAGCCAAGGCGCGCTCAAGTCGGCGCTCAAGGCTCATCCGGCGGCGGTCTGCTGCCTGCCGCACCCGACCAAGGAATGCCACCCCGACAAGGCCGAGCTCGCCAAGCTCGCCAAGCAGGTGGCGGCGCTCGCCCACCAGGCCGCCCACGACAAGTCCACCGCCGCGGACAAGGACAAGGGCAAGTCCACGAGCGACGACAAGGGCAAGGGCGCCGACTCCGCCGACCACGGCAAGCGACACGACACCGGCCGCAACACCGGCCACGACAACGGCCACGACAACGGCCATAGCAACGGCCACAGCAAGCCGGGCTGCGGGCGGGCGCGCTGACCCAGCGGGGATGACCACTGGCCCGCACGGACGGGCCGTTATCTGCGACGATGGGCCCGACGGCTCTCATCGGACGACGTTTACCGACTGACCCGACGATCCGCCATCGTGGTCCTCGCGGACTCCTGGTCGACGTCGCGTGCCCGCCTCGGCGAAGCCCGCGATCCTCCGGCCCGGACGACGTGGGCGATCGCGATCCGGTCCCGACCGCGAGGGACCCTCGCGTCGGCGAGCAGGAGGAGTGGCACGAGTGGTTGCAGCATCGAGTATCGACATGGCAGCAAACCCGAACTTCGTCCAGCTGCTCACCCCAGAAGGGCAACGGCTGGAAAACCCCGAATACCCGCTCGACATCACACCCGAAGAAGTCCGCAGCCTGTACCGCGACCTCGCGCTGGTGCGCCGCTTCGACGTCGAGGCGACCGCCCTGCAGCGTCAGGGCGAGCTCGGCATCTGGGCGCAACTGCTCGGGCAGGAAGCCGCGCAGATCGGCTCGGGTCGGGCGTTGGCGCCCGGCGACATGGTGTTCCCGACCTATCGCGAGCACGGAGTCGCCTGGTGTCGCGGCATCGCGCCGGAGAAACTGCTCGAGCTGTTCCGCGGCGTCAACTTCGGCGGCTGGGATCCCAAAGCGCACAACTTCTCGCTCTACACGATCGTCATCGGGGCGCAGACGTTGCACGCCACCGGTTACGCGATGGGTATACAACGCGACGGCGCCGAGGACGCCGTCATCGTCTACTTCGGCGACGGCGCGAGCAGCGAGGGCGACGTCGCCGAGTCGTTCATCTTCGCCGCGTCGTACAACGCACCGGTCGTGTTCTTCTTGCAGAACAACCAGTGGGCCATCTCGGTGCCCGAGGAGCGGCAGTCGCGCATCCCGCTGTTCCGCCGCGCGCACGGCTTCGGCTTTCCCGGCGTGCGGGTCGACGGCAACGACGTGCTGGCCTGCCTCGCGGTTACCCGCAAGGCGCTGCAACGCGCGCGCGAGGGGCAGGGCCCGTTCCTCATCGAAGCGTTCACCTACCGCATGGGCGCGCACACGACGTCCGACGACCCCACCCGCTACCGGCTCGAAAGCGAGCTCGAGACCTGGAAGCTGCGCGACCCGATCGAGCGAGTGAAGGCGTACCTCTCGCGCGGCGGCTTCGCCGACTCGTCGTTCTTCGACGCGATCGACGCCGAGGGCGACGAGCTCGCCGCCCGGGTGCGCGCGGCCTGCCTTTCGATGCCAGAGCCCGAACCGCTCGACATCTTCAACCAGGCTTACGCGGGCGGCTCGCCGCTCGTCGACGAGGAACGCGCGACGTTCGAGGAGTACCTCGCCGGGTTTGACGACAACCTCGCGAGCGAGTCTGCCGCCGTTGAAGCGGGGGGCCGCTGATGGCCGGAATCGCGATCGCGCGCGCCCTCAACATGGGCTTGCGCAAGGCGTTGGAGGCCGACTCCAAAGTCATCATCATGGGCGAGGACGTCGGAAAGCTCGGCGGCGTGTTCCGAGTCACCGACGGCCTGCAAAAAGACTTCGGCGAAGACCGGGTGATGGACACCCCGCTTGCCGAGTCGGGCATCATCGGCACCGCGATCGGCCTGGCGATGCGGGGTTACCGGCCGGTGTGCGAAATCCAGTTCGACGGCTTCGTCTTCCCGGCGTACGACCAGATCGTCAACCAACTCGCGAAGTTGCACTACCGGTCGGGCGGCCTGGTGAAGATGCCGGTCGTGGTGCGTATTCCGTTCGGCGGCGGCATCGGCGCGGTCGAGCATCACAGCGAGTCGCCGGAGGCGTTGTTCGCGCACGTCGCAGGGCTGAAGGTCGTCGCGTGCTCCAACGCCGAAGACGCCTACACGATGATTCAGCAAGCGGTCGCCAGCGACGACCCGGTCATCTTCTTCGAGCCGAAGCGGCGGTACTGGGAGCGCGCCGAATTCGATGCGGCCGCGCCGCTTGACGACGCGGTCCCGTTGCACGCCGCTCGCGTCGTCCGGCCTGGTCGCGACATCACCGTGCTCGCGTACGGGCCAATGGTGAAAACCGCTTTGGACGCCGCGAAAGTCGCGGCCGGCGAGGGTCGCGAGCTCGAGGTGGTCGACGTGCGGTCGCTGACGCCGATCGACTGGGACACGATCTGCGACTCAGTGCGGCGCACCGGCCGTTGCGTGGTCGTGCACGAGGCACAGGTGTTTCTCGGGGTCGGCGCGGAATTAGCCGCTCGAATAACGGAAAAATGCTTTTACTCGCTGGAGGCGCCGGTGTTGCGCGTGGGTGGCTTCGCGACGCCGTATCCGCCGTCGCGGATGGAAGAGCACTTCCTGCCCGACCTCGATCGGGTGCTCGACGCCGTCGACCGTTCGCTCGCCTACTGACTCGCCCGGAGGTAGACGTGGCTGCTGACAAGCAATTCAAGATGCCGGACGTCGGCGAGGGCCTCACCGAGGCCGAGATCGTGCGCTGGCACGTGCGACCCGGCGACCAGGTGAAGCAGAACCAGACCATCTGCGAAATCGAGACCGCGAAGGCGTTGGTGGAGTTGCCGAGCCCGTTCGCCGGGGTGGTCGGCGAACTACTTGTGGCTGAGGGCACGACGGTCGACGTCGGAACGCCGATCATCACGTTCGACGTCTCCGGTGGGGGCGCCGCGGCTGCGGCGCCCGCCGAAGCGTCAACCACTGACGACGTCGCCGAACTCGCCCGCACCGACGCAACTCCTGCTGAGCCACCGTCCGGCGAATCGCCAACTGGTGAATCGCCATCTGGTGAATCGCCAAACGCTGAGTCGTCGACCGGGCGCACGTCAGTGCTCGTGGGCTACGGGCCGCGCAACGACACCGCGGTTCGCCGCCGCCGGGCGGCACCTGCGGCCCCGGCCGTTCCGCCGACTCATCCAACGCATCAGTGGCCGTCGGTGGCGCCGTCGGCCACCGCACCTGCCGACAACGGACAGGCGGGCGCGCGCGGAGCGGGCGTGTTGGCGAAGCCCCCGGTGCGCAAACTTGCCCGCGACCTCGGCGTCGACATCCACGGCGTGCGCGGCAGCGGCCCTTCTGGCGCGGTTACCCGATCGGACGTCGAGGCGGCCGCGGGCGGAATCGGCGCCGCGGTCGCGCGCGGCGGCGAGGAGCGCATACCGGTGCGGGGCGTGCGGAAGGCCACCGCGCAGGCCATGGTGTCGAGCGCGTTCTCGATTCCGCACGTCACCGAGTTCACGACGGTCGACGTCACGGCGTCGGTGAACGCGGTCGAGAAGCTGCGCGAGCTGCCCGAGTTCGCCAACGTCAAGGTGAGCCCACTCTTGCTCGTGGCCAAGGCGGTTCTGCTCAACCTCGAGCGCTACCCGATGGTCAACTCGGTGTGGGACGACGCGAACGACGAGATCGTGGTCCGGCACTACGTCAACCTCGGCATCGCGGCCGCAACGCCGCGCGGGCTCGTCGTCCCGAACATAAAGAACGCTGAGACATTGTCGCTTGTCGAGCTGGGGCGCGCGTTGAACGGCTTGGCGGCGACGGCGCGTGAAGGCCGCACGGCGGTCGCCGACATGCAGCACGGCACGTTCACGATCACCAATGTCGGGGTGTTCGGCATCGACACCGGCACGCCGATCATCAACCCTGGTGAGGCGGCGATCCTCGCGTTCGGCGCGGTGCGCGAGCAGCCGTGGGTGCATCGCGGCGAGATCTGCGCGCGCTGGGTTACGACCCTGGCGATGTCGTTCGATCACCGCATCATCGACGGCGAGCTTGGTTCGCTGTTCTTGCGTGACGTCGCGCGGTTCTTAGAAGATCCGGCGTCTTCGCTGCTAGCGCGGTTGTGATGCGCGTCGCGGCCATCCAGCTTCGGGTCGACGACAGCGAGCCGCAAGCTTCGCGGGTGGTGCGCGCGGTGTCGCTGGTGCGCGCGCAGGCCGGCGCCGATCTCGTCGTCCTGCCTGAGCTTTGGGTGCCCGGCGCATTCGGCTATCGCGGTTACGCGTCGTCGGCGGCCGTGCTGCCCGGCCCGGCGGTGTCGGCGATCGCCTCAGCCGCGCGCGAGATCGACGCGCACGTCGTCGCGGGAACCTTCGTCGAGGACGACGCCGGGCGCTGGCACAACACCGCCGTTTTGCTTTCACCGCAAGGCGAGATCACGCACACCTACCGCAAGGTGCACCTGTTCGGGTTCGACGCGGGCGAGGCTGTCACCCTCACGGCGGGCGGCGAGGTGCTGGCCGGCTCGATCGACAGCGTGCGGTTCGGCATGACCACCTGCTACGACCTGCGATTCCCTGAGCTGTACCGGATTTTCGTCAATCAGGGCGCGGAGCTGTTCATCATCCCGACCGGTTGGCCGACGGCTCGGTTGGCGCACTGGCAGGTGCTCACGCGGGCGCGGGCGATTGAGAACCAGGTGTTTTTGGTCGGTTGCAACCAGGTCGGCACCCAGGAGGGCGTCGAGCTCGCCGGGCACAGCGTGGTCGTCGACCCGTGGGGTGAAGTGTTAGCCGAAGCAGGTGTCGACGAAGAGGTGCTGACGGTCGACATCGACCTGGCGGCGGTCGCTAAGACCCGGGCCGATTTCCCCGTGCTACGAGACCGAAAGCTCGGCCTACCGACGCCTCAGCGCTGATCGCCCTACTGAAGCGAGTCGACAATCTCCTGCAACAGGTATTGCACCTTCGCTTCGATCGGGCGGCCCGGGTACGAATCCTCCAACAGGCCGAGTCCCTCGTCCACGGTGGTGAAGCCCAGGATTCGGTATAGAAGCGCAATGTCATCCGCATCCGTTTCGACCCTCGACGCGAAGAGCTTCATCGCCAGTAGGAACCCAGGCGACGCGATGTCGACGCTAAGTGCCTCGCCTGCGAAATAGCGCTCCGCAGCCGGATCAGGTCCTGGCAAGAACCCCTTGACCGCGTCATTCAGCCAGTCGTCCGACAGGCCGTGTCTTTCCGCAATCACGCGCGGCGCGCTACGACGTCAGTCGGATAAAACGCTGCGTCAAGGTCACGGGTCGTCGTCGTGCGTCGTATGCAAGCGCAAGAGCAGCACCACCGACAAGAAACAGATCGGCTCGCGCTCCGCGTTTCACGAGTTCCGCATCGAGTTCCGCGAGCAGACGGTTGATCTCGGCTCGACCGAAGGGCATCGCTGGCTCTGTCATGCGCGAGAAAGTGCGCCTGAGGTGATGAAGACCCCACGCTTGCGAAACGACAGCGGTGACTCAACGAGGGCGCGCGGGTGTAGGCCGACGAAGTCAGTCACAAACCACCACGGCATTGCCTCCAGGTAGGGCTCGCGAGCCCACGTAGGAACCGCCCAGCCGTCTCTCCGGGCGAGGTGCTCAGCGAGGGCGGCGAAGGCGGCGTCGATCCGACTGTCACCGGTTGCAGGCGGCCGGTCGCGCCACATGCGACAAGCGTCCTCGAGACCTCGATGCTGTCGGGTGCTCTCATAATCGTCGAGCATCTGCAAAAGACAGAACCGCCAAATATCCTTAAGCGGATCTCCAGCGCGCAGCATCGCGGTTGCCGCGCGGGAAGCGTCAGCGACGGACGTGAAGCTGCCTTGCACCACGTGCACATGCTATGGCCTGTCAGAGGTCACGTGCTTGCGATGGCGGCCAGGTGACGCCGAAAACGTCTCGCAATGCGGCGCGGCCTCGCTGCGTGACGACCAAGACGCGAGGGCGGGAATCGCGAGCCACCCATCCCTCTTCGACAAACGCGCTCAGCAGCGCCCGGCCGTGCGAACCGGCCAGATGTGCCCGCCGCTCGGTCCAGTCGACGCAGCTGCGGACGACGTCGCCAGCGGGTAACTCAACGCCAAGGGCCACGAGCTCACGTCGTCCGGTATCGCGAAGCAGAAACCCGGTGTCGCCGGAAGTCTCGGCCCAACCCCGGGCCACGAACGCGTCGGCGACGGCCACACCGAGCCGGCCGGCGAGGTGGTCGTAACAACTGCGCGCCTGGCGCAGCGCGTGCGCCTTCGTGCCTTCGCGCAACGAGCGGATCTGGCGCGTCGGCGACAGCCGCGACATCGACTCAAGCAGATCGCCGACCGCGGCTCCCGCGAGCTTGAAATAGC
>JAICLV010000041.1 GCA_025925185.1 Acidothermaceae bacterium
AAGCCCAGGTTGCCCTCCTGGATCAGGTCCAAGAACAGCATGCCGCGACCGGTGTATCGCTTGGCGAGCGAGACCACGAGGCGCAAGTTGGCCTCGAGCAGGTGGTTCTTCGCGCGCCGGCCGTCCTCGGCGATCCACTCCAGCTCCTTGCGCAGCTTCGCCGCGAGCTTCTCGCCGGAGTTCAGCTTCTCCTCGGCGAACAGGCCGGCCTCGATGCGCTTGGCGAGCTCGACCTCCTGCTCGGCGTTGAGCAGCGGGACCTTGCCAATCTGCTTCAGGTAGTCCTTGACCGGGTCGGCGGTGGCACCGGCGCTGACCAGCTGCGCCTGCGGCTCGCCGTCGTCCTCGAGCGCGAGCTCGGCCTCGTCGGGCTCCTCCTCGGCGTCACCCTCGGCCGCGGGTGCCCCGGCGGCGAGCTCGGCCTCCGGCGCGTCGGTGGCGTCCGCCTCGGCCCCGGCGTCAACCGCAGCCTCGGGCGCGGCGTCGACCTCAAGGTCGGCGTCGGACAGATCAGCGGCTAGCTCCGCGTCGTCCGTGAAATCGCCTTCTCCGGTGGAAAGATCTCCGCTCAACCCAGCGTCGTCCACCGACGCCGGTTTGCCGTCCACAGTGTCCGCCTTGCCCTTGCCGGACTTGCGGACCGTCGCCGCTGCGTTCTTCGCGGCGCTCAAGATTCCCCTGGCTTTGGAGGCGCTCGCCGCCTTCGGCGAACCGCTGGGACCGGTTGCCAACTCGTCGATCTGGCCGGGGTCTTCTGTGCGGCGTTGAGCCGCGCCTTTCGCTACCACGCGCATCGTCCTCGGCAACTCGCTGGAGTGTTTACATAAGCTTCGGCGGCCAGCACGCAGCACCCTTCGTCGATCGCATCGTCTGTCGCGGCATGTGTCTTCGGGCGTCGAGCCGAGCACGGGGGCCCAAGACGAAACCCACAGTGTGGTGACTCACATTGTGACACGGCGAACGACGACACGACGGCTGGTGACTCCTCGGGCAGATGGGCCGCCTCCCCATTGTGCACCGCGAAGCGGCCGCCCGTCGGGTGGTGCACCGCGATCCGCTTCAGTTCGGCGGGTCGTCGGCCAGGTTGAAAACAATCGTGGACGTCGCGCCCCGCAGGTACGGCGCAAGGCCGGCTGAGAAACCGCGCCACAGCGGATTGGGCGAGTCGTCGAGCGCCTCGATGCGCTGCGCGTAGCGGGTGGCGTCGTGGGTTCGGACGACGTCGTGCCCGTCGGCGGAGAACTGGTAGGTCGGCCGCTGCGGTGTCTCGGGCGCGGCGTCGACGGCGTCCAAATGGGTGACGACGTCGTTCACGTTCTCGACGCTGAAGACCTTGGTGCCGCCGCCAGGCGCGACCTGCTTCGAGCTGATCGGCGAGCCCGCCGCGACCACATGCGTCACCCGCACCCGCTCGCCGTTGAACGCGGGGTCACCGGCGAGATCCATCGCCACGATGCCGCCCTGGCTGTGGCCGACAAGCAGCACCGGCGCGCCTTGCGGCACGCCGGCGGCGTCGAGCGCTTTCGCGACACTCCGGGTGTACGCGGTCGCGGGGAGTGCCATCGCGGAGATCGCGCCGGACAGGTCCTCCGGATCGGCGGAAACGCTCATGTGACGCATGCCGGGCAGTTCGACCACCCACCGGGTGGCGCCGTCGACGCCGACGACCCGCTCGACGGCGAGGTCGGCTGCTGGCATGCGCTCGAGGTCGCTTACGCGCCGCATCGCCGAGCCGACGCTGCCGATCGCGGAGTCGGCCCACCGCGGGCGAAGCGGCGAGGCGGTGGCGTAACCCGATCCCTCGGGCGCGACGCCGCCCACCAACGACAAGGGCAAGCCAAGCATGGGGTCGACCCGCAGCGCGCGCGCTGCGGCGACGTCCGACCGAAACCGTGCTGAAGGCGCGAGTAACGACAGCGCCGGCTCCAAGAACGGCGAGACGTAGCCGATGCTGGCTCCGCCCAGCGCGGCCAACCGAGCGTTACCGTCGCGCCAGACGCCGCCGGAGTCGAACGGTAACCGAAACGCGGCCGTGGCGAGCCAGCCGTCGAAGTCCATCAGTTCGCGAAGCGGGAAGTCGTCGACGAACTCCTCCCTCAGCACGACGCCCTCCAACGCGACGCCGTCGACCGCGAGCTTGGCCGACATCGCCGCCAGCCCGTGCGGCATCGCGGCAGCGGCCAGAATCGACGTCTCGGCGTGCGCGGCGCCGATCGGGTCGAACACCGAGTTGGTCGCGATGCACGGTTCGGCGGCGAGCGAGGCGACCGAAAGAGCCTGCCCCGCAAGGGATCTCGCGGCATCAGCCCACGCGCGTGCCATGCGGCGCAGCTCTTCGTAGTCGACGACGATGTGGTCGCTCACAGCCGCCCCAGCGCAGACACCACGCTGCCGACGCCGTGCACCACGGTCTGCTCAAGTCGGCGCAGCCGCGCCTTCTCCGCCTCCGCATCATGCGCGAAATGGCGAACCGCGGCCGCCGCCGAGCGCAACATCCCGGCGACATCCGCACAATCGCGCCGTCGCCGCGCGACCTGCGCGCGAAACGCGTCAGCGGCCACCGACGTCCAGATCGCGATCGCCGCGGCGTGCACGAGTTCGTCACCGATCGCCTCAACCCGCCGGGCTCGTTGTTCCAACTCGCTTGCGAGCCCCTCAAAACCAGACAACGCGCTTCACCCCGAATCCCTTGTCACTACGGAAGATTCGAGATGAACCTACGTCGGGCGGACGGCGCAAAGTGGGCCGCGACGCGTCGCGGTGCAAAGACCTTCTCGCGGCTGTGGATTCAGCGGGTGGGCTTGCGCGCGGCCTGCTTGGCCGCCGCCTTCATCTCCTTCTTGAACTCGCGCACCTTCTCCAACGACTCCGCGCTCGTGACGTCGGCGACCGAGTGATAGATGCCGTCGTCACCGAACCGGCCGGCCGCCGTTCGCCACCCACGTGGCCGCACTCCACGCTGCTTTCCCAGCAGCGCAAGGAAGATCCGCGCCTTTTGCTCACCAAACCCGGGAAGCTCCCCCAGCCGCTTCAACAACTGGTCCCCGGAGTTGGCGCCGTCCCAGATGGCGGCGGCGTCGCCGTCGTAACGCTCGGCGACAACCGTCGCGAGCGCCTGCGCGCGTGCCGCCATCGCGCCGGGAAAGCGATGAATAGCCGGTGGTCCGGCAAAAATCCTCGCGAACGCGTCGGGGTCGTGACCCGCGATGTCGGCTGGGTCGAGGCGCTCGGCACCCATGCGCTCCGCCAGCAGCTTCGGCCCGGAAAAGGCCTTCTCCATCGGAATTTGCTGATCGAGCATCATGCCCAAGAGCAGCGCGAAGGGATCACGGTCGAGCAGTGCGTCAGCGTCCGCGTCTTGCGCGAGGTAGAGACTCATCGTCGGCTCCGTTCAGGTCGCCTGGCCAGCCTCTCAGATGCCAGCCGCGCAGGGAACCCACGATCCGGCCTCGCTTCAGTACCAACCACCAGGCGGCAGCGCCTCCCCTACCGGCACCTCGACGTCCAGCACGTTGCCGGGCTGCGCGAGCGGGCAGACCCAGGCCGGGTCGTACGCGCATGACGGGTGGTACGCGAAGTTGAAGTCGAGCACCAGGGTGCCCGCTCCGGTGGTGAGGTCGACATCGCCGCCGAGATCGGCGCCCTTCACTGTGTCGATGAGGTAGCGACCCGCGCCATACGTTGAGACACCCGCCGTGCGGTCGCGAAACGGCACGAAAATCCCGCCGCCGTAGCTGCGCAGCGCCCAGACGTCGAGAGATCCGATGTCCGGCAGGCGAACAACCCCGACCCGCTCGAACGGGACGACGCCGTCTGTCGCCGTCGGCACCTCGATCCGCATCGGCTCGACGTTGACCTCGACCGGCCGCTCGAACCGCCAGCGCGGGTCGTACCCGGCCACCGGCAACGCTTCGAATTCCTCGGACGACGCGAGCGGGGACTGCGGGTGCCCTCGGAACAACTCGTCGCGCTCGTCGCACCACAAGCGGTGCGCGGCGGCCGGGTCGGCCGCCGCGCGCAGCTTCGCGTAGAGCGCGTGCACGTGCCTGCGCCAGTCGAGCAACGTGAGGCCGTGCGACTCTCCCGCCGGCTCAGCCGCCGAATCCGCCGTCACGGCTGAAAGTTGCGCGGCATGTCGGACCACACGTCGTCGTAGCCCGACTGCCGGTGCGGGGCATTGAGTGCGGACGACGTGGGCACGATCGGCCAGCGCGTCTCGAACATGAACGCGAGCCCGTCGTCCAGCTTTTGCGGTTTCAACTCTTGTGTTGAGGCGCGGCGGAACGTCTCGGCGTCCGGGCCGTGTGAGCTGAAAGTGTTGTGCACGCTCGCCCCGCCCGGCAAGAATCCCTCCGCCTTGGCGTCGTACTCACCGGTCACCAGACCCATGAACTCGCTCATGATGTTGCGGTGGAACCACGGCGGCCGGAAGGTGTCCTCCCCAACCAGCCAGCGCGGCGCGAAAACCACGAAGTCGGCGTTCGCCACGCCGGGTGTGTCAGACGGCGACGTCAGCACCGTGTAGATCGACGGGTCGGGATGGTCGTAGCTGACCGTGCCGAGCACGTTGAAGCGCGTGAGGTCGTACTTGTACGGCACGTAACTCCCGTGCCAGGCGACGACGTCGAGCGGCGAGTGATCGTAGTCGGCGGCCCACAGGTTGCCACCGAACTTCTGCACCACCTGTACGGTGCGCTGCTCGTCCTCATAAGCCGCGACCGGCGCAAGAAAATCACGAGCGTTCGCCAACCCGTTCGCACCGATAAGCCCACGTTCCGGGAGGTCAAACAGCCGGCCGTAGTTCTCACAGATGTAGCCGCGGGCTTGCGCGCCATCGTCCGATCCCTCGATCGCGACGTCGACCGCGAACCGCATGCCGCGCGGCAACACGACGACCTCGCCGGGGCGGACGTCCAACACGCCGAACTCGGTGCGCACCGTGAGATCGCCCTGCTGCGGCACCACAAGCAATTCACCGTCGGCGTTGACGAAGAAGCGGTCAGTCATCGACCGGTTCGCGCGATACCAGTGGATCGCGATGCCGGCGTGCGTCAGCACATCTCCGTTGCCGCCGACCGTGTACAGCCCGTCGACGAAGTCGGTCGGCTCGTCGAGAGGCGGCGGGGCGTCCCAACGCAGTCGGTTGGGATTCGGCGGCACGTCGCGAAACGGCGCGCTGCGCAAGCTTGCGTTACCGCCGAGCTGACGGAACGTGGGGTGCTTGGCCGACGGCGTGATGCGGTACAGCCAGCTGCGCCTGTTGTGCGCGCGCGGCACCACAAAAGACGTGCCACTGAGCTGCTCGGCATACAGCCCGTGCGCCACGCGCTGTGGCGAGTTGCGACCTTGTGGTAGCGCGCCGGGGATCGCCTCGCTGGCGTGCTCGTTGCCGAAACCGGACAGGTAATCGAGCCTGCTGCCGCCGGGTCGCGACTGCACGGCAGGCTCGTCCATCACGCCTGACATGTGCACCTCCGTAGGTGGTCGTCTCCCGCCATCGGATCGGCCCACGCCCGCCGCGTCAAGAGGGCGATCAACTTCGTTTGATCCGGTCCCGACCTGCCGAACCAGATAGGGTCGCTAGCCCGCGCGTCGGTCGACGACGCGCTTCGCCTTTCCGAGCGACCGTTCGATCGCGCCCGGCGCGCAGATCTCGACGGCGGCCGTCACACCGACGTTCGACTTGATCGCAGACGTCAGCCTTTGCGCGGCGCTCTGCTCTTCCTCGGACGTCGGGGGCCGTCGCGACTCCACCTGCACGGTGAGTTCGTCGAGGCGCCGCGGGCGGGTGAGAACCAGTTGGAAGTGCGGCGACAGCAAAGGGTCGCGTAACACGAGTTCTTCGATCTGGGTGGGGAAGACGTTGACCCCGCGCACGATGACCATGTCGTCGCTGCGGCCGGTGACGTGCTCGATGCGGCGCATTGTGCGCGCGGTGCCGGGCAACAAGCGGGTGAGGTCGCGGGTGCGGTAGCGGATGAGTGGCATCGCCTCTTTGGTCAACGTCGTGAGCACGAGCTCGCCGAACTCGCCGTCGGGCACCGCTTCTCCGGTGACGGGGTCGATTATCTCCGGGTAGAAGTGGTCCTCCCAGATGTGCAGGCCGTCCTTGGTCTCGGCGCACTCTTGCGCGACGCCCGGGCCCATGATCTCGGAAAGCCCGTAGATGTCTACCGCGTCGATCCCGCTGCGCCGCTCGATCTCGTGGCGCATCTCCTCCGTCCATGGCTCTGCACCGAGAATGCCTGTGGTCAAAGACGTTTCGGCTGGGTCGACGCCCATGCGCTCCATCTCATCAAGGATCACCAGCAGGTATGACGGAGTCACCATGATGATGTCGGGCTTCAGGTCGCGGATCAGGATCACCTGCCGCTCAGTGGCGCCGCCGGAGACGGGAACGACCGCGCAGCCAAGTCGCTCGGCGCCGTAGTGCGCTCCGAGCCCGCCGGTGAAAAGCCCGTAGCCGTAGGCAACATGCACGAGCTGCCCGGGCCGACCACCCGCGGCGCGGATCGAGCGGGCCATCAGGTCTGACCACACGTCGAGGTCGTGCTGCGTGTAGCCGACGACGGTCGGCTGCCCGGTCGTTCCGGACGACGCGTGCACCCGCGCCAGCTGCTCGCGCGGCACGGCGAGCATGTCGTACGGATACGCGTCGCGCAAATGTTGCTTGGTGGTGAAGGGAAATCTCCCGATGCCGTCGAGGTCGTGGCAATCGCCGGGGCCGACGCCGGCGTCGTCGAAGGCCCGCTTGTAGTGCGGCACCCTGTCGTAGGCGAGCCGCAACGTCGCTTGCAGCCGGCTCAGTTGCAGCGCGTTGAGCTCGTCACGGGAAGCGGTCTCGATCGGTTCGAGGCTCATCGATTCAACACCGGCTTGCCGCTCGCACTGCTGATGCCGCGGAACTCGGCCACCACCTCGGGTGGCACGCCTCTCGTGACGGTCACGTCGTAGACCCCACGTCGTCCGACTCGTTGCTTCTCTTGAGCGCTGGCCTCGAGGACGTCACCGGCATGGACGGGCGCGAGAAAGACAATCTCGCAGGACGACGCGACCGTCGCGTCGCCGTAGGTGTTGCACGCGAACGCGAAGGCCGAGTCGGCGAGTGTGAAGACGTAGCCGCCATGACCGATCCGGTGGCCGTTGAGCATCTGCTCGGTGATCGCCATGCGCAGGCGAGCGCGGCCTGGCGACACATCGAGCAGCTCCATGCCAAGCGCGCGTGACGCCGTGTCGGCCTCGTACATCGCTTTGGCGCACTCCCAGGCGAGGGCGACGGGTTCGGTCATGGCGGAATCATGGTCCTGTGCCGGGCGCCGCGTCCACCACCCTTCCCCGTCGACCGAACGTTCGGTTTACTGGGGTGATGACCGACGTCGAGCAGATCATCGCCGCCCATCGCCCGCTGCTAGAGGAGGCGGTCGCCGCCACCCGCAAGCGCGGCTACTGGTCGGCGTTTCCGGAGTCGCCGTCGACCAAGGTGTGGGGTGAGGAGGCGCCTGCGGCTGGTCGCGCGGCGTTCGAAGGCCTGCTCGGCAAGGATTTCCCGCTCACCACGGCGGGTGCCTCCGGCACCGTCGCGCCCGAGCGGTCGCCGTACGGTCTTGAGCTCGGCGTCTCCTATCCGCATCTGACGGCGGACGGCGTCGATTCGGCGATGCAAGCGGCGACGGCCGCCATGCCTGCCTGGCGTGACGCCGGACCGCTCGCGCGCGCCGCCGTCTGCGTCGAGATCTTGCTGCGACTCAACGCGCGCAGCTTTGAGTTGGCGCACTCGGTGATGCACACGACCGGTCAGGCGTTTGTGATGGCCTTTCAAGCGGGCGGCGCGCACGCATTGGATCGCGGCCTGGAGGCCGTCGCCTACACCTACGACGCGATGGCGGCAGTGCCCTCTAGCGTCGATTGGGAGAAGCCGCGCGGACGGAGTGAGCCGCAGCGGATCGCGAAGTCTTACACGATCGTGCCGCGCGGGGTCGCGTTGATGATCGGGTGCACGACTTTCCCTACGTGGAACGGCTTCCCAGGGCTGTTCGCGAGCTTGTGCGCTGGCAACCCGGTGATTGTGAAGCCGCATCCGCAGGCCGTTTTGCCGCTGGCGTTGACGGTCTCGGTCGCGCGGTCGGTTCTTGTCGAGTGCGGATTCGACGAGAATCTCGTCAGCCTCGCCGTTGAATCGCCGGGTGAGGGGCTCGCCAGTGTGCTGGCGCTACGGCCCGAGGTCCGCGTCATCGACTTCACCGGTTCGAGCGCGTACGGCAACTGGTTGGAGGCTAACGCGCGCCAGGCGTTGGTGTTCACCGAGAAGTCCGGCGTCAACACGGTAGTTTTCGACACCACGGACGACGTGGCGGGCGCGGCGGCGAACCTCGCGTATTCGCTCTCCCTTTACAGCGGGCAGATGTGCACCGCGCCGCAGGTGCTGCTCGTCGCGTCGTCCGAGATCGAATCGTTCGTGTCGGCGTTGTCGTCGGCGCTCGACTCGTTGTTGGGCGAGCCGGCGCGGGCCCTCGCGATTCTCGGGGCACTGGTCGACGACCGGGTGGCGGATCGGCTTTCGGCTTCGGCCGACCTCGGGAAGGTCGCGATCGCCTCGCAATCGCTGTCACACAGCGAATTCCCCGGGGCGCGGGTGCGCACACCGTTGGTGCTGCGGGTCACGTCGTCCGATGTCGACGTCTTCGGCGCCGAGTGCTTCGGACCGGTGGCGTTCGTGGTGGAGACTCGCGACACAGCGGAAAGCCTGTCGTTGTGGCGGTCGTTGACGACGACGCGCGGCGCTTTGACCGCGTCGGTCTACTCGACCGATCCGTCAGTGCTCGATGCGGCGACCCAGATTGCGATTGAGGCGGGCGTCTCGTTGTCGGTGAATCTCACCGCGGACGTGTACGTGAATCAAACTGCGGCGTTCTCCGATTTCCACGCGACGGGGGCCAATCCGGCCGCGAACGCCAGCCTCACCGATGCCGCGTTCGTGGCGGGACGTTTCCGGGTGGTCGAGATCCGGCGTCCGGGATGACGGCGGTCTCGGGCCGCGCCCGCGTTGGGGGTTCGGCTCCGACACGGCGGGCCCCGTACGACGCGGCGTCGTTGCTCGATGTCGCAGTGCGGGTGTTCAACGAGCGCGGCTACGACGGGACGTCGATGGAGGATCTCGCACATGCCGCGGGAATCTCGAAGTCGTCGTTCTATCACCACGTCGACGGCAAGGAAGCGCTACTCGCGGCGGCGTGCGAGCGTGCGCTGTCGGCGCTGTCGGCGATTCGTGATGAGCCCTTGTCGCGATCGGGGCCGGCAGTTTCGCGATTCGAGCACGTGCTGCGTCGGACGGCCGAGGCGCTGCTCGCGGAATTGCCATACGTGACGCTGTTGCTGCGGGTGCGCGGCAACACCGCGACCGAGAAGCGCGCGTTGGATCGCCGACGTGACTTCGACCGATTCGCCGCGAACTTGGTGGCGGAGGCGATTTCGGACGGCGACTTGCGCGCGGACATCGATCCGTTGCTGGCCACCCGACTGTCGTTCGGCATGGTCAACTCGGTGGTCGAGTGGTACCGGCCGGGGCGGGCGTCCGCCGCCGATGTTGTCGACGGCGCCGTGGAGTTGGCACTGCGCGGCCTGCGCACTGCGCCGACGTCCTAGTTGGTTTCCGCGCCACCCGACCACTCAGCGCGAGCCTGCGGTCGGTATCCGTAGACCCCGAAACTCGTGCCTCGACCTCGTCATAGCAGTGTTGAAGCACGAGTTTCGGGGTCCAAGGATCGCCGGCTTAGGTGGCCCGCCGCGGCGGTCTAGCCCGTGGCCCCGTAGCGGCGCCGCGCGATAAGCACAATGGCGATGGGTCTTTGGCCCCTACTGCGACCCGTCCTAGCCCCCTAGCTTCGGCCGCAGGAGTCTCGATGGCGACCATGGTGCGACGGCGGCGGGGCTGGACGATCGTGGCCGCGACCGAAGTGTTGGCGTGGCAGTGGCGGCCGTCGTCTTCGATCACACGGTGCCGACGCTCCCGCTTCTCCTGGTCGCATCGCTCGGATTGCTGGCGAGACGCCAAAGCGTTGCGACCGTCGGATTCCATCGGCTCCCCCACGCCTGGCGCGTCGCCCGGCACGCCTGGTCGCATTCTTCCTCGTCGGACCCATCGACGGCCTGTGGTGACCATCCGGCCGCGTCAAGCCACCACCCGCACCAGCGCCGCGACGAGACACGCGACACCAACCACGACAAGGAACGGCGCCTTGAAGCGCAGCGCGACGATGGCGGCCAACAAGCCCGCGGCTCGAGCGTCGAGAACCAAGTGGCGACCCGATGTGAACGTCTGCGTCACGACCAGCGCCGTCAACAACGCGACCGGCAACAAATCGGCGACGTGCGCCAACCGCGGATGCGCCAACCATTTCCGCGGCACCGAAACGCCGAGCAGTTTGATCGCGTAACACCCAAGCGACGCCACGATGATGGCAGGCCACATCAGACGCCCGCCTCGATCGAGGAAGACTCATCGGACGACGAGGTGTCGCGCCGACGTCCAAAGCCCGCGACCACCGCGACGACGGCGGCGAGCAACACCGGCACGCCGTTCGGCACGTATGGCACCGACGCGACCGCCACCACGGCGGCGACCACAGCGACGACCCGAGGTTCGCGCGCACGAAACCGCGGCGCCATCAACGCGAGGAAGGCGGCCGGTGGCGCGGCGTCCAAACCCAGTACCCGAGGGTCGTGCAACGCCGACGCCGCAACGGCGCCGATCAACGTCGCGAGATTCCACAGCACGAAAACCGAGACGCCGGTCGACCAAAAAGCGAACCGAGCCGCCGGCCGCGAGGTCCGCGCGATCGCCATCGCGGTGCTCTCGTCGATCACCACCTGCGCGCCAACGGCACGACGCCATCCGCGCAGCCCCAGCAACCGGGCAAGCCGCAAGCCGTAAAACCCATTGCGGACGCCGAGCAGCAGCGCCGTCGCGGCACCCGTCATCGGCGCCCCTCCCCCGCCAACGACGCCGACCAGCGCGAACTGCGAACCGCCGCTGAAGAGCACCAACGACAGCACGCAGGTCTGCAGGATCGACAGCCCCGAAGCCGTTGAGATCGCCCCGAACGAAAGGCCGTACGCGCCCGTCGCGACACCGACTCCGATCGCATCGCGCAACACAACGCGACGGGTGGCCACCCACGACGAGTCGGTCTCGGTCAGCGCCACCCCGACACGATAACGACGCGGCGCCAGCGCTTATCGGTCAACCGGCGAGACCACGATCTCGGGCTCGCCCGACTCGATCACCGCAAGCACGGCCTCGGCCACCTCTTCCGGCGTGCACTTCGGCGCGTGCGCCACATCGGCCGTTCCGGCGCGCAGCACGTCGTGGAACGCGGTCTTGGTGATGCCCGGCACCACCAACGAAACGGCGATGTTGTCGCGCGCCAACTCGGCGCGCGCCACGTCGGTGAGCGTGTTCAGCGCCGATTTCGTCGCGGCGTACGGGCCGACGCCCGGCAACACTCGACGCGTCGAACCAGAGCTGATGTTGACGATCGCGCCGCCACCGCCGGAACGCATCACCGGCACGACCGCCTGCATCAACGCGAGCGGCGCGAGCACGTTGAGTTCGAGAACGGCGCGGACGTCGTCCAGGTCGACGTCGATCACCGGCAGGTGCAGACCTTGACCGGCGTTGTTCACCAACACGTCGATGCGGCCGAACTCCTCAACCGCGCGGCTCACCAACGCAGCCACATCGGACGACGAGGTGACGTCCGCCGGCACGGCCACCGATCCCGGCAGCGACGCCGCCACGGAAGACAGCAGCGCGGCCCGGCGGGCGGCGAGCACCACCTTCGCGCCGCGCGCGTGGGCGAGCCGGGCGATCGCCGCACCGATACCGGACGACGCCCCGGTCACAATCAACACAGACCCGTCGATCTTCACATCGCACATCATGCCGGTCGGTACCACCGCACTTTGACCCGGCCGGTGGGCTGCGCTAGAGGACCATAATCTGGCACGATTCGGGCATGGCCGGTGAATCTTCCCCCTTGGTCACGACCCTGGCGCCCGCCGAGTCTGCGAGCCGACGGCTCGCGCTGCTCGCCCGCGCCAGCGAAGAACTCGGCGCCAGCCTCGACGTCGACGCCACCGCCCGCGGCCTCGTCGGGCTGCTCGTGCCCGCGCTCGCCGACCACGCGATCGTCGACCTGGTCGATCTCGACCCCGCCGGCGGTGTCACCGGCCAGCTCCGGCGCGCCGCGATGGCGCATTCGCCTGACGCGCCGCCGCCCGCCGTGCCCTACACCGCCCCCGGCGACCAGGTTCCGTACACCGACGACAACGCCGCTATGCGCTCGCTGCGCAGCGGGCGGCCGGTGCTCGTCGAGCACGTCGGCGAGGCCGACCTGATGGCCGGCGCGCGCGAGCCGAGCATCGCCGCCTCGCTCGCCGCCGTCGGCGTCCGCTCGCAGGTCGCCGTGCCGTTGTTCTCCAGAGAGGGCGTCATCGGCGTCTTGCTCTTGAAGCAGTCGACGAGCGGACGGCGCTTCACCGACGACGACGTCGCGATCGCCGCCGAACTCGCCGCCCGTGCCGGCGTCGCCATCGACAACGCCCGCCGCTACGCGCGCGAGCACGACGTCGCGCTGACCTTGCAGCGCAGCCTGATGCGCGAGCAACTGACACCCACCTCCGAGCTGCGCGCCGCCGCCCGCTACGTGCCGGCCTCGGACGTCGTGAAGGTAGGCGGCGACTGGTATGACCTGATACCGCTCGGCGCCGGCCGCGTCGGCCTGGTCATCGGCGACGTCATGGGCCGCGGCCTCACCGCCGCCACTGTGATGGGCCAGGTGCGAGCAGCCGCGCGCACGCTCGCGCACGTCGACCTCCAACCGCGCCGTTTGCTCGCCCAACTCGACGACATCGTCTGCGAACTCGACGAGCAGATCGTCACCTGCTCTTACGCCGTCTACGACCCATTCACCACCACGCTGTGCGTCTCCGACGCCGGACATCTTCCGCCGCTCATCCACCCCTCGGACTGCGACACCCACGAATTGGCTGTCTGGCAAGGGATCCCGCTGGGGGTCGGCGGTGTGCCGTTCGGACATTGCGTCGCGACGCTGCCGCCCGACACGGTCGTCGCGTTCTACTCCGACGGCCTTGTCGAACGCCGCGACCGCGACCTCGACGAGGGGATCTCGTTGCTGCGCAAGGCGTTGTCCGACGCGCTGTCGACCAGCGGCGACCTGGAGAGCGCCGCCGACGCCGTGTTGCGGGACATGCTCTCCGAGCCCGCGCAACACGAAGACGACGTGACGCTGCTGCTCGTCCGAACGCCGGTCCATCAGGGCGACCGCGCGACGCTCGACGTGACGCGTGACCCCTCGGCAGTGCCCAACGGCCGCCACTTCGTACAGGCGCAACTGATGGCGTGGGAGGTCGACGCCGACGTCGCGGAGGTCGCGGTGTTGCTCGCCACCGAGCTTGTGACGAACGCGGTTCGGCACGGTCGTGGAAAGGTCTGTCTACGGCTGCGCCGCGGCTGCCACTCGCTTTACATCGAGGTCGACGACGACGGTTCCGCCCTGCCCGACCGCCGACATGCCGAGGACGACGACGAGGGCGGCCGCGGGTTGCAGTTGGTCGAGGCGCTGTCCGAGGCGTGGGGCACCCGCCCGCTCGACCACGGGAAATCCGTGTGGTGCTCGATCAAACTGCCGCGTCAACCGGAAGCCGATCAGGCGTCGTAGTCGAGCCACACCTTAGGGCTGCGTGGCTGCGCCTGACACGTGAGCACGAACCCGGCCGCCAGGTCGGCGTCGTCCAAGGCGTAACAGTGGTCCATCTCGACGTCGCCCTCGACGAGCTTGGCGCGGCAGGTGCCGCACATCCCGTTCGTGCAGCCGTAGGGCACGTCGCCGCGCACCCGCAGCGCGGCGTGCAACACGTCCTGATCGCGGCTAACCCGCAGCGACGTCGTCAGCCCGGCGAGTTTGATGTCGACGTCAGAGATGTCGGACGACGCGGGCACGGCGACGACCGTCGCGACCGGAGTTGCCGTGTCAACGTGGAAAAGCTCGAAGCGAACGGACTTCTCATCGACGCCGCGGGCCCTCAACACCGACCGCGCGGTCTCGACCATCGCCATCGGTCCGCACAAGAACCACTCGTCGACGGGAGCACCGCCGACCGCGACATCGAGCAGTTGTTGGAGCTTCTCGCGGTCGAGCCGGCCACTCAGCAACGCCGCTTCGCGCGGCTCGCGCGACAGCACGTGGAACACGCAGAGCCGGTCGGGAAAGCGATCCTTCAGATCGGCCACCTCATCGAGGAACATCACCGAGTTGCTGCTGCGGTTGCCGTAGATCAAAGTGAATCGGCTGCGCGGCTCGGCCGCGAGCGAGGCCGACATGATCGACAGCACCGGCGTGATTCCGCTGCCCGCGACGATGCCGACGCGATGCTTGGAATCGGCAGGCGAGAGCGTGGTGGTGAAGCGACCCATCGGGGTCATCACGTCGATCTCGTCGCCGACACGCAGATTCTCCAAAGCATGCTTGGAAAACACCCCGCCTGGCACCTGCTTCACACCGATGCGCAACGCGCCGGGCGGTGAGCACAACGAGTACGTGCGGCGCGCGTCGTCGCCTGCGGCGAGGCAGCTGATCGTGACGTGCTGCCCAGGCGTGAACTCATAGTCGTCAACGAGATCGTCGGGCACCGAGAACGCGATCGCCACGGCGTCGTCGGTGAGCCGATCGATCGCCGACACCCGCAGCGGGTGCAGTTGCGGACGACGCGCCACCGCGGTCAGTGCGGTTTCACGTGGTCGAACGGCTCGAGACAGTCGGCGCAGCGGTACATCGCCTGGCACGGCGTCGCGCCGAACCGCGACACCAGCCTGGTCTGAATCGAGCCGCATTGCGGGCAGCGCACCCCGAGCTCAACGTCGACCGCCGCGCCAGCGTCAACGCCACCGCGCGGCGCGGGCGGCGCGATCCCGTTGCGCGCCAGCTTTTCCAAGCCGGCCGGTGTGATCCAGTCGGTGGTCCAGGCCGGCGCGAGCACCGTGTGCGCCACGACGTCGGAGAACCCCGCCGCGCGGAGCGCCGCGACGATGTCGTCACGGATTACATCGGTGGCAGGGCAGCCGGAGTAGGTCGGTGTGACGACGACCTCGACGCGCCCCCCGTCGTCCACGATGACGTCGCGCACGATGCCGAGATCGCCGACGGTGACGAATGGCATCTCCGGGTCGGGCACCGACTCGCAGATCGCGCGCGCGTCGGCGATCAGCAGCGAGGTCACCATTTGCCGCCGGGATACGTGCGATGCAGGTACTGCATCTCGGCAAGCAGGTAGCCGAACCCCTCGGTGTGCACGCCGCGCCGGCCACCGTGCGACGTCCAGGTCGTCGCGGGCACAGTAAGCGTCGCCGAGCTCAGCACCTCGGCGATGGCCAGCCCCCACCGCGATTTCAACGTCGAGGGGTCGACGCCGATCCCAGCGGCGGCGAGCGACCGCTCCACGTCGTCCGACTCAAAGAGCTCTGCCGTGAACGGCCAGATCCGGTCGACGGCGGCCTGCATGCGGCGATGGCTCTCGTCGGTGCCGTCGCCGAGCCGGATGGTCCACTGCGTCGCGTGGTCGTTGTGGTACGCCGCCTCTTTGACGCCCTTGGCCGCGACGCCGGCAAACAAGTCGTCGTGGGAGCTGATCAGCTCCTCGTACAACGCGAGTTGGTAGGTGGAGAAGAACAGCTGGCGGGCGATGGTGTGCGCGAAGTCGCCGTTCTCCTGCTCGACGAGGTGGACGTTGGTGAACTCACGCTCGGTGCGCAGGTAGGCGAGGTCGTCCTCGTCGCGGCCGGCGGCCTCGACGACACCTGCGTAGTCGAGCAGCGCGCGCGCCTGCCCGAGCAGGTCGAGCGCGATGTTGGTGAGCGCGATGTCCTCTTCGATCTCGGGCGCGCGGGAGGCCCACTCCGACAGTCGCTGCGCCAAGATCAGCGCGTCGTCGCCCAGCCGAAGCGCGTAGACGAATCGCTCGCGCGCCATGGCGTCGTTGGTACCCGCAGAGTCCTTCGCGATCACATCTGTCGCACTTCCTCCGGCAAGTTGTAGAAGGTCGGATGCCGGTAGACCTTATCTGCGCTCGGGTCGAAGAACGGGTCCTTTTCGTCAGGAGTCGAGGCAGTTATTTCCGCCGACGGCACCACCCAGATGCTGACCCCCTCACCACGGCGGGTGTAGACGTCGCGCGCGTTGCGCAGCGCCATCTCGGCATCAGCCGCGTGGAGACTGCCCGCGTGCACGTGTGACAACCCACGTCGTCCGCGCACGAACACCTCCCACAACGTCGTTTCGTCGCGCCGCTGGCCCAACTGAGGAAGTCCGACGCTCATGCCACCGCCCCCGCAACCCGCCGCACGGCCTGCTTCGCGGCGTGCGCGGCGGCCGCCGCACGCACCCACGCGCCGTTCTCGTGGGCCTTGACCCGCTGCGCGATCCGCTGCTCGTTGCACGGCCCGTTGCCCTTGACGACCTCGTAGAACTCGCTCCAGTCGATCTCGCCGAAGTCGTAATGGCCGGTCGCCTCGTTGAGCCGCAGGTCGGGGTCGGGCAGCGTGAGACCGAGCACGGCGGCCTGCGGCACGGTCATGTCGACGAACTTTCGCCGCAGCTCGTCATTGGAGAACCGCTTGATGCCCCAGGCCATCGACTGCGCGGAGTTCGGCGACTCGGCGTCGGGCGGGCCGAACATCATCAGCGACGGCCACCACCACCGGTTGACGGCGTCCTGCGCCATCTCGTGCTGCGCGGGCGTGCCGTTCGACAGCGTGAGCAGGAGGTCGAAGCCCTGCCGCTGATGGAACGACTCCTCCTTGCA
>JAICLV010000120.1 GCA_025925185.1 Acidothermaceae bacterium
ACCACCCGCACACCGCCGTCGGCCAGCAGGTCGACCGTGATCGTGTCGCAGTAGCCGGCCAACGCCTCGTCGACCGCGTTGTCGACCACCTCATAGACCAGGTGGTGCAGGCCACGCTCGCCGGTCGACCCGATGTACATGCCGGGTCGCTTGCGGACCGCCTCCAAGCCTTCGAGGACCTGGATTGACTCGGCGTTGTAGTTGCCGTTGGACGAGCCGTTGGGGGAACCGCCGTTATGGGCGCCGCCGTTGGGGCTGGCGTTTGATGAGCCGTTGGAGGTGGGGACGAGATCTTCGGTCGCGGTAGCGACGGACTCGTGGGTCACGGGTGCGGTTGCCTCCTGCCGCTCTCCACCGCACCCGGTGTGGGCACATGTGGTCTGGCCGCTGAATTCGCTGACATTTGCGCACAGCGCCGCTGGTGTCTAGGGAAGGACTTCCAGTGTACCTGGCAAGCGCTCACAACCGGGCCGCCGTGGCCCCTAGCTGTGGATTTGCGCGCCTAACGCGGACGCTTGTGAGCCCCCATACCTACCGGTGACTTTGCACATCTCAGCAAGCCGCGGGCCACCCTCGGGAAAATGACCACGCTCAGGGGGCGCAGACCCCCCGAGCTGGGCGTGCACGCCACGCTCAGGGAGATTCGGCCCCCTGAGCGTGATCAACTCGCACGGGTCAGCCGTAGGTGTCACGGGGGCCTCGGCCGCGGACCCGAAGCGGCCCGCGGCGCCAGTCCGGCCCGGCCGGCCCGTGCACCTCGACCCGCCGCACGATCCCCCGCCCGACGACTTCGTCGAGGCGGCGGTGCAGCTGCGGCACCAGCAACCTGATCTGGGTGGCCCAGGCCGTCGACTCGGCCACCAGCGTCAGCACGCCGTCGTCGAACTTGTCCGGCCGGCAGTGCGCGGCCAACTCCTCGCCGGCGACCTCAGGCCAGCGCTGGGTGACGCCGGCAATTGCGGCCGGCACGTCCCAGCCGCGCTCGGCGAGCAGCCGGTTGAGCGTGTCCCCCAGCGGTTCGGGGTCGCCCGGGTCGCGGCGCCGCGAGGTCGATGACCCGGACGACGCGCGTTTGCGGCGCGCGGGCGCGGCGCCGCGAGCGCGGGCCTCTTCGCGAGCCCGGGCCAATGCGGCCCGCGCCAGATCGATCCCGGACAGTGGTCTGGTCGGCGGCTCGGCCGCCGGCTCCTCCGACCCGTCGTCGGCGAACTCATCGGACACGACGCACCTCGCCGCCCATCACGTCGACTCGCGCGCCGGCGAGCTCCTCCGGCACGTCGGCCGCGACCGCCGCCGTGATCAGCACCTGCTCGGCCGGTGCCACCAGCGAGGCGAGCCGCTCGCGGCGGTCGACGTCGAGCTCGGCGAACACGTCGTCCAAGATCAGCACCGGCTCGCCGCCGTCGGCGCACAACAGGTCGTACGAGGCGAGCCGCAGCGCCAATGCAAGCGACCACGACTCGCCGTGGCTCGCGTAACCCCGCGCCGGCAACCCGTTGATGCCGAGCGCCAGCTCGTCGCGATGCGGGCCGACGAGGGTGACGCCGCGCTCGAGCTCGTCTGAGCGCACCGCCGCCAACGCCGCCTGTAGCGCCGCCGCCAACACGTCGCGGTCGGGCTCGAGAGCGACGTCCGGCCCGAGCGAGCTGACGTAGTCAAGAGTGGTGGACGACATGGTGCGGGCGACTGCCGCGTACGCCTTCTCGACGAGCGGCCGCAGCGCCTCGACAAGTTCGACGCGGGCCGCCAACAGCTCCGCGCCCGCCCGCGACAGGTGAGAGTCCCAGACGTCGAGGGTGCGCAGGTCGGGGCCGCCGGATCGGCGGGCCAACCCGGCCGTCTTGAGCAGCGCGTTCCGCTGCTTGAGCACCCGGTCGTAGTCGGCTCGCGCGGCGGCCAGCCGCGGCGCGCGCGCCACCAGCACCTCGTCGAGGAAGCGCCGCCGCTCACTCGGGTCGCCTTTCACCAGGGCGAGGTCTTCGGGTGCGAACAGCACCGTGCGCAAGATCCCGAGCACCTCGCGCGGTCGCGGCACCGCCGCCTTGTTGACCCGAGCCCGGTTGGCCTTGCCCGGGTTGATCTCGAGCTCGACCAACATTGCCCGCGAATCGCGCACGACGCGGCCACGCACCACGGCCTGCGACGCGCCCATGCGCACCAGCGCTGTGTCGCTCGCGACCCGGTGGCTGCCGAGCGTCGCCAGGTAGCCAACCGCCTCGACCAGGTTGGTTTTGCCCTGGCCGTTCGGGCCGACCAGCGCGGTCACGCCGGGCTCGAGGCTCAACTCGACCGACTCGTAGGAACGGAAGTCGGTCAGTGACAAGTGCTCGAGGCGCACGACAGCGAATCTGGACGGTGGCGGGTCGGTGGCGGGCCGGTGGCGGCTCAGCCGCTGCGCTCGGTGGCGCCGGACGTCGCGCCAGTGCCCTCGCCGGTCTGCGTGCCGGCCCCGGTCTCGGGCAGGATCGCGTGCCCGCCGAACTGGTTGCGCAGCGAGGCGACGACCTTCATCGCGGGCGAGTCGTCTTGGCGCGAGGCGAAGCGGGCGAACAGCGAAGCGGTGATGACCGGCATCGGCACGGCGTGGTCGATGGCGGCCTCGATGGTCCAGCGGCCCTCGCCGGAGTCCTCGGCCCAACCCCGCACCTTCTCGAGCTTGGGGTCCGCGGACAGTGCGACGTCGAGCAGGTCGAGCAGCCACGAACGGATGACGGTGCCCTCGCGCCAGCTCTTGAAAATCGCCGGAACGTCGGTGGTGACATCGGCGGCGGCCAGCAGTTCGTAGCCTTCGGCGTAGGCCTGCATCATGCCGTACTCGATGCCGTTGTGAACCATCTTGGCGAAGTGGCCGGCGCCCACAGAACCTGCGTGCACGTAACCGAATTCGCCCGGCGGCTTCAACGCGTCGAGCGCCGGTTGGACCATCGCGACGTGCTCGGGGTCGCCGCCCACCATCAGCGCGTAGCCGTTCTTCAATCCCCAGACGCCGCCGGAGACACCGGCGTCGACAAAGCCGACGCCCTTCTTGGCCAGCGCCTCGGCATGCACCTTGTCGTCGGTGTACTTGGAGTTGCCGCCGTCGACGACGACGTCGCCCGCCTCGAGCAAATCGCCCAACTGCTCGATGGTCTGCCTGGTGGGATCGCCCGCCGGCACCATCACCCACACCTTGCGAGGCGCGTGCAGCTTGGCGACCAAGTCTTCGAGGCTCGCGGCATCGCTGGCGTCGGGGTTGCGGTCGTAGCCGACGACCGTCAGGCCGGCGCCGCGCATGCGCTCGCGCATGTTGCCGCCCATGCGGCCGAGGCCGATGAGGCCGATCTCGAAGGTGGAGTCGCTGGTGTCAGCCATGCCCGCCGCTCTCGTCGTCCGACTGCTTGTGATCGAAACCTACGCCGGGGCGCGATCAGCCGGACAGCCGCACCGGCATCAGCAGGTACCGGTAGTCGTTGCCGGCGGCCGCATTCTCCGACTCCTTGCCGCCGCGCAAAATCGCCGGCTTCGTGGGGGTCGTGAACTCCAGCCTGGTGGTCTCGGCGTCGACTGCCGTCAGGCCGTCGAGCAGGTAGGCCGGGTTGAACGCGATCGAGAAGTCCTCGAGGGGCGCGTCGTTGCTCTCGAACAGCGCGTCGAGCGACTCGGAGGCCTGCGCGTCCTCGCCGGCGCCCGCCTCGAGCATCACTTGGTCGGCGGTGAAGGTCAGGCGCACGGGAGTGTTGCGCGGCGCGACCAGCGCGACCCGCTTGACCGCCTCGACGAAGGAGCCGGTCTCGACCTGCGCGTAGGCGGCGCACGAGTCAGGCAGCAGCGACCGGTACTTCACGTACTCGCCGTCGAGCAGCCGGGTCGTGGTGCGCCGCTCGCCGTGCTGACCTGCCGCGCCCTTCCCCGCGAAGCCGATCAGGCCCTGGCCCGCGCCAGCGTCGTCGCCCGTCGACAGCGCGACGCTCACCTGCGCGCCGCCGGTCAACGCCTTCGCGGTGTCGGCGAGGGTGCGAGCCGGGACCAGGGCGATGGCCGACATCCCGGCCCGTTCGGGCTGCCAGCGCAACTCGCGCACGGCGAGTCGGTAGCGGTCGGTGGCCGCGAGGGTGACGCGGTCGTCGTCGATTTCGATGCGGACGCCGGTGAGCACCGGCAGCGTGTCGTCGCGGCCCGCCGCCACCGCGACCTGCGAGACAGCGGTCGCGAACACGTCGGCGCCGATCGTGCCCGCGGTCGCCGGCATGTCGGGCAACGTCGGGTAGTCGTCGACCGGCAGCGTGGGCAGCGTGAACCGTGCGGTGCCACAGGACAGGACGACGCGAGCGCCGTCAACCGTGACGTCGACGGGTTGGGCCGGCAGGCTTCGGCTGATCTCGGCGAGCAACCGACCCGACACCAGCGCGCGGCCCGCCTCGGCGACGGTCACGTCGATCTCGGCGTTGGCCGAGACCTCGTAGTCGAAGCTTGACAACGCGAGACCGCTCGAGCCCGTGACACCCGCCTCGAGGAGCAGGCCGGCCAGCACCGGCACCGGCGGCCGCTGCGGCAAGGTGCGGGCCGCCCAGGCCACCGCCTCGGCGAACACGTCTCGCTCAACCTGGAACTTCATGCGTAACCACCCGCCTGCTGGGAATCGCTCAAGTCAAGACACTGTTCCGCCGACCATCGCGGCAGTTGCGACACGTGCCTTACGTCTTGTGTCATGTCTGATCCATATCTCAAGGACGTCGTCATAAGCGCGGTGGATTCTGTGGAAACCACGCGTTTGCGCAGGTCAGACGGCCGGCATGGCTGGGCGCCAATTGTGGAAGGCTGCTTCGCCGAGTTGGATTTCATGGGGACGCGGCTCATCGTAGCGACGGCTGACCACAAGTAATTCAGGGTCCGTACGGCGGTTCCCACCGGTTGAACGCAATGGTCCACAACGTTTTCCCCAGGCTGTGCACAGTGGCCAGCAAGGACTAGTGCGCCAGTCGCTCTGGTCTCACCTGACACGGCAACGCCAGCACGCATCGCCGGTTACCTGGCCTGCGACTTGATGCGGTTGGTCAGCTCGGTGACCTGGTTGTAGACCGCGCGTCGTCCGGCCATCAACGAGCGGATCTTGCGGTCGGCGTGCATCACCGTGGTGTGGTCGCGGCCGCCGAAGTGCTGCCCAATTTTCGGCAGCGACAGGTCGGTGAGCTCGCGGCACAGGTACATCGCGACCTGCCGGGCGGTGACGAGGGCCCGGCTACGTGACGAGCCGCACAGGTCCTCTAGCGAGATGCCGAAGTACGACGCGGTCGCGGCCATGATGGTGGCCGCGGTGATCTCGGGACCTTGGCTGTCGGGGATGAGGTCCTTCAGGACAACCTCGGCGAGCGACAAGTCGACGTCTTGTCTATTCAGGCTGGCGAACGCGGTCACCCGGATCAGCGCGCCTTCTAGTTCGCGGATGTTGCTCGCGATTTTGCTCGCGATGTATTCCATGACGTCGTTTGGCACGTTGAGCCGCTCTTGCGCGGCTTTCTTACGTAAAATCGCGATACGCGTTTCCAGCTCGGGCGCCTGGACGTCGGTCAGCAGGCCCCACTCGAACCGGTTGCGCAGCCGGTCTTCGAGGGTGACCAGTTGCTTGGGCGGGCGGTCGCTTGAGATCACGATCTGCTTGTTCGCGTTGTGCAGCGTGTTGAACGTGTGGAAAAACTCTTCCTGCGTCTGCTCCTTGTTCTCCAAGAACTGGATGTCGTCGACCAGCAGCACGTCGACGTCGCGATAGCGGCGGCGAAAGCCCTCTGCCTTGCCGTCACGGATCGAGTTGATGACGTCGTTGGTGACCTCTTCCGAGCTCACGTACCGCACGCGGGCGCCATGGAAAAGACTCATCGCGTAGTGCCCGATGGCGTGCAAAAGGTGCGTTTTGCCAAGACCCGACTCGCCATAGATGAACAGCGGGTTGTACGCCTTCGCCGGGGCCTCCGCGACCGCGACGGCCGCGGCGTGCGCGAACCGGTTGCTCGCGCCGATGACGAACGTCTCGAAGGTGTACTTCGGGTTCAACCGGGCCGGCTCGAGGTCGCGTCGTCCGGCCACTTCTCTGCCGGTGCCCAGATGCGCGCGGCCCACGTCGCCGGCTCGCAGTGGCGATCCGTCGCGTTCGTCACGCAGGTCGCGCGGGTCGTGCGCATCGCGAGGCTCATCGTGGGTCGCCGCGCCGCGGGCGACGAAGTCGAAGCTCGCGGAACCGGGATCGGCGGGACGCGCGTCGCCGTCCGGTTCGGTGGCGGGTTCGACCGTCGGCTCGGCGGGAGGTTCGACGGTTACGGCGACTCGAGTCTCGCGCCCGAGCTCGGCGGCCAGGGCGGCGGCGAGCGCCGGCCGAAGTCGGGTCTCGAGCACGTCTTTCGCGAAATCGTGCGGCGCGGCGAGCAACACGGTGTCCTCGACCACGGCGAGCGGTCGGATGAGCGCGATCCACGCTTGGAACTGGCCGGACAGCTCCCCTTGGTCGGCCAGCCGGCGGGCGGTGCGTTCCCAAAGCTTTGCGAGATCCGGGCCGACGGGTTGCTCGGAGCCGTCACGGCCGGGGGTGTCCAGCGGGGCTGACACGCGACACCTCTTTCACTCGTCCACACCGTCGTCCACAACCTGTGTACGCAGCGTGGCGAGTTTCACCGCGTGCGTGACGCCAGCTTTTCAAACGCCCGGCCCCGGGGACGCTAACAGCGGCATGGCCCGCGCTTCAAGGCGTTCTCCACAAGCTGCGCGTGACCTGCCGAATTTTGACCAGCACGGCGCCTCGGTGCCGGCGGTGGGTCGGTTTGACCGTGCGTCGGTCGCACACGTACCGTGGTAGGTCCTTATGACCTGACGTCAGCTGTAGGCGTGCCGCTCTCGTGGCGGCCGTTGCTTGCCGCCGACGCTCGTGTTGACCCGCTGATTTTGAGCCCGATCTTTCCTGGAGCCCTCCCGTGAGCAAGCGCACGTTCCAGCCGAACAACCGCCGCCGCGCGAAGACGCATGGTTTCCGGCTGCGCATGCGCACCCGCGCCGGGCGCGCCATCCTTGCGGCTCGGCGCCGCAAGGGCCGTCAGGCGCTGTCCGCCTGATCGCCGCCCGGACTTGCTCGTGTTGCCCGCGCCGAACCGGCTGCGGCGACGTCCGGATTTCG
>JAICLV010000148.1 GCA_025925185.1 Acidothermaceae bacterium
GCATGCCGAACGCCGGCCTGCCGGTGCTGGGCCGCGATGGCGCCACCTTCCCGCTCACGCCCGAGCAACTCGCTGACGCCCACGACAGGTTCACCCGCGAGCACGGGCTCTCGCTCGTGGGCGGCTGCTGCGGCACCACACCGGCGCATCTGCGCCAGGTCGTCGAGCGGGTGCGCGGCCGGGCGATCGCCCGCCGCAAGCCACTGCCCGAGGCGGGCGTCTCCTCGCTGTACCAGCACGTGCCGTTCCGCCAAGAGACGTCCTACCTCGCGGTCGGGGAGCGCACGAACGCGAACGGCTCCAAGGCGTTTCGCGAGGCCATGATCGAGGGCCGCTTCGACGACGTCGTCGAGGTCGCGCGCTCGGCGAGCCGTGACGGTTCCCACCTCATCGACGTCTGCGTCGACTACGTCGGCCGCGACGGTGTCGCCGACATGCGCGAGATCGCCGGCCGGTTCGCCACCGCCTCGACGCTGCCGATCATGCTCGACTCCACCGAGCCGCCGGTCATCGAGGCCGGGCTCGAGCGCCTCGGCGGTCGCTGCGTCATCAACTCCGTCAACTTCGAGGACGGCGAGGGCCCGGCGTCACGGTTCGCGCGAGTCATGCCGATCGTGCGCGAGCACGGGGCGGCGGTCGTCGCGCTCACGATCGACGAGACCGGCCAGGCTCGCAGCCCGGAGCACAAGGTCGCGATCGCGGAGCGGCTCATCGAGACGCTCACGCAACAGTGGGGGATGCGCGAGAGCGACATCTTGATCGACTGCCTCACGTTCACCCTCGGCACCGGCCAGGAGGAAAGCCGGCGCGACGGCGCGGCCACGATCGAGGCGATCCGCGAACTCAAGCAGCGCCATCCGAACGTCCAGACCGTGCTCGGCCTGTCGAACATCTCGTTCGGCCTGAAGCCAGCCGCCCGTGAGGTGCTCAACTCCGTCTTCTTGGCCGAGTGTGTGAAGGCGGGTCTCGACGCCGCGATCGTCCACGTGTCGAAAATCATGCCGGTGGCTCGAATTCCCGACGAGCAAAGGGAAGTGGCCCTCGACCTCGTCTACGACCGGCGGCGTGAGGGCTATGACCCGCTGCCCAAGTTCCTCGAGTTGTTCGAGGGCGTCACGAGCGCCGACGCGAAGGCCACTCGTGCCCAAGAACTCGCCGCGCTGCCCCTCTCGGAGCGACTCCAACGCCGCATCATCGACGGTGAGAAGGTCGGCCTCGAGGCCGACCTCGACGAGGCGCTGCAAACCCGCCCCGCGCTCGACATCGTGAACGACACCTTGCTCGAGGGCATGAAGGTCGTCGGCGAGTTGTTCGGCCGCGGCGAGATGCAGTTGCCGTTCGTGCTGCAGTCGGCGGAGGTGATGAAGAACGCGGTCGCCTACCTCGAGCCACACATGGAGAAGACCGACGAGGGCGGCAAGGGCACGATCGTGCTGGCAATGGTGAAGGGCGACGTCCACGACATCGGAAAGAACCTCGTCGACATCATCTTGTCCAACAACGGCTACACGGTGGTCAACCTCGGCATCAAGCAACCGGTGTCAGCGATCATCGAGGCCGCCGAGGAGAACAGCGCCGACGCGATCGGCATGTCCGGCCTGCTGGTGAAGTCGACCGTCATCATGAAGGAGAACCTCGAGGAGATCGACACCCGCGGGCTGTCGACCCGGTGGCCGGTGCTGCTGGGGGGCGCCGCGCTCACTCGCGCCTACGTCGAGCAAGACCTCGCCGAGCAGTTCTCGGGTGAGGTGCGTTACGCGCGCGACGCGTTCGAGGGGCTGCGCTTGATGGACGCCGTGATGGCCGTCAAACGCGGCGTCGAGGGCGCCGCGCTCCCGCCGCTTCGGCAACGCCGCGTCCGCGTGGTCGAGCAGCCGGACGACGAGGGCGAGCTGCCGGGACGCTCCGACGTCGCCACCGACGTGCCGATTCCGACGCCGCCGTTTTGGGGTACCCGCGTCGTCAAGGGCATTCCGCTCGCCGACTACACCGAATTGCTCGACGAGAAAGCCACTTTCGCCGGTCGGTGGGGCTTGCGGGGCACCCGCGGCGGGCCTTCGTACGAAGACCTCGTCGAGACCGAAGGTCGGCCGCGGCTGCGCAAATGGCTCGACCGCATGCAGACTGACGGACTGCTCGACGCGGGCGTCGTCTACGGCTACTTCCCTTGCGTCAGCGAGGGCAACGACCTCGTCGTGCTGTCTGAGACCGGCGACGAGCGCGCGCGGTTCACCTTCCCGCGTCAGCGGCGCGACCGCCGGCTGTGCCTGGCCGACTTCTTCCGGCCGCGCGAGTCGGGGGAGACCGACGTCGTCGCCTTCCAGGTCGTGACGATCGGCCCGAAGGTCAGCGACGCCACCGCGGAGTTGTTCGCCGACAACGCCTACCGCGACTACCTGGAGATGCACGGGTTGTCGGTGCAGATGGCGGAGGCGCTCGCCGAGTTCTGGCACCGGCGCATCCGCGACGAGCTCGGCTTCGCGGGCGAGGACCACGCCGACCTACGGCAGGTGCTCGAGCACCAGGGCTACCACGGCTCGCGCTACTCGTTCGGCTATCCCGCCTGCCCCGACCTTGAAGAACGTTCGAAGATCGTGTCGCTGCTGCAGCCGGAGCGCATCGGGGTCACGCTGTCGGAGGGTTTCCAGCTCGCGCCCGAGCAGTCGACCGACGCGATCGTCGTCCACCACCCCGAAGCGAAGTACTTCAGCGCGTGACCACCACCGAGACCTCGCCGCATCCGATGTCGCGGGGCGCGTTGCCCGCCGCCGTGCTCTTCGACATGGACGGCCTGCTCATCGACACCGAGCCGCTGTGGTTCGAGGTCGAGACGCAGATCCTCGCCGACGTCGGCGCCACGTGGGACGCCTCCAACCACGCCACGCTCGTCGGCAGTTCCGCGGCTGTGGCGTCGGCGTTCATCAGTGAGAAGTCCGGCGGTCGCGCCACGCCGCAGCAGGTCGCCGCGGAAATGCTCGCGCGGATGGCGCAGCGGCTTCGCCACCCGCCGCCGTTACAACCGGGCGCGTTGCGCCTCATCAATCAGTTGGACGACGCGGGCGTGCCGCGCGCGCTGGTCTCGTCGTCCGCTCGCGTTTTGATCGACGCGGCGCTCGACGGTTTGGCGCTCTCGTTCGACGTCGTGGTCGCAGGCGACGCGGTGCGCCACAACAAGCCGCATCCGGAGCCGTATCTGACGGCAGCCAAGCTCATCGGCGCCGACCCGAGAGACTGCGTGGCACTCGAAGACTCGCCGACCGGCGCCGCGTCGGCGACGGCCGCCGGTTGCGTCGTCATCGCGGTGCCGAGCGTCACGGCGATCGACCCGGCCGAACGACGCGTCGTGGTGCCGTCACTCGACCAGGTCGATTTGCCTTACGTGCGCTCGCTTTTCGGCTGACAGACGCCGCCCGCTTGCCCTTGCCAAGAGTTGTGCCGGCCAGCACGCGGCCTATCGCGTGTTGACCGACACAACCGTCGGGCGTCGCGCTACTCGGCGGCTATCGCCGCCAGGACGGGACGACGCGACGCGCGCCACGCCGGCACCAGCGCCGCCAGCACTCCGAGGACGCCCGCGCCGACGAGGTACAGCACGAACTGCGCGATCGGGAACACCACGTGGTTGAGTTGTCCGCCGCTGGTCGACACGATCGCCCAACCGAACAGCGCGCCCAGCACCAGCCCGAGCACCGCGCCGAACACCGCGATGACGACGGACTCCAACCGCACCATCCGGCGCAGCTGGCGACGGGTCATGCCGATCGCGCGCAGCAGTCCGATCTCGCGGGTGCGCTCGTACACCGACAACGCCAGCGTGTTGACGATGCCCAACACCGCGATCAGCAACGCCAACGCGAGCAGCCCGAAGATGAGCCCGACGAACTGGTCGATCTGCTTGCTGATCGAGTCCTTGTAGTCGGCCTGACTCTGGATTTTCACCTGCGGGTAGGCCTGCAGGCTGGCGGTGAGCGCGTTCGCCGTCGCCACCCGCTGATCGGGGTTCGCGAGCACGTACACGATCGCGTCGAGCTGGCTGTTGTAGTTCTTCTCGTAGGTCGGCAGCGAGATTAGGTAGTCGGCCCCGCCGTTGCCCAGCAGGTCGTTGTCGTCGAACACGCCGCCGATCCGCAACTGCGACTTGCCGCCGGTCGGGAACTCGACCGCGACGGATGTGCCGACACGCCATTTGTTCGCGTCGGCCTTCGACTTCGAGACCAGCAGCTCGTTGCTCTTCAGCGCGTCGAGCGAGCCAGCCTTCATGTCGACCTTGATGACCTGGCCGATGTTGTCGGACACGGCGACGAGCATCGCGTCCTTGCCGTTGAGATGCGCCATGCCCACGCGGGTCTCGCCGACCGTCGTGACGCCCGGCGTCTGGCGCGCCTTCGCGGCGACGTCGGGGGAGAAGCCCTGGAACGACTCGGACGTCAACACATAGTCGGCGCCGAGGTTCTTGTTGACCACAGCGGCGATCGACGACTTCGTCGAGGTCGCGAGCACCGACAGCATCGACACGAGCGCGAGCCCGATCATCAGCGCGGCGGCGGTCGACGCGGTGCGCCGCGGGTTGCGGATCGCGTTCGACCGCGCGAGACGCCCGGTCGTGCCGAACAGCCGGACGAACGGCGCGCCGATGAACCGCACGATGGGCCGGCTGAGCAACGCGCTCATCACCCAAACGCCGATCATCACGAGGGCGATACCGATACCGACACGGGCGGCAGCACCGCCGCTTGTGCCGCGGATCGAGCTCGCGATCAGGACGCCGCCGACCACCGTGACCACGCCACCGACGATGGCGCGCACCCGAAGCGAACGCTCGGGAAGCGCCACCCCGTCGCGCATGGCGGCCACCGGTGGGATCCGCGAAGCGCGCAACGCGGGCGCGGTCGCCGCAATCAACGTGACCAGGACGCCGACGATGTACGCCGCGATGATGGTGTGGCTCTTCACGATCAGCGAGCCGGCCGGCATGGAGACGCCGAACGCGTCGAGCAGGCCGCGGACGCCGGTCGCGACCAGCAGCCCGAGGCCGATGCCCACCGTTGACGCGATGACGCCGACCACGAAGGACTCGCCGAGCACCGACGTCAACACCTGCTTGCGGCTGGCCCCGATCGCCCGCAACAGGGCAAGCTCGCGGGTGCGTTGCGCCACCAGCATGGTGAACGTGTTGAGGATAATGAACAGCCCGACGAACAACGCGACGCCGGCGAAGATGAGCAAGAAGATGTTGAAGAACCCGAGCGCCTTGTTGATGGAGTCGGTCTGCTCCTTCTGCACGGCCTTGCCGGTGACGGCCTCGTAGCCGCCCGGCAGCGTCTTGGCGACGCGATCCGCCAGCGTCTGCTGGGAAATCCCCTTCGAAGCCTGCACGTCGATCTGGTTGAAGTACCCGGGCTTACCGGTGACCTGCTGCGCGGTCTTCGGGTCGAAGACGCTCAGCACGGCGCCGGCCAGGTTGCTGCTGCCGCCGACGGTGACGATGCCGACGATGTTCGCCTGCATCGGCTGGTCTTGCGTTTGCACGGTGACCGGGTCGCCGACGCGCAGGTTGTAGTTGTCGGCCGCGCTCTTGTCGATGGCGACCTGGCCGGGGCCCGTCGGCCCGTGACCGTCGACGAACTCAAGCGTGCTGAAGTTGGACGGCGTCCACGACACCGCGAGGGTCGGCGGCCCGGGTGACTTCGGCTTGACCGCCTTGCCGTCCTTCGTCACCAGTAGGTCGTTGCCCTCGATCGAGCCGACAGCGTCGGCGACTCCATCGACGGATTTCACTTGCGCGACAA
>JAICLV010000130.1 GCA_025925185.1 Acidothermaceae bacterium
ATAGCCGACGATCTTTAGCCGTCGGCTCCAGATGGTGGCCGAGTCGAAGGTCGCCACCTCACTGCTCGCGCTGCCGAGGTTGACCAGTCGCCCCCCGGGCCGCAGCGCCTTGCTCGCCGCCGTCGCCGTCGGCCCGAAGATCGGGTCGAGCACGAGGTCGGGGCCGCCGTCGCACGCGGCCGCGAACCGCTCGGTCAATGCGGCGAGATCGCTGACGTCGGAGTTGTCGACGACGGCGTCGGCGCCGTGCCGCAACGCGCGTTCACGGGCGGCCGACGACCGGGCGGCTGCCACCACCCGGCGCGCGCCCTGCAAGCGAGCCGCCTGCACCGCGACCTGGCCGACCGTGCCGCCCGCGCCGAGCACCAGCACCGTCTCGCGAGCGCGCAATTCCCCAGCGGTCGCAAGCGAAAGCCAGCCGGCGACGGCCGAAAGGCCAAGCGCTGCGGCAGTGCCGTCGGAGACGCCGTCGGGGATTGGCACCAGGTCGGCGGAACCCACGAGCGCGCGTTGCGCCATGCTGCCGTCCCCTGGGTGCTGACCCGCGGTCGTCGAGATCGCCGCCGCAGTCACATCGACGACGACGTGATTCTCGGACGACGGCACGGGGTCGGCCCACTCCTCGTACGCGGGCGGCTGACCGCACTCGTGAAGAACGGCGGCTCTCATCGGCGGCCGGTCACGTCGTGATGTCGGGGTAGGGCTTGTCACGCCACGCGCTCAATGTCGCCGCGTATTGCAGCTGAAATCCCAACGGCTCAGCGAAATCGCGCTCGTACATCGCGATGAACAGGGTCAGCGTGAGGAAGGGGTGCGCGCCCATCTCGTAAAGCTTCGCATAGTCGTGGCCGGCCAGCGCGGCCCGCTCGACGTCGTCGAACTTCAACCACGTCGAGCGTTCACCGCCGTGGCAGTTCAGCAGTCGGTTGGCGTACTCACGCTCCCACCACTCGACGGTGCCCGCGGGGTCTTGGCGATAACGCTCGACCAGCTCGGGATCGCGATCGATGGTGTAGAGGAACTTGTCGAGCAGGTATCTGCTCACGGCGTCGCCTCCGGATACCAGGTGAAGTAGGCCTCCATCGTGTGGAACAGGTCGTAGGTGTCGACGTAATCGGCCTTCACGCCCTCGCCGGCCACACCCATCATCAGCATGAAGTCCATGAAGCCATGCGTCGCGTTTCCCGGCGTCCAAAGGCTTTCTAACGTCACCTCGTGCAGTGCCCGCTCGATGTCGGACGTCGCGATCCACTCGACGGCCTTCGCGTCGAACTCGGGATCGGGGCCGTGCGGGCCGAACTGACGCGGGCCGCCGAGTTCCAACGACAGGTGACCGGTGCCGATGATGGCGACCCGCAGGTCGCTCGGCCAAGACTCGACGAGTTGGCGGATCGCGCGGCCGAGCTCGATGAATCTCTTCGGCTGGGGGAGCGGCGGGGCGAAGATGTTCGTGTAGATCGGGACGACGGGCAGGTCGTTTTGCGGGCGCAGCGTGATGATGGGGCAGGTGACGCTGTGGTCGAGCCGTAACTCGTTGCTGAAGGCGAGGTCGAACCCGAGGTCGATGCCGCCGCGCAGGATGTGCCACGACAGGTCCTGCTGGCCGTTCATGAAGAACTGCGGCAGTCCGAACTCGCGCTGCTCGTTGTACCAGTTGGCGTCATAGTGCGGCGCGTTGCCGACGAGGAACTGCGGCATGTTGTCGAGCCACAGTTGGTGGAAGTGGTCGGAGCCGACTAACACGAGCACGTCGGGGTTCGCGCGGGTCAGGGTCTCGCGAAACGCCTCAACCTTGCGCACCCACTCGTCGGCGAACGGCGGCCGCTCGTCACCGGCTGACGTGCTCGCCTTCAAGTAGAACGGGTGATGCGTCGACGCGATCACCGCGGCGATCGTGGCCATCGGCACTCCCTGCCAAAGCGTTGCGAAGCTGCTAAAGGTCTGGTGGAACGTAGGTCGCGTTGCGGTCGATGTCGAGGTACATGCGCATCGCGGCCGGCCGGCGGCGCTCCTCGGCGAGCTGGCCGAGGAGGCCGGCTGTCCTTGCCAGCAAGGCGAACCCGCGCAGCATCTCGATCGGTAAGCCGAGGTCGGCGAGCACCGCGCCGCAGACGCCGGCGCCGTTGAGCGGCAACCGACGTCCGAGGACTTGCGGGTGCACTCGGCCGATCGCCTCGTACAGGGCGATGTGCTCGTGCCGGGTGCCTTCCTCGGCCGCGATGCGCAGCAGCGCGGGGGTGCGCGGGTCGGTCTCCTTGTGCACGGGGTGGCCGAGCCCTGGGACGAAACGCTTGTCGTCCTTGGCTTTTTGCACGACCTCGCGCGCGATGTCGTCCCAGCCCGCGTCGTCCGCGGGAAACTCCGAACGCTCACTCAACGCGTCGGCGAGGAACTTGCCGGTGTCTTCCGTGACCCCCAGGAAACGCGACCCACCGCCGAGCAGACCGGAGGCGAGAGCGCCCTGCAGCGAGTCGGGCGCGCTGAGGTAGGTGAGCCGGGCGGCGATCGCGGTCGGCGTGAAGCCGTGGTCGGCGAGCGCCACCAAGACGCTCTCGAAGACCCGCACCTCGCCGGGGCTTGGCCGCCGTGCCGCGACGAGCCAGAAGGCGAGCTCGCCGAAACCGACCTTGCCCATGAGATCGCGGGCGAGGTCGTGTCCGAGCAGGTGAATCGACTCCGCGTCGGAGGTGCCGAGCGACGTCGGGTACGGCTCAGTCATCGGAATCCCCTCGTAGCCACTGGCGAATGCTCGCGCCATCTTCATCCTTCGCGGGTGGTGGCGTGCGATACGTGGGAGGGGTTCGCGAGAACGTGATGGGGTTGCGCACCATCGGAAGCGCGTCGTCGCCGTCGCCGACGTTGACGACCGGGTCGAGGCCGATCTCGCGAGCGAACGCCAGGCCGCCGTCGATGGTGTTGATGGGCGCGCACGGCACGCCCGCCGTGATCAGGTCGTCGAACCACTCCTTCGACGTCCGCTTCGCCAGCCGGTCGACGAGAATCGGTCGTAGCGCCTCGCGGTTGGCGGTTCGGTCTTGGTTGTGCTCGAAGCGCGGGTCGTCGAGCAGGTCGGGAAGGTCAAGAACCTTTGCCAGCGTGCGGAATTGGCTGTCGTTGCCCGCGATGACGATGAGTTCGCCGTCGGCGGTGGGAAGCGGTTCGTACGGGAAGAGGCTGGGATGCGCGTTGCCCATGCGGAACGGCACGACGCCGCCAGAGACATACGCGGACGTGTGGTTGACCAACCCTGACAGCGCCGAGGCCAGGAGGTTGACCTCGACGTGCTGGCCTTCGCCGGTGCCGTTGCGGTGCTGCAGCGCGGCGAGGATTCCGATGCACGCGTGCATGCCGGCCATGACGTCGAAGACCGAGATGCCCGCGCGATAGGCCGGACCGTCGGGATCCCCGGTGAGGCTCATCAGACCTGAGATCGCCTGCACCATAAGGTCGTAGCCGGGGATCGCCACTGCCTGCGGTGAGGTGCCGAAGCCGCTGATCGACGTGTAGATGACGCCGGGATTGCAGGCGGCGACGGTGTCGAAGTCGAGACCGAAGCGGGCCAGGCCGCCTGGTTTGAAGTTCTCGATGAACACGTCGGCGCGGCGGGCTAACTCGACCGCGGCTGCGCGGTCTTCGTCGCGACGCAGGTCGAGAACGACGGCGCGTTTGTTGCGGTTGATCGCGAGGTAGTACGTCGAGACGTCGTCGCGCACCGGCGGCATCCAGGTGCGGGTGTCGTCACCCGCCGGCCCCTCGACCTTGATGACGTCGGCGCCGAGGTCGGCGAGCAGCATGGTGCAGTACGGCCCGGCGAGGATGCGGGAGAAGTCGGCGACGAGTAGGCCAGAAAGAGGCCCGCGGGCCGCAGGCGGCTCGGCTGACATCGTCATGAAGCCACATCCTGGCCGTCAGTCGGACAGCTGTCCGTTCACGCGAGTCTGGCGGCGCTCTCGCGTGGTGTCAAGCGCTCTCAGGTCGTCGCAGTCGCGACCACCTGCGGCACCGAGTGCAATCGGGCCCAGTCGGCGCTGATCGCGGCCGCGGTCTGCAGCAATCGCGGCAGGTGGTGTTCGACCAACACGTCGAGGGTCGTCTCCGACGCACTCGTGTTGACGTTGAGCGCCGCGACGACGCGACCGTCGCCGTCGCGCAGCGGCGCCGCGACCGAGCGGATGCCGGCGGCCAGCTGCTCGTCGGTCAGCGCCCAGCCCTTGGCGCGAACGTCACGCAAGGTCTTGTCGATCGACTTCGGATCGGGCTGCACGCGCGGCGTCACGCCCGAGCGGCTCGGCTCGGCGAGCACCTTCTTCAGCTCGTCCGGCTCGAGCGCCGCCAGCAACACCTTGCCAAGCGACGTCGGCAACGCCGGGAAACGGGTGCCGATCGACACCGCGAGACCGACGATTTTCGGCACCGCCACCCTTGCCACGTAAACGATGTCTGAGCCGTCGAGCTGCGCGATCGAGGTCGACTCGTTGGTCCAGCCGACCAGCCGCTCCATGTGCGGACGGGCCACCTCCCACAGGCCGAGCGACTGGATGAACGCCATTCCCAGCTCGAGCACCCGCGGCGTCAGCGTGAAGCCGCTGCCCTCGCTGCGCACGTATCCGAGCTCGGACAGCGTCAGCAAGATTCGTCGCGCGGTGGGGCGGGCGAGCTCGGTGCGGGCGGCGACGTCGCTGAGCGACAAGACCGGCTGGCGCGGCTCGAAGGCGCGCAACACGTCGAGACCGCGGGCGAGCGCCTCGATGAAGTCGGGCTCGCTGCTTCGCCGCGCCATCTGCTCACCTCAGGATCGTGGGGACCGCAGGCCCAGCATCTGCTCGGTCGGTGTCCGCGGATTCGTCCGCCGACGACTGTAACGGGTGTGACCCAAGTTTGTCCGTTCTGCGGACGACACGCGACGTCTACACATCACGGTGGGCTGCCGAGCACCGGCGGCCGGTCGCTCTTGACATGCCGAGGTTCCCGGCGCATCGTGAGCGAAACAATATGACCGCGATGCGGACGACCGTCCGCTCATGCACGGTGAAGGAGCCGCAGATGACTAATCCGTCCGACACCTCACCCTCGGCGCCCCCCACGGCGCAGGCGCCAGGACGGCCGGTCGTGTTTCGACACGCAACCGTGCTCACGATGGACGATCAGCGACGCGTCCTCACCGACACCGACGTGCTCGTCGTCGGTGAGCGAATCGCGGAGATCGGGTCGGCGCTCGCCGCGCCGTCCGACGCATTGGAAGTCGACGCCACAGGCGGCCTGCTGATGCCGGGCATGATCGACACTCACCGGCACATGTGGCAGACGGCGATGCGCGGCTACGGCGCCGACTGGACGTTGACCCAATACTTTGTCTGGTACTACCTCGAGTGGGGCAAGATCTTTCGCCCGGAGGACATCTACGCGGGCAACCTGCTGTCCGCCATCGAGGCGATCGACTCCGGCGTCACCACCACGGTCGATTGGTCGCATGGCCTGCAGACGATTGACCACGCCGAGGCCGCGGTCGACGCGCTCGAGGACGTTCCCGGTCGTTTCGTGCTCGCGTACGGCAACATTCAGGCCGGGCCGTGGGAATGGTCGACGGCGCCGGAGTTCCGCGACTTCGTCCGCCGCCGTATCGACGGGCGCGGCGACATGCTCGGCTTCCAGATGGCGTTCGACGTCCCCGGAGACCCGGCTTTCAAAGAGCGCGCGGCCTTCGAGGTGGCCCGCGACCTCGGCGCCACCGTCACGACGCACGCGGGCGTGTGGGGCGCGACAAACGACGATGGCATCAAGCTGATGTACGACAACGGGTTCATGACGCCCGGCACCGTGTACGTGCACGCCGCGACTCTCACGTCCGACTCGTACAACCGCATCGCCGCGACCGGAGGCGTGGCGTCCGTCTCGACGGAAAGCGAGCAAAGCGCCGGCCAGGGTTACCCACCGACCTTCCAGTTGCGCCAGCACGACATCCCGATCTCGCTGTCGATGGACACCAGCGTGTGGTGGAGCGGCGACCTCTTTTCGGCGATGCGGACGACGTTGAGCGCCGACCGGTGCCGCTGCCATCTCGACCACCACGCGCGGCAACAGACCGTGACGCACTGCGAACTGCGCGCCGAGGACGTCGTCGGCTGGGCCACGCGCGGGGGCGGCCACGCGCTGGGAATGGACGGCGTCGTCGGCAGCGTGGAGAAAGGAAAGAAAGCCGACCTCGTGCTCATCAAGAACGACAACTCGCCGGCGATGTTCCCGATGCTGAACCCGTACGGCCACGTGGTTTTCCAGGCGCAGCGCGGCGACGTGCACTCGGTGGTGGTCAACGGCCGACTGGTGAAGCACGACCATGTGCTCGTCGACGTCGACCTCGGAAAGGCGCGCAAGGCAGTCGAGAACACCGTCGAATACCTGCGCGCGCAACTCGGCGACGAAGCCTGGGCCGCTGGCATGAATCCGGAGATCCCCGAGAAGAAGGTGCTCGATAACCCCTACACCTACACCGACTGGGGCTCCGACAGCGCCCAATGGAAGCGGTGACACACCGCCCGGGCCCAATGGAAGCGGTGACACACCGC
>JAICLV010000124.1 GCA_025925185.1 Acidothermaceae bacterium
CCCGAGCCGCTGTCACCGGTGTGGACCGTGGCGGGCGCTTTCCAGCGACTCGACAAGGCGCTGCACCGCTATTCGCGGTTTGCCCGCCGCGGGCCGGCCCGGGCACTGCGCTCGCTCGCGATGCGCCGCGGCGCCGAGTGGATCGTCGCCCGGCAAGAAGCTGATGGCTCCTGGGGCGGTATCCAGCCTCCGTGGGTCTACTCGATCATGGCCTTGCACCTGCTCGGCTACTCCCTCGACCACCCGGCGCTGCGCAAGGGCCTCGACGGCCTCGAGGACTTCACGATCCGCGAGGCCGGCCCCGACGGGAAGACGTGGCGGCGGCTCGAGGCCTGCCAGTCGCCGGTCTGGGACACCGCCCTCGCGGTCGTCGCCCTCGCCGACGCCGGCCTGCCGGCCGATCACCCCGCCTTGACCAAGGCTGCCGACTGGCTGCTGGGCGAGGAGATCACCGTGCGCGGCGACTGGGCGGTCAAGCGGCCGCAGCTGATGCCGGGCGGTTGGGCGTTCGAGTTCGCCAACGACGGCTACCCCGACACCGACGACACCGCCGAGGTCGTGCTGTCGCTGCTGCGGGTCAGATTTCCGGACGCCGCGCGGCAAAAGCAGCTCGCCGCGGCTGTTCGCCGTGGCGTGGCCTGGACCGTGGGCATGCGGTCGAAGGACGGCGGCTGGGGCGCGTTCGACGCCGACAACACCCGCGAGTTGGTGCGCAAGCTGCCGTTCTGCGACTTCGGCGCCGTGATCGACCCGCCCTCCGCCGACGTCACCGCGCACATCGTCGAGATGCTCGGCGCGCTCGGAGCGTCGGCCGCTCCCACTGATATTGACACCGCCGCACGCGACGGCGTGGCCTGGCTGCTGCGCCACCAAGAGGCCGACGGCTCCTGGTTCGGCCGCTGGGGCGCCAACCACATCTACGGCACCGGCGCGGTCGTGCCCGCACTGGTCGCGGCGGGCGTCTCGCCGTCCGCGCCCTCGATCAAGCGGGCGGTGCGCTGGCTGGAGCGGCACCAAAACGACGACGGCGGCTGGGGCGAGGACCTTCGCTCCTACAAGGACAGATCATGGGCCGGTCGCGGCGCCTCTACCGCGTCGCAGACCGCGTGGGCGTTGCTCGCGCTGCTCGCAGGGGGCCAGCACGACTCCGGCGCGACCCGGCGTGGCATCGCGTACCTGGTGAACACGCAGCGCAGCGACGGCACCTGGGACGAACCTCAGTACACCGGCACCGGCTTCCCCGGCGACTTCTCGATCAACTACCACCTGTACCGGCTGATCTTCCCGGTCACCGCGTTGGGCCGCTACGTCGCGGCGAACCGGGTGATCGACCTCACCGCCGAGATCCCCGACCAGCAAACGGGCAGATCGTGAGCTCGGGGGCGCTGGTCTGCGTCGCGCTGCGATTCGAGGCGCGGGCGGTCAGGGCCGGCTGGCCCGACGCCGACCTCGCCGTCGTCGGCATGCGAGCCGCCCGGCTGGAGCGCGTCGCCGCCCACGACGGGCCGGTGGTTCTGCTCGGCTTCGGCGGCGGTTTGCGCGCCGATCAGCGGCCCGGCGACGTCGTCGTCGCCACCGAGGTGCGCGACCGCGACACCCGCACGCACCTTCCCCGCGCCCGCGAGGCGCGCGAGGCGTTGCGTCGAGCGGGGCTCGCGGCGTCGTCCGGCATCTTGTGGTGCAGCGACGTCATCGTGCGCGGCAAGTCGCGCGCCAAGCTAGCCGACCTCGCCTCGGCGGTCGACATGGAGTCGGCCGCCGTGCTCTCCGCGTGCGGGCCGGAGCGACTCGTCGTGGTGCGAGTGTTGGTCGACACGCCGCGGCAGGGCCTGCTCCGGGCCTCGATTTTCAGCGGACGACGCGCGCGGCGCGCGTTGCGTTCGGTGTCAGCGGCGCTGGCGCCGCATTACCGGACGATCACCTCGGGTAACGTCAACACGACGGCGGGTTCCGCCAGTCTCCACAGGTAACAGAAGGGCAAGACGATGGCTGTTCCTCTTCGGCAAGGGTTGCGCATCGGCGCGTACCTCGCGAAGCAGAAGATAAAGCGGGTCGAGAAATTTCCGCTCATCGTTGAGCTAGAGCCGCTGTTCGCCTGCAACCTGGCGTGTGAAGGCTGCGGAAAAATCCAGCACCCGCACGACATCTTGAAGCAACGCATGCCGGTCGAGCAGGCGGTCGCCGCCATCGAGGAGAGCGGCGCGCCGATGGTGTCGATCGCCGGCGGGGAGCCGCTGATGCACCCTCAAATCGAGGACATCGCGGCCGAGCTCATCAAGCGCAAGAAGTACGTCTACCTGTGCACCAACGCGCTCTTGATGCCGAAGAAGATCGACAAGTTCAAGCCGTCGCACTACTTCTCGTGGGCCGTGCACATCGACGGCCTTGAGGAGCGGCACGACCAGTCGGTCGCCAAGCAGGGCGTGTTCGCGCAGGCGGTCGACGCCATCAAGGACGCCCAGCGTCGCGGCTTCCGGGTGACCACCAACACGACGTTCTTCAACACCGACACGCCGCAGACCGTCATCGACGTGCTCAACTTCTTGAACGACGACCTCAAGGTCGACCAGATGATGATCTCGCCGGCCTACGCGTACGAGAAGGCGCCCGACCAAGAGCACTTCCTCGGCGTCGAGGAGACCCGCGAACTGTTCCGCAAGGCATTCGCCGACGGACGACGGAAGAAGTGGCGGCTCAACCACTCGCCGCTGTTCCTCGACTTCCTCGAGGGCAAGGTCGATTACAGCTGCACCGCGTGGGGCATCCCTAGCTACTCGTTGTTCGGCTGGCAGCGTCCGTGCTACCTCATGAACGACGGCTACGCGAAGACCTACAAAGAGCTGATCGAGTCCACCGACTGGAGCAAGTACGGGCGCGGCAAAGACCCGCGGTGCGCCAACTGCATGGCACACTGCGGCTACGAGCCGAGCGCGGTGCTGGCCACGATGGGCTCGCTGAAGCAGTCGATACGCGCGATGTCCGGCAGTTAGCCGGGTCACGAAGGGAGCGGCCGGTGGTGGCACCCGGGCCGCCGCGTCGCGATCCACCTGACAGGCAGCCGCCAGCCGCGGTGCAATCGGGGTCTGCGCTCTCGGGGTCCGCGCCCTCGGGGTCCGCGCCTTCGAGGTCCGCGCCGTCGGGGTCTGCGCCTGCGGGGTCTGCGCCCTCGGCGACGATCCTGTCGGCCGCCGCGCACGCACCTCACGGCGAAACGGCCGCCGAGCCTGCGCACGCGCTGATCCCCCGTTGGCTTTACACCGGCGGCGCCTGGTCGTGGCGACTCATCGTCATCGGCGTGGTCGCGTATTACCTGCTGAAGTTCATCTTGCGCATCGAGCTTGTCGTCTTGCCGTTTCTCGGGGCGATGGTGTTCACCGCGTTGTTGCGCCCACTGTCGCTACGCCTGCAGCAGCACGGGTTCTCGCGAGTACTGGCGACCTGGACCACGTTCCTGATCGCGCTGCTCGTGGTGCTCGGCATCGGCACGCTCGTCGTCTACCGTTCGATCGTCGAGTGGCACACCCTGGTCGACGAGTTGACGACGACCACCGACAAGGTTCGGCATTGGCTGTCGACCGGGCCGTTCCACCTGAAGAACACCGACCTGAAAGACATTCAGCAAAAGCTGGTCGACACGCTCAATCAGCATCGCGGCGCGGTGGTCAATGACATCATCAACGGCGCCAGCATCGTCGGCGAGGCGATCGCCGGAATGATCCTCGCGGCGTTCATCACGTTTTTCTTGCTCTACGACGGCGAGCGGATCTGGCGTTTCGTGCGCTCGCCGCTGCGACCGCGCACCGCCGAACGGGTCGACCGCGCGGCGCGGGCCGCTTGGACGACGTTGGCCGGTTACATCCGCGGCAGCGTCGTCATCGCGACGATCCACGCGGTCGTCATCGCGGTTTCACTGCTCATTCTCGGTGTCCCGCTGATCGCGCCACTGGCCTTGCTCGTGTTCGTGACGAGCTTCATCCCACTGGTGGGTGTGTTGATCGGCGGCGGCCTGTCGGTGTTCGTCACCCTCGGCACGCAAGGTTTGACGGCGGGAATCGTGCTGCTCGTCATCTTGGTGGTCGAGCACCAGGCAGAAGGCCACCTTTTGCAGCCGTTCATCATGGGTCGTTACGTGCGCATCCATCCCCTCGCGATCGCCTTGGCGCTGACGACGGGCGGCATCTTGCAGGGCATCGTGGGCGCGATCGTCGCGGTGCCGCTCGTCGCGATGGTGCACGCGGCGTGGCCGCACCTGCGCGAGTCCGAGTTGACGGTGACGCCCGACGAGCCGCCGCCTCCCGGGCACGTGCTCGTCGGCGGCCCGCCGAACTAAGCGACTAGCCGACCGCGCGGGCGCTAGGCGCCAACTCGAACCAGATCGTCTTGCCCTTGCGTGCTTTGTCGACCCCCCAGCGGTCGGCGAGGTGGTCGACGAGCTGCAGGCCGCGACCGGTGCCGGTCAACCCGGTCGGACGACGCGGCGCTGGGAGGACCGGGCTGCCGTCGGTCACCTCGATGCGCAACACGCCGCGGCGAAGCCTGACGTGCAAGGTGACGTCGGTGCGCGCATGGACGACGGCGTTCGTGACCAACTCGCTAACCAGCAGCCCAGCGGCGTCGACAAGATCGGGTTCGGCAAGATCGGCCTCGCCGAACGCGGCCAGTTCCTGGCGGATGAGACGTCGAGCCTTGCCGACGCTGGATGCGTCGCACGGCAGCACCGTCCGAAGATCCATGGCGGAAGGATACGGAGTCTGGTTCGCGAATCTGCGTGCAGTGCGGCGCGGCACGCTGACGAAATTGCTTGGTATCCGGCAATTTCGATGGAGGCCAGGTAAGGTCGGCCCGGTTCTCGGTCGAAGAACGGGACAAGCCAGACAGGAAGCGGGATCGTCAGTGCAGCACGCAGCTAGGCACAACTCATCACACATGCGCGCTGACAGGCGATCTTCTCGGATCACCCGGTCCGCGCTCGGGATCGCCGTGGTGGCCGCGTTGGCGATCACATCGGCGTGCACCAAGGCCCGCTCGAGCGTGACACCGTCCTCGGCGCCGCCGTCGTCCGGTATCGGCTCCTCGGCGCCGGCGGGCTCGTCGAGCCCGGCCAGCGCCGCGCCCTCGTCGTCCTCGTCGTCTTCCGCGGTGGACCCGCTGACCGGGCTGCCCGAGACGGCGGCCGCCGCGAAGCGACCCGCGCTCGCGGTGAAGGTCGACAACGTCGCCGGCGCGTGGCCGCAGGCCGGGCTCAATCAAGCCGACATCGTCTGGGACCTGCCGGTCGAGGGCGGACTCACCAGGCTGCTCGCGATCTTCCACTCGCGGGACGTGCCGCTCGTCGGTCCGATCCGCTCGGCGCGGCCGGTCGACTCCGACATCCTGCCGCTCTTCGGCCACACCTACTTCGCGTTCTCCGGCGGAACCGCATCTGACCTGAACCCGATCGCCAACCACTCGGGCGCGACGGCGATGTGGTGGGACGTCACGCCGTCCCTGTTCGTGACCCGCACGGACCACAAGGTGCCCCACCAGGTGTTCGCGACGTCGTCGACGCTGTACGCGGGCGGCCAAGCGCGCAAGCCGTCATCGACTCCACCACCTGCGTTGTTCTCCTATGGCGCGTCGCCTACGCCGGGCGCCACACCCGCGACTTCGGTGACCGCCACATATCCCTCGGCCTCCGCGTTGTGGACGTGGGACGGGTCGAAATACCTGCGCACGCAAAACGGCAAGCCCGACATGCTGATGGACAACGGCCAAGCGTCGTCGACGAACGTCGTCGTTATGTCGGTGGCGGTGCGGTCGACGGCGGCCCATGACTCACACGGCAGCGTTGTGCCGTTGCCCGTGGTGATTGGCACCGGCACCGTGTGGGTGTTCCGGAACGGCACGGTCGTTAAAGGGGTTTGGAGCCGTCCGAAGCTCGCGTCGCCGTTGAAGCTGGTGACCTCGAAGGGCGAAACCATCAAGCTGGCGCCGGGGCGCACGTGGATCGAAGTGCTGCCGAACTCGTCGCAGCCTGCGATCCGCTAACCGTGTCGGCCGGCACCTGATCTCCGTAGGCCGCACGGTGGCTGATTTTCCGCCTGGTGAAGACGTTTGCGGCGCCCTAGAGGAGCACATTCGCCGTTCATTTCCAGGTCAAGCCTTCGAATCGCTCGGTTGGGACCGCGGACCCGTCGTCGAGACAAACCCGCACTTCCACGTCCTTCGACTCGCGCCCAATGCGGAACATCCACTCTGGACCTACGTGTCAATCGGCGGTTGGAACAGCGCTGGCGAGGGCGAGCGGGGAATGGAGTTCATCTTGGCCACGCCGGAGCAAACCGAACGCGCCGCGGAGCTTCTCGCGATGGCGGTGTACTACAACCGCAACCGCCGCTTAGGCCTCGGACACACCTATCCAGGTGGCGAGCCCTGGATGAGCGGCTCGGCGTGCGACCACTTCCTCGTCTCAGTGCCGTATCCGTTCCCGCCAAGTCTCGACGTCGCGCATGTCGGCGACAGGCACGTCGACTTTGTTTGGCTATTGCCGATCACTGAATCGGAACGCGACTTCAAGGTTCGGCACGGTCTCGAGGCTCTCGAGTCGCGTTTCGAGCAAGCTGCGATCGACTACGCAGCTCCGCACAGGCCTGCCGCCGTGTAACACGATCCGTGAATGCGTGTGTTGTCCACAGCGGCGACCGGTGCGCAGATATCCACAGGTTTCCTTGTGGTTGTTGGGGAATCGGGAAATGTCGGTGGCGTCTCTTAGTGTCGCGGGCATGTTCGCGATCGGGTTCGAGGCGCCGTTCGGCGCGGCGTCGGTCCACGATGGGGAGTGGAC
>JAICLV010000008.1 GCA_025925185.1 Acidothermaceae bacterium
AAGAACCGCGCGTCGCGCATGCGCCCGCCGGGCAGGTACGAACGCTCGCCGCGGTCACCGACCACCGCGGTGTGATCCCACAGGGCAGACCAGAAGTCGCCGGGCCGCTCGACCGAGAAGCGGTGCAACGCCACGGAGTCGAGCAACGAGACGCCATGTCGCTCGGAGACTGCCGAGCGGAACGCCGTCATCGCCGCATTGGCGACACGGTCGTCAGGAGGCGTCCAAAGAGGGGAGTCGGGCATCGTGTCGCCTACGAGGCCGGGAGGCCGGACGAGATGTCGATGCCTCCCTCGACGGCGTGGCGATCAATCGCGGCGAGCTCTTCGCCGTCAAAGCCGGTGTTGGCCAACGCCCCGACATTTTGCTCCAGCTGCGCCACACTGCTCGCACCGACGAGCACGGAGGTGACCCGGGGGTCGCGCATCGCCCACGCAAGCGCCATCTGCGCGAGCGTCTGGCCGCGCCGCCGCGCCATGTCGTTGAGTGCGCGGATGTGCTTCATGTTCTGATCGGTCAGCATGTCAGCGGTGAGGAAGCGGCCCTGCGCGGCGCGCGAGTCGGCAGGAATCCCGTTGAGGTACCGGTCGGTCAGCATTCCTTGCGCCAGCGGCGAAAACGCAACGCAGCCGACACCCTCACGGCCGAGCAGGTCGAGCAGCTCCTCCTCGATCCAGCGGTTCAGCATCGAGTAGGACGGCTGATGGACGAGCAACGGCGTCCCCATCTCACGCAAGATCGCGACCGCCTCCTCCGTGCGCTTGGCTGAATACGAGGAGACGCCCACGTACAAGGTTTTTCCCTGCCGAACCGCGGTGTCGAGCGCCGCCAGCGACTCCTCCATCGGAGTGTCAGGGTCGAACCGGTGGTGGTAGAAGATGTCGACGTAGTCGAGACCCATGCGCCGCAAGCTCGCGTCGAGGCTCGTCAGCAGGTGCTTGCGGGAGCCGAGATCGCCGTAAGGACCGGGCCACATGTCCCAACCGGCTTTGGTGGAGATGACGAGCTCGTCGCGATAGGGCCTGAAGTCCTCCCGCAGATGCCGCCCGAAGTTGGTCTCGGCCGAGCCGGCCGGTGGCCCGTAGTTGTTGGCGAGGTCGAAATGGGTGATGCCAAGGTCGAACGCCCGGCGCAGGATCTCGCGCTGCGTGGCGAACGGCTTGTCGTCGCCGAAGTTATGCCACAGCCCGAGGCTGATCGCCGGCAAGTCGATGCCGCTGCGCCCGCATCGGCGATACGACATCCGCTCGTGCCGACGCTCGTCGGCGAGGTAAGTCACGCTTCTCCTTATCAAATCGCCACGGCGGTCAAGCCGTTCATCGTTCCAATCAACAGGAGCCCCCCAGTCAGCGTCGGTGACGCGAAGTGCGGTAGCGGGCCGACGTCGATCGTCCCGCGAATCGCGCCAGTGGCCGCGTCGAGGGCCACCACCGAGTCGCCTTGCGTGGAGTAGACCGTGCCGTTCGCGTACACCGGCGGCCCCGTGATGTTGGACGCCGCGTGCCAAAGGACGGTCATCGTGTTTCCCGACACCGACACCGCTCGAATGCCATCGGCGCACGGAAGATAGGCGATGTTGCCACTGACCGCCGCGCCGCCGAACGGCCGGCACACGCTGGCCTGCGCGACCTGACCGCCGACACCGCCGAAATGAGTCGGCGATAGCAGGTACGCGGTGCCCCGCTTTCCTGCGATAAGGACCTTGCCACCTACGAGCACCGGCGACATCGAGCCGAGATCGAGGTCACCGTCGTTGTCGGAGGCCCACGTGCTCGGCGCGAAGTAATCAAGTCGGGTGAGCGTCGGCGACAGCCGGGTCACCGAGTCGGAGCCGTCGTAGGTAGTGTCCGAGGTGCCGTTGCCGGCCGCGACGAGGATCGTGCCATCGGTGTCGGCGATCGGGCCGGCGGGCGCCCAGATACCGCCCTCGCGCGAGGTGGGCACCGCCCAGTCGATCAGGTCGCCGGTGCCGTTTGCGGGCACCGACACGATCTGGCCGATGTATTGCCCGCAGTCGCCCGCCAAACCGCCGTAAGCCACGTATACGCGATTGTTCGCGACGAGAATCGCCCCGCGTTGTTGCGAAGCGAGGGGCGAACCGCTGAGCGGATCCACGGTTCTGGCGAAGACAAGAACCCCGTCGGTGAGTCGAACGGCCGCGAGGATGTGATGACCGCCCGATGTCTCCGCGACCGCGTAGACGAGTCCGTGCACCGGGTCGTAGGCCGGCGTGCCGGTGATTCCGAGTGGGTCGATGTTGCCGCATGGCAGGGACGATCGAGGTATCGGATCGGCGATGTGGCGACACCACGCCACCGCCCCTCCCGCGCCCAATGCGAACGCGCATAGCGAGCCGCCCTCTGTGCCGACAACGGCCAGGTTGCCGATGACGATCGGTTGCCCGTATATCGCGCCGTCGAGCACTTCCGCCCAAGCATGGCGAAACATACCGAATTCCGGCCCGGCGGACGTCGTGCCGCTGCGTTGCGCGTCGTGGTGGTACGTCGGCCAGTCCGTCGCGCCGGCCGGCAAGGCGGGGGGCGCCGTCGGCGAGGTCGGCGGACTGCCCGACTGAAGACCGCTCGCGACGTCGTCCGAGATCGCTTTTGACCCGCCGAGCACCGTGACGGACGGCGCCTTCAACGACTGCAGGGTCTCCCAGGTGTGCGGCACGACGTACGTGCCGGGCGCGAGGAACAGCGGCCGGTCCGTGGCGCCGGCCCAGGCGGCGCCGGCGAGCGCGTCGGCGAAGTCGAGCCCGGTGGCGAGCAGCGCGCCGTTGGACGCCGTGGTGCCGCCGCGCACCTGCACCAACGTCGACGCGATCGCGTCGGCGGTGGCGTAGCGGTCGGACCCGGCCATCCGCGACTTCTGGGCGCCGCCCGCCGCGCTCACGGCCGCGTCGAGCACCGCCTCGCTGACCGCCGACGTGCCACCGAGCGCGATGATCGCGGACGGATGCAGCCGGGTGATCTCGGCTGACGTGGCGGCGGGCAGCGACTTCGGGTCGGTCAGCAGCAACGGTCCGCCCGCGACAGCGGCCAGCGCCGAGCCGGCCAGCGCGTCGGGGAACGCGGCGCCGGTGGCCAGGTAGACGTTGACGGCGCCGTTCGGGTACGTCGCCTTCGAGATGGCCGCTGCCGTGCCGTACCGGTCGGCGCCTTGCCAACGCTGCACGTCGACACCAAGTGCGCCGACCTGCGAGGCGACCGCGCTCGAGACCGCCGCGCCGCCGCCGAGCAGCACGACATGCGCGGGCTTGAGCCGGCTGATCTCCGATTTCGCGGACGACGAGAGCGAGCCGGACGGCGTGAGCAGGAGGGGGACGCCGAGGTGTCCGGCGGCGGCCGCGCCCGCCACCGCGTCGGGGAACGTCTGGCCGGTCGCGAGCAGCAAGGTGGCGCCGGCCGGCAGGGCCGACGGCCAGCCCGCGTCGGCGATGGCGGCCGCCGTGGCGTACCGGTCGGCGCCGGCGACCCGGGTCACGGAGACGCCTGCGGCGAGCGCCGGACCGGACGTGACGATCGGGACGACGGCGCGGGCGGCGAGGGCGGCGAGGGCGGCGAGCGCTGCGACGGTGGGACCCGGTCGACTTCGCATGGGCCTCACCCTAGGTCGGGAAGCTCGCGCGAGTCGACCTTGACGACCTCGATCTCCTGCGCCCCGCCCTCGACGACGACCGTCGCTACGACGTCCCCGCCGAGATCCACGTCGCTCGCGTGCCAGTCCCCCGGCACACCGCCGAGGCGGGCGTCGTCCGGGTTGAAACTCGTCGAGCGCCACTCGAATCGCAAGCCCACGCCGATCGCCTTGCCGTAGGACTCCTTGCGAGTCCACAACCGCAGAAAACCCTCATCTCGCCGGTGTTCTGGCAGCTCGTCGAGCCACGAAAGCTCCGCGGCCGAGCACACCCTTGAGCGCACAGAAGGATGCGACGGGGTGCGATCGAGCGGCTCGGCGTCGATGCCGACGCGGCTCGTGGCGAACGCGGCCGCGACGAGCCGGTCGGTGTGGCTGAGCGAGACGAACGCCGGTCGCGCCGCGCCAACGACGACGGGTTGGCCGGACTCTGTGACTTCGACCCGAGCCACGCCCGCGCCCAAGCGCGTGTCGAGCAGCCGTCGCATCAGGGACCGGCCGAATTGGCGCCGGACGCCGAGCGGCTCGGCGTCCGGCGTGACGACGTACGCGATGTGCACGAGGCGGCTCACACCGCCATTGTGTCGGCTAGGAGTTCAACGCGTTGCTGCCCAAGGTGACCTTCACGGTTATCGTCTGACCGTCGCGAATCACCGTCATCGTCACGGTGGCGCCGGGCTTTTGCGCACGCACCGCCTGTTGCAGGTCCGAGCTGTCGCTGATGGTCGTGTCTCCGAACTTGGTGATGACGTCGTTCGCCTCCAGGCCCGCCTTGTCGGCCGGGCTGCCCGGCTGCACCGCCACGACGCCGGCGCCGTTTTGCGCGTCCGCGATCTGCACGCCGAGATAGGTGGTGCTTTGGGCCCCTCCGCCGCTAGCGCTCTTACCGGCCTTCAGATCGGGCAGCGCCTTGACGACGGTGTTGCTCGGAATCGTGAAACCGATGTTTTGGGCCGGCTCGCTGCTCGTGCCGGTCGCGACCGCGACATTGATGCCGACGACGTCGCCGTTGGTGTCGACCAGTGGGCCGCCGCTGTTGCCGGGGTTGATCGCCGCGTCGGTCTGCAGCAAGCCGCTCAGGTTGTCCTCGCTGTCTTGGAGGCTGCGGTCCTTCGCGGAGACGATCCCTTCGGTCACCGTGGGAGAACCGCCGTAACCCAAGGCGTTTCCGACCGCGATGACGGCGTCGCCGACCTGCACGGTGTCGGAGTTGGCGAACGTCGCGGCGGTGAGGCCGGAGACTCCGGAGACCTTGATGACCGCGAGGTCCTTCGAGGTGTCCATGCCGACGACGGTCGCGTCGTGCGTGCCGCCGTTGTTGGGCAGCGTCACCTTGATGTTCGTCGCGCCATTCACGACGTGCGCGTTCGTGACTACCTCGCCATCGGCGCTGACGATGATGCCGGTGCCCGCGCCGTCCGCCTGGAACCCGCCGAAACCACCGAAGCCGCCGCGACCATTTCCGGACGTCGTGACCGTGTCGTTGATGATGACGACGGACGGCTCGATCTTCGCGAGCGCCGACTTCACGCTCGACGAGAGTTGCGCCGCAGAAGGCACATTCGCGACGGACGTCGATGAGGCGGCTGGCGTCGCGATCGCATTGTGGCTGCCGCTGTCGTCGATGGTGTGGACGACGGCGCCCGTCGCGGCCGCGGAGATGACGACGGCCGCTACCACCGCGCCGCTTTGCCGAATCCATGGGCGGGTCCGCTTCGGCTTCGGCGGTGGCAACTCGTGCGCGGCGGCCGACGGCTCGTCCGGGGGCGGCGCGGCTGGCGTGACCGGCTCTGCAGAAGACGGCAAAGAGGACCACCAGGGCATCGGGTCTGGGGTCTGCTCGTCGTCCCGTTGCTTGTCAGGCTGTTGCTCATAGGGGTTCACCGGTCACTCCTCCGCGTCGTCCACCACCTGTCATTGACAACAGTCGGGGCGCTGGCTGGGAGTTGCCTGAGTTGACCATGAAAGCAGCCGAAGAAAGCAGCCGAGGAAAGCGGCCGGCCGAACTACGCGGAGCGGATCGACTCGAATCCTGCTGGCAGCGGCTCGCTGTGCAGCACCCGCAGTCGCTGGGTGGGCCGGGTGATCGCCACGTAGAGGTCGTTCGCCCCACGTGGCGACTCACGCATGATTCGCGCCGGCTCGACCAGCGCGACCGCGTCGAACTCGAGCCCCTTCGCCTCGGTGACCGACAGCACGGCGACCGTCGCGTCGAGCGAGTTCGCACCGCGCCCGACACTGCCGGCGGGCAACCCCTCGGCCAGGGCGACGTAAACGGCGTCGGTTTGCGAGGCGGCGCTGATGACAGCGAGCTTCCCACCACCAAGGACGTCGACCTCGGCGCGCACCCCGGCGACGAGCGCGACCGCGTCGTCCGAGGGAATCGCTTGCGCCACAGGCGGAAAGTCGCCTTCTCGGGCGGACGTGGGGGCGGGCGCGTCGATGCCCGCGCCGCGCAAGACCGCGGTCGCGAGTCGCATGACCTGGCCCGGCGTCCGGTAGTTCACGGTCAGTTCGGCGAGTTGCCAGCGGTCACCGACGTGTGGCCCGAGCACCGACGCCCACGACTGCGCGCCGGCGGCCGACCCGGTCTGCGCGACGTCGCCCACGAGGGTCATCGATTTCGTCGGGCATCGGCGCATCAGCATCCGCCACGCCATCGCCGACAACTCCTGCGCCTCGTCGACGACGACGTGGCCGTATGCCCACGTGCGGTCGGCGATGGCGCGCTCGGCGGTCGACAACAACGGGCCGCCGTCGCCGAAGCGGTCGGCGAGTTGCTCGGCCGACACGAACGCGCCGGCGCCCGACAATTGCAGCGCCCCCCGCGCGTATTCGATCGCCGCGCGCCGCTCGGCGGCCGCCAAGCGCGCCTGCTCGGACGTCGACTCCTCCTCCCCGAGCAGCTCTGCGGCCTCATCGAGCAGCGGGACGTCGGAGATGGTCCACGCGCTGCCGCGTGGGCGATACAACGCGTCGAGTTCGGCTTCGGCGAAGAGGGGCGCCGCCTCCCTCAGCAGGCGCGGTTCGGCGTACAGGTCTTCGAGCAACCGTTGCGGGGTGAGGGGCATCCAGCTCAGATTGACCTCGCGCCGCACGTCTTTGGCGGCGCGCAGATCCGCCAGCAACTCGCGGCGATTCTCGGCGTCGAGGCGCACGCCAAGCACCCGCGCGTATTGCGAGACCAACTGGTCGAGCAGCTCTCTCACGTAGCCGACGCGCGCCACGTTGTGCGGTTTGCCGCCTCGCCGCGCCCGGGCCTGGGCGGCGGCCACCACGTGCGGTCGCAGCACCAGCTCGCGCCCCTCGACGTCCAGTTTCAAGGCGGATGACGGCACGCGCTGTCGCGCGCGCACGGCAGCGGCGACCACCGAGGCCATTCGCGGGGAGCCTTTGACGGCGGCGACCGCTGGTGCGTCGTCGGACTCGGCCGTCACTCCCGGGAAGAGTTCGCCGAGGCTGGCCATCACAACGCCGGTCTCGCCCAACGATGGCAACACTTTTTCGATGTAACGCAGGAAAACTCGGTTGGGTCCGACGACGAGCACGCCGCGCCGCTCGAGGCGGTCGCGGTAGGTGTAGAGCAGATACGCGGCGCGATGCAGCGCGACGGCGGTCTTGCCCGTGCCCGGTCCGCCTTGGACGACGAGCACCCCGCCGAGTTCGGACCGGATGATTTCGTCTTGCTCGGCTTGGATCGTGGCGACGATGTCGCCCATGCGACCGGTGCGATGCGCGTTCAAGGCCGCGAGCAGCGCGCCCTCGCCGGTGAGGTGCGACAACTCGCCGCCGTCGATGGCGTCGAGGTCGAGCACCTCGTCCTCGATCGCGACGACGGCGCGGCCACGGGTCGTGAGGTGGCGTCGCCGGACTACGTCGCCCGGTGTCGCCGCGGTGGCCTGATAAAACAGCCGCGCCGCCGGCGCCCGCCAGTCGATCAGCAGTTGCTGACGCTCCTCGTCGGACAGACCGATGCGGCCGACGTAGCGGCGGGTGCCGTCGCGGACGTCGAACCGACCGAAGCACAGCCGATCTTCGACCGCGCGCAACTGCGCGAGCCGCTGCTCGTACATCGTGGCGAACGCGTCGCGCTCGGAGCGGTTTTGATGCGTGCCGCTGGGTCGCTGGCGGCGGACGGCGGCGAGATCCGACTCCGTGCGGGCGCGCAACTCGTCGAGCCGCGCGTACAGCCGGTCGAGGTAGCTCTGCTCGCGCTCGAGCTCGGTCGGCTCGTCGGCCACACAACTCCTTCGGTCCGGGCGTGGAGGGGCGTTCTACCCTACCTGTATGGGAGACCGGCGGGCGTTGATCGTGGTTGACGTGCAGCCCACGTTCTGCGAGGGCGGCGAGCTGCCGGTCGCCGGCGGCAACGACGTCGCGGCGCGCATCGCCGACTTCCTACGCGAGCGACATGCCGACTACGGCTTGATCGTGACGACCCAGGACTGGCACGTCGATCCCGGCGCGCACTTCTCCGAGCAGCCCGACTTCGTCGACACCTGGCCGCCGCACGGTGTCGTCGGCACCCCCAACGCGGACTTGCACCCGGCGCTGGCCAAGGTCCTCGAGCAGACGCCGGGCGTCGTCGCGGTTAAGAAGGGCGAACACGGGGCCGCCTACTCGGGATTCGACGGCGCCGACGAGTCCGGCCGGCCGCTGCAAGATGTGCTCACCGACGCGCGGATCGACCGCGTCGACGTTTGCGGAATCGCGGAAAGCCATTGCGTGAAGGCCACCGCGCTCGACGCGCACCGGCTCGGTCACCCGACGACGGTGCTGAGCGACCTGACCGTTCCGGTGACCCCGGAGCTTGGCGCGCGAGCCCGCGAGGAGTTGCGCGCAGCGGGGGTCGAGCTCCGGCCCGGCGCAGAAGCGGCCCGGCGTGGCTGACTTCGTCGCCGCGATCGACCAAGGCACCACCAGCACCCGGTTCATGGTCTTCGACCACACGGGCCGCGAGGTCGCCCGGCACCAGTTGGAGCACAGCCAACTGCTGCCGCGAGCAGGCTGGGTCGAGCACGACCCGACCGAGATCTGGGAGCGCACCCGCGCGGTCATCGAGACCACCTTGCGCACGGCGAACCTGAAGGCGAGCGACATAGCGGCCGTCGGCGTCACCAATCAGCGCGAGACCACGGTGGTCTGGGACCGCACAACCGGAACCCCGCTCACGAACGCGATCGTCTGGCAGGACACCCGCACGGATCGCGCGGTCGCCGCCCTCGAGGCGTCGGGCGCGGGCGACGTGATTCGCGCCAAAGCCGGCGTGCCGCCGGCGACCTACTTCTCGGCGGCGAAACTCCAATGGATATTGAGAAACGTCGAGGGCGCGCGGGCTGCCGCGGCAGCGGGCAACGCGGCATTCGGCACCATCGACTCCTGGCTGTTGTGGAACCTCACCGGCGGTGCCGCGCACGCCACCGACGTCACGAACGCCAGCCGCACGATGCTCATGGACCTCGAGTCCTTGCAATGGGACGACGAGTTGACGGCACTCTTCGACATTCCAAGGGAACTGCTCCCGACTATCCATCCGTCGTCCGGGGTGTTCGGCGAGTCGCAGCGAACCGGGCCGTTCGCCGGCCAGGTCGCGATCGGCGGCGTGCTCGGAGACCAGCAGGCGGCGATGATGGGCCAGGCCTGCTTCGAGGTCGGCGAGGCGAAGAACACCTATGGCACAGGCAATTTCCTGCTGCTCAACACCGGCGAGCAGATCGTGCGCTCGAGGCACGGATTGCTCACCACCGTGTGCTGCCAGCTCGACGGCAAGCCGGCGCACTACGCCCTCGAAGGCTCGATCGCGGTCACCGGGTCGGCGGTGCAATGGCTGCGCGACCAGCTCGGGATCATCGCGGGCGCGGCGCACAGCGAGACGCTGGCACGCCAGGTCGATGACACCGCGGGCATGTACTTCGTGCCGGCCTTCTCCGGCCTCTTCGCGCCGTACTGGCGTTCCGACGCCCGCGGCGCCATCGTCGGGCTCTCGCGCTTTCACACCAACGCGCATGTCGCCCGTGCCACCTTGGAGGCGATCTGCTACCAGACCCGTGACGTCGTCGAGGCGATGCGCGACGACACGGGCTGCGAGCTACGCGAGCTCAAGGTCGACGGCGGGGTCACCGCGAACGAGTTGTGCATGCAGTTGCAGGCGGACATCCTCGACGTCCCGGTATCGCGGCCCGTCGTCGCGGAGACGACGGCGCTGGGCGCCGCGTACGCCGCCGGCCTCGCCGTCGGTTTCTGGCGAACCACCGGCGAGCTCAAGGCGAACTGGCAAGAGGGACGACGGTGGGAGCCGTCGTGGCCGGCGCAGCGGCGAGAGCGCGGCTACGCGGGATGGAAGAAGGCGGTCGAGCGCACCCTCGACTGGGTCGACTCAGCCGACGATCACTAGCGCGAGGTTGATCGCGGCGCGGCGGCGACCGCCGAGGCCTCAGTTCCGGCCCGCGGCTGTCGATGGGCAGGCGTGCCCACTGTCGCCGCGCCGCTGAACATCGGGGTGCTTTCGCCGTTGGCGGGCGGCTTCTACTTCGGCGGAATCCTGGCCGGGATCACCGCGACGGTAACCTCCGCCGGCGGTCGGGTGATCGCGATCCAAACGCTTGACGCCGGTCGCGAGCACGCCGACGACGTCGGCGCTCGACCGTTCGACAGCTTGGTCGCCGCTTCCCACATCGATGGCTACATCAGCGTGTTGAACGCCGTTGACCCGGCGCGACTCGAGGCGATTCAGGACGCTGGCAAGCCCGTCGTGATGGTCAGCAACGAGATTCCGGGCCTGCGCTGTCCGATCGTCTCCCCTGACAACCGCGCCGGCATCTTCCAGGCCGTGCGGCACTTGGTCGAACACGGCCACACCCGCATCGCGTTCGCCGGCTTCCTCGACCAGTTGGACATGCGAGAGCGATGCGCCGCCTATGAGGCCGCGTTGCGCGAGTGCGGGCTCCAACCCGACCCCGAGCTGATTCTCGAGACCGGAGACACCCTGCGTTCAGGCGGCGAACGCGCGGCGGCGCGAATGCTACGACTGCCCGACTTCCCGACCGCCACGATCGCGGCCACCGACTTCAACGCGATCGGCATGATGTCGGCGTTCACCGCCGCGGGTTTTGTCCTTCCGCGCGACCACGCGATCATCGGCTTCGACGACACGGAAGCGGCCGACTACGTCACGCCCGCGCTTTCGAGCGTGCGGCAAGACTTCGGGCGCGTCGGTAACCGCGCCGCGCAACTGCTGCTCCAGCTGCTGGCCGGCGAGCCGGTCGAGGAGGGACACCACCTCGTCCTAACGTCGCTCAGCGTCCGGCAGTCGTGCGGCTGCCAGCCCTGGACCCCGACGAACATCGGCGCGGAAGAGTCGTCGACGCAAGCCCCTGCCGAGGTGCTCGCCCACGATCTGGCAGAAGCTGTGGCGCCGTCGGCCGACCCGTTCGGCGACCATGACAAAGTCGCGCGGTTCGCCCAGCGCGTCGCCGTCCTCATCGAGGACACCGCGATGAACGGCGGCGGACGCCAACTGCGCAACGGCGAGTTGCGCGCCGCGATGAGCGAGCTGTACGCGTTGTCACCGACCCGCGCCTGCGTGAGCGCCGTCATCGAGGCGTTACGGCGGTACGGCGCGACACGCGCGCGTGACCGGGCAACCGGCCAGGGCAGCCGCGCGACGGATGACGCCGTGCTCGCTGGCGTCCTCGCGGTCGGCGCCGCCAACCTGAGTCGCTCGTACGACGAGAACATGTACTTCCGCACCGCGCTCGCGGCACAATACGACGTCACGATGGCACTGCTGCGCGGCCACGACTCCGACCCGCGCACCCTGCATTGGCTCGAGCGAACGCGCGCGAACCACGGCGTGCTGGCCCTCTGGGACGACGCGGACAAATCCACGCTGACGATTGCGGGTTCCTTCAGCCGATCCAGCGACACGGACGTCGCCCAACGCGGCGGCGAGTTGGCGCTTGAGGCGTTCCCGCCGAGTGCGCTGTTCGACGTGCCGACGCCCGGCGAAGTCATCTACGCGGTGCCGGTCAAGAGCGGAAACAGCGACTGGGGCTGGCTCGCGACGGTCGGCCCCATCGAGAGCCGCGTGTTCACGGGTCGGGAGACGTTGAACCAGTGGGCCGCGTTGCTGACCGTCGCCCTCGACGAATCCGCGGCCGCCGAGGGCGTTAGAAGCCTGGAACGCGAGATGCGCGCGATTCTCGAGACGTCACCCGATGCGATCGCGCGCTACGACGCGCAACTTCGCTACGCCTACCTCAACGCGAGCGCCGCCCGCTCGATCGGCCTGCCGCCAGAGCGCATCGTCGGGCGCACCGACCACGAGCTCGGTCGCGACGCGAGCGTGACCGCGGTGTGGGAGGCGGGCCTGCGAGAAGTCCTGGTGACCGCCGCCGCCACCGAGATCGAGTTCAGCGAGGGCGCGTCGAGCGACGCCCACTGGTATCAAACGAAGATGGTGCCGCAGTTCGACAACGCGGGCTCGATCAGCGGGGTGCTGACGTCAACGCGTGACATCACCGCGACCAAGCGTGCCGAACTCGCGCTGGCGCATCAAGCGGTGCACGACTCGCTCACCGGCCTGGCGAACCGCGTGCTCCTCATGGACCGCCTCGCACAGACCCTCACGCGCATGGAGCGCGAGCCCGGACGACTTGCCGTGTTGTTCGTCGACCTCGACCACTTCAAGGAGATCAACGACTCGCTTGGCCACGAGGTCGGCGACACGTTGCTGTGCGACGTCGCTCGTCGGCTGGAAGGCGTGTCGCGCCGCGTCGACACAGTCGCACGCTTCGGCGGCGACGAGTTCGTGATGCTGTGCGACAAGCTGTCGGCCGAGGAAGACGTGCGCATCATCGCCGAGCGCGTCGTCCGAGCTCTCGCGCAACCGTACGTTCACGAAGGCGAGGAGTTGCCGGTCAGCGGCAGCATCGGCGTCGTCGTCACCTCAGACCCCTACGTCGACGTCGATTCGCTGATCCGCGACGCCGACTCGGCGATGTACCAAGCGAAGGCGCGCAGCGGCAATCGATTCTTCTTGTTCGACCCCGAGCTGCGCGATCGCGCCACCGCGCGGTGCGAGCTCGAGTCTGACCTTCGCCACGCTGTCGAACGCGGCGAGCTCTGCGTCGCGTACCAGCCGTTGTTCTCACTGGGCGACGGCGCCATCACCGGGGTGGAGGCGTTGTTACGTTGGAACCACCCGACCCGCGGGCTGCTCAGTCCGGCCGACTTCATGGCGTTGGCCGAGCAGCGCGGGTTCATCGTCGACATCGGTGCGTGGGTGATCGACGAGGCGTGCCGGCAGCTCGCCGAGTGGAGCGCCGACGCCGAGCTCGCGAATCTCACTATGGCGGTGAACATCTCCAGCCGCCAACTCGCCGACCCTTCGATCGTCGCGGTGGTGCGGGACGCGCTGACCCGACACGGGATCGGGCCGGCGCGGCTTAGCCTCGAGATGACCGAGACGACCCTGATCGAAGACGCCGCGAGTGTGCGCGACACGCTGACCGAGCTTGCGGCCCTCGGCGTCCACCTCGCGTTGGACGACTTCGGCACCGGCTATTCGGCGCTCGCGCATTTGCGCGACTTCAGCGTCGACATCTTGAAGATCGACCGCTCGTTCGTCGAGCAACTCGGCGACGGCGGACGCGCGCGGGAGATGGTAGGCGCGCTGACCGCGATGGCGCACTTCCTCGACATGTCGGTCGTGGGCGAGGGCATCGAGACCTCCAAACAGTGGGAGGAGTTGAAGAACGTCGCCTGCGACGACGGGCAAGGCTTCTTGATGGCGAAGCCGATGGCGCCGGGCGACCTGGTGGCGTTGGTCAAGCGAGCGCGATCCTCCTAGCGCCCTCCCGCGCGCCCCGACCGAGATACTGTCCGCGTGCTGCCGTTGACCGTCGCCGGTGTCGCGCTCGCCGTGTGGGTCTATCTCGCGTTCGCGCACGCCGGGTTTTGGCGGACGTCGATCCGGCTGCCGTCGCGTCACGAGCCACGGAGCTGGCCGAGCGTGGTCGCGATTGTGCCGGCGCGCGACGAGGCCGCCGTGCTCCCGACGACGCTGCCGTCGTTGCTGGCGTCGCGCTATCCCGGAAAGTTCGCCGTCGTCGTCGTCGATGACGCGAGCGCCGACGCGACGGCGAGCGTGGCCGCGAGTCTCGGCGCCCGCGTCGTCACCGCTGGGCCGCTCGACCCGGGTTTGGCCGGCAAGGTGCACGCGATGGCCTGCGGCGTCGCTGCGGCGGGCGACTGCGACTTCCTGCTCTTCACGGACGCCGACATCACCTACTCCCCTGACGCGCTCGCGGATCTTGTGCGCGCCGCGACGACGTGGCGACTCGACCTCGTCTCGCAGATGGCGAAGCTGCGCGCGGCGCAGCGTTGGGAACGGGTCATCGTGCCGGCGTTCGTCTACTTCTTCGCGCAGCTGTATCCCTTCGCGCGGGTGAACTCTCCGCGCTCGCGCGTCGCGGCCGCCGCCGGTGGTTGCATGCTCGTGCGTCGCACCGCGCTTGCGGACGCCGGTGGGCTCGCCGAGATCGCCGACGCGCATATCGACGACGTGGCGCTGGGCACGTTGCTCAAGCGCCGCGGCGGCCGAATCTGGCTCGGTTTGTCGGACGACGTTCGCAGCGTGCGGCCCTATCCGTCGCTGCGCGAGCTATGGCGGATGGTCTCCCGCAGCGCGTACACGCAACTGCGCCACTCGCCGTTCTTGCTGATCGCGACGGTCATCGGGCTGTTGCTGGCGTACGCCGTCCCCGTCGCGGCGGTTGTCGGCGGCCTGGTCGCCAAGAGGCCGTGGCTGATCGGGGTGGGTGGCGCCGCGTGGTTGCTGATGGCGCTGACCTACCTGCCAATGCTGAGGTTCTACCGACTCTCGGTGCTGCGTTCACTGACCTTGCCGTTCATCGCACTGCTGTACGCGGCCATGACAATCGACTCGGCGTGGCAGCACGCGCGCGGTCGCGGCGGATCGTGGAAGGGTCGCACCGCGGTGCGGCCAGCTAGTCGGAGAGAAGCTCCCATTCGACGCCCGTAGGCGTGTCGCGCACCTCGACGCGAGCGTCGGCGAGCCGGTCGCGGATCTGGTCGGATGTCGCGAAGTCGCCACCTTCTCGCGCCAACGCCCGCAAAGACAACAGTTCCTCGACGAACGGCGCCAGCGCCGCGCGCGGGTCCTTCACACCGGCGCGTGCCAACTCACCGAGCCGTACGACGAGCGCCCGCAGCGCGCGTCGCGCGTCGTCGACGTCGCTGCTTTGCAACGTGTCAGTGCTCCAGTCGTGAATGGCCGATTCCAACGAGAGGATCGCCGCCACGCAACCGTCGACGTCGCGCGCGGCATGCGCGGCGTCGAAAGCCTCGCGTGCGCTCACGGTGGCGTCGTGCAGCGACGTGGTCAAGGCCAACTCGGCCGACTCGGCCGGTTCACTGGCCTGCGGTGTGGCGGCGGTGGGGTGGATGGCGTGACCAGACAATTTCTCGGCGCCTTGCAGCAGCGCGGCGAGTTCGGCGAGCGGCAACACATCGCCTGTGGCGAACTCCCGCGACTCACCGCGCCTGCGCACGGTGACGACATGATTTCCCTTGACTGCGGCGGTTTTCGTGTCTAGGTCGATGAGCAGCGCCGTGTGCTCGTCGACCCCGAGCACGCCGACGTCGGCCGGCAGCCGGCGCTCGAGCAACTCGAGCCGTTGCTCGCCCAGGTAGCAAAACCGAGTGTCGTGGCTGCCGCCCTCGGCGTTGTCGTAGTGCGGAATCACCATCGCCTTGACGCCGGTGAGCGCGCCCAGCAGGTCAAGGCCGTCGGCGAGATAGGGGTCGATGCCCGCCTTGTAGATCTCGTACACCGGGATCGCGCACACGCCGAGGGTGACGACCGCGGCGCTGCCCATCACCAACGTCCCACCCCGACGCACAACGTCGGCAAGCGCGGCGGGCACCGGCGTGTCGACCCACTGCCGCAACGCGAATGTCGGGCTGCCCGGCCCGGCGAACGCCCACGTCGCCTGCGCCAACGCAGCGAGGCTCTTCTCACGTTGCAGCGCGTCGTCGTCGCGATACCGCCAGGTGGCGACGTCTATCCGCTTACCAATGCTCTCGGCGAAATAACGACCGGTCCGAGACACCAACTCGTCGGCGTTGAGTTGAAAACCGAACGTCGTGTCGAGCATCACCGCCGGACCCGGCGGCGTGGCGGCGAAAACCTCGCGGTGAACCGGCACCATCGTCGGCGCCGTCTCGCCGGACCCCATGATGACGAGTTGGCTCATGAAAGCCCTGCCGCTGCCGCGAATTCCAGCAGGTCGGCGGCGACCCGCGACGGTTGTTGCGCGTGTAGGTCGTGGTCGGCGCCCGCGTACCACCGGACGTCCGCGCGGGGTATGGACTGCAAGGCGGTCACGACCTCCGGGTCGGCGTCGTCGGGGCCGGCGGCGGGCATCAGCAGCGCCGGCACGTCGACCAACGGGTACAGCTCGCGGGGGTCGCCCTCCCACATCGACCGCAGAATGCTTTCGTGGTGCTCCCTGGTGAGTCGCGAACGCGCCCCGCCGTCCGAGGTCTCGACGAAGTTGCCGAGCGCGCTGGTGCGCGACGCCGGTGGCCAGTCCAGGTGATGGCGCAAGACGCGCGCGCTGATGTCGGCCATGCTCATGCCGGTGAAGTCGGGCGGCGCAAGTCGCTGCCAGCACTCGTCGAACGTCGCGAACTTGCCGCGCAAACGAAGCCAGCCGCCGTCGACGAGCGCGATCGCGGCCGCGGCACGGTGCTTGGCGGCGAGCACGAGGACGACGTTGCCGCCCCACGACTGGCCGGCCACAATCGGCGCGCGTTCGCCGGTGAGGCCGAGGGTCTCGCACAGCGTGGCGAGATCGGCGGCGCAGGTGTCGGTGTCGTAGCCGTCCGGTGGCTCCGCGGAGCGGCCGTGCCCGCGCTGGTCAACGGCGATCACCTGGTGACCGGCGTCGGCGAGGTGCGTGGCCGCGGCGTCCCACAGCCGGGCGTTCGACGCCAAGCCGTGCACAAGCAAAAAGGGTCGACGCGCGCCTTCGGCGACGCGCACGGCGAGCCGGACGCCGCTGGGCAACGTCACGTCGTCCTCGATCAACTGCGACATGCGCCCACTCTAAGGCGGCGGTCAGACCAGTTCGGCGGCCTGCGACGGCGCGGAGACTGCCAGGCCCGCGACCAGGCGCTGCCACAAGACGAGCAGCAGCAGCGCGAGCGCGAGGGCGAACGGCATCAGGGTCCACACGCCTGCGCCTTGCGCGATCGCGCCTGACAGCCAGGAGAAGAACGACCCCCCGATGACCGACGCGCCGTTCATCACTCCGATGGCCGTCGCGACCAGCCGCTTGTCGGTGAGCCGCGGCGCCATCGCCATCGCGGTCGGGAACAGCGGTGCGTGGAAGAAGCCGAGCAGCACGAAGCCGACCGCCGCGATCGCCGAGATCGGCGACGCCCAGATCAGCAACGCGCTTAACGCGACGCCGACCAAGCAGCCGAAGGACGTCGCGGAAGACGACACGCCGACCCGCGACCCGAGAGGGCTAATGACGAATCGGCCCACGGTCAGGCCGAGCCAGAAACCGCTGATCGTGTAACCGGCGAGCAGTTCGGCCTGGTTAAAATGCCCGACGAGGAAGCTGAAACCCCAGTTGCCGAGGCTGATCTCCAGACCGACGTAGCCGGCGAGGAACAGCGCACCGAACACCACGCCACGGCTGCGCAGCGAATCGAGCAGCAACCCCTTCGGGGGTTTAGCAGCTTGCGGCGCGCGCTTCGCCTCGGTGACCTGCCGGCTTACGACGAGAAACGCGGCGACCAGCACCGCGCTCGCGACGGCGAGCACGATCCAGACGGCGGTCCAGCGCGTAGACCGCAACATCCAGGCGGCGAGCGCAGGGCCGATCAAGGCGCCGACACCGAAGAACCCATGCAACCGGTTGAGCAAGGTCGCCGGATTCGGCAGTTCGCTGAGGTAGGCGTTGAGCACCGACTCAAGAACGCCGATGCCGTAACCCACGACCACTTGGACGACGACAAGTGCCACGAACGGTGGACGGGTCCCGGTATACACGGCGGCGAGGGTGAACGCGGCGCCGCCCACCGCGATCGCGTTCGCGATGCCGAGCCGGTGCACAAGACCGCCTACGGTGGCGCCAGCGGCCATGAAGCCGGCCGAGAACGTGAAGAACGTCAGGCCGATGGTTGCCTTGTCGACCGCGTAATCGCTGATCTGCGCGGGGAGCAGGACACCGCCGACGCCGGCGCTGACACCGACGAGCACGAACAACGCGTAGGCGGCGGCGACCGACGGCCGATAGCCTCGATCGACCGACACGCGCACTTCTCCCTAACCTTGCTTGCCGCACGCAGCGTAACGGCGAGCAGACGGGGCCGCAACGAGGTTGGGATCTAGCGGGTAGCGCTACGAATCTGCGCTCGCGCGGACCTCGATCTCGCCATCGACGACACGAACCTCGTACGTCGGTTGTGGCGTGCTCGCCGGTCCGCGAACGATGCTCCCGTCGGCCAACCTGAAGGTGCTGCCATGCCATGGGCAGGTCACGCAACCGTCGTCGACCGTGCCTTCGTCGAGCGGCCCGCCCATGTGCGTGCAGGTGTTGGCGAGCGCGTGGACGCGACCGTTCTTGCGGCAAAGCATGATCGACGCCGCGCCTGCGGTGGCCTTGAGCGGAACGCCGTCGGCGAGGTCGGCGTCGGCCGCTACCCGAGTCCAGTCGGTCGGGCGGTCTTCGAACGCCGTGCGGTTGACGTTGACGCCTTTCACGAACGACAAATAGCCGCCGAGGTAACCGCCGGTCGCGAGGACTCCGAGTCCGGCGAAGCCGAGTGCGCGACCGACCCCGCGTCGTCCGCGCATTCTCGTCGCTAGTGAGGCGGCGTACAGCAGCAACGCCGCGGTGTTCGAACTCGCGTGCACCAACCCCACCCGGGTGTCCGGGCCGTAAGTGTCGGACCAGTCGTTGAGCCCCGACAGCGCGGTCGGCACCGCCGCTGCGATTCCAGCGCCGACGAGCAGGTCGGCGGCCGGCTGCCCGCGACGCCCGCCCACGGCGTCGAGCGCCGCGGCCGCGCTCCACATGCCGATGGGCAGGTCGGTGAGCATCGGATGCAGCGGGTGGCCGAGGTTCGTTCCGCTGAGCATGTTGCGCACGGCACGGGGTTTGACACATCGTGATACGAGTTGCTGCAGCGGCTTCGCCACCTTGTCGAGCGCTTCTAGTCGTTCGAGCCGTTTGACGAGGCGCACAACCTGCGATGTCACCGTCATTGAACTTGCCATGACGCTCTCCAAACGTGGCGTCGCTGAAACGGGAGTTCTCGCGAGTCCCGCGGCGCACCTACCCCGTCGCGGTCGCTCTTACGCGCGCCGTCCCCCCGTGATAGGTGTTAAAGGTCGACGCCTGACGAGGCCTGGCATGGCGAGGGACACACGACAACGGGCCGGACGCGACAGAGAGAGGCACGGCATGAGTGAGTCCGTCTACTACCCGACAACACCGCAGATCGCCAAGCGCCGCAAGGAGCTCGCGCCGGCTGTCCAAGAGGCGTTCGAGAATTTCAGCCACACGGTGTTCGCCGACGGGGCGCTGCCGGAGAAGACGAAGCAGTTGATCGCCGTCGCCGTGGCGCACGTGACCCAGTGCCCTTACTGCATTCAGGGCCACACCAAGTTGGCCCGGCGCAAGGGCAACAGCGAAGAAGAGATCATGGAGGCGATCTGGGTCGCCGCGGAGATGCGCGCGGGCGGCGCCTACGCTCACTCGACGCTGGCGCTACACGCGATGGCCGAGCTCACAGACGCGCATCGGGCGAGCACCGATGCCTGACGACGTGTCCGCGGTCCCCGACTCCTACCGCGATCTGCTCGGCGCCGACGTCGCGACCTTCGCGACCGTCGGGCCAGACGGCCGCCCGCAGGTCTCCGCAGTGTGGTTTCTCGCCGAGGGCGACACGGTGCGCATCTCGCTGCACACGTCACGGCAGAAGACCAAGAACCTGAGGCGCAACCCGGCGTGCTCGGTGATGTTGCTCGACCTCGCGAATCCGTACCGCTACCTCGAGATTCGGGGCGACGCCGAGGTGATGCCGGACGACGATTACGCGTTCGCCGACAAGGTCGGCGCGAAGTACAAGGCCGACCTGCGGGCGATGGACGGCGGTCAGCGGTCGCGCGTCGTCGTGACCGTGCGGCCAACCCGGGTCAACGCCGTCGACATGAGCGCTTAGAGGCCGCCGAGCTCGAACCTGGAAAGCTCACCGTGCGGCACGGCCAGCAGCACGGGCCCCCCGTCGTCCGCCGAATGCGTTGAGATGACGACGAAGCCCGACCGTGCGCCGGGACCGTGGCCGTGCCACCAGGGATCGTCGTCGAGTCGAAGGCGAAACGCCTCCCCATCGTCAAGCCTGACCCGCATGACGTCGCCTTCGCGCAGCGGGTCGATCCATGCCCGCCGGTAGCGCCATCGGCTGCGTGCGACATCGCTGTCGTGCGGCTGGCGTACGCCGCATCTGAAGGTGTCCGGGCGCGGCGTGACGCGCTCGAGCCATCTCGCGACGAGGCTGCCAGACGCGGGTTTTCTGACGCTTCGTGGGAGCCCGCTGACCATCCGGAAACCCTACTCAACGCCGCCGGTCGCTGGAACGCGTGCGTCAGGTCGCGCGCAGGCCGGCGAGGAGCAGGCGGACCATTCGCCGGGCGTCGTAGTGCGGGTCGCGTTCGACACCCGCGCACAGGTTGCCGACGGCGTGCAAAAACATGAGCGCGTCAGTGCCCTCGCGGGTCTCGCCCGCCTTGGCCGCGGCGTCGAGCAGGTGCGCGCAGACGGGCACCAGTCGGTCGATGAAGTACGCGTGCAAGTTCTGGAACCGCGCGTTGTCAGACCGCAGCGCCGCCGCCAGGCCGTGCTTGGTGGTGAGGAAGTCGACGAACATCTCGACCCACTTGGTCAGCGCCGCGTATGGCGATTTTTCCTTAGCCAGTAGGGCTGGACCGGCTTCGGCGCACGCGTCGACCTGATGCTGGTAGACCGCGATGATCAGATCTGCCCGGCTCGGGAAGTGCCGGTAAATCGTCCCCATCCCGACGCCCGCCTTGGCCGCGATGTCGCGGACGGGCGCGTCGACGCCGGACGCGACGAACACGGCGGCCGCCGCGTCGAGCAAGGTCTGCTCGTTACGCCGCGCGTCGGACCGCTTGGGAGCGCGGGGCTTCGCCGCCGGCGCGCCCCGCTGCTGCGCCACCACCTCACCGCCCTCCCGCGTTTGCTTGCAAAACGGAGCAGCGCTCCGTATGGTGAAGCGGAGCGATGTTCCGCCAACCATCATACGAGGATCGAAGACTGAGATGACCGCGTCAACCCTCCCTTTGCCTGTCCCAACCGTGTCCATGCGACCCGTTGTCTTGCCCGCGCCGACGCGTGGCGACGACCTACGCGTGCGAGTTTCAGCGCCGGCGGGCGGCGCCGACCTGCCGGTGATCGTCTTCTCGCACGGGTTCGGCGGGTCCATGGACGGCTACGCGCCGCTGGTCGACTTCTGGACGGCGCACGGGTTCGCCGTCATCCAGCCGACGCATCTCGACTCGCGCACGTTGAACCTGCCGCCCGACGACCCGCGCACGCCACAGATCTGGCTGCACCGCGTCGAGGACTTGCGCCGGGTGCTCGACGGGCTCGACGTGATCGAGTCGGCCGTGCCGGGCCTGGGCGGGCGGCTCGACAAGGAGCGCGTCGCCGTCGCGGGGCATTCGTGGGGCGCGCAGTCGGCGAGCATGTTGCTTGGCGCGCGGGTGCTCGACCCTGACGGACATCCGGGCGCCGACCTGTCAGATCCCCGGGTCAAGGCCGGCGTGCTGCTCGCCCTGACTGGCACCGGCGACGACCTCACGCCGTTCGCCGCGGAACACTTTCCCTTTATGAAGCCGAGTTTCGCCGAGATGACGACGGCCGCGCTGATTGTGGCAGGCGACCACGACCAGTCTTTCCTGTCGACGCGCGGGCCTGACTGGTTCACCGACCCCTACTTTTTCAGCCCTGGAAGCAAAAGCTTGCTGACGCTCTTCGGGGCGGAGCACTCGCTCGGCGGCATCACCGGCCACCACGTCACCGAGACGACGGACGAGAGCCCTGAGCGGGTGGCCGTACTGCAACGGCTCAGCGTCGCGTACTTGCGCAGCGCTGTGCACTCGGACGACGCGAACTGGGTGAGTGCGCAGGCGGAGTTGGCGGCGTCGGTCGATCCGCTTGGCCGGATCGAGTCGAAATAACTTCGCTCCGGACGTAGGGGCGCGCCCTTGAAGATTTTGCCGACGGCGACGCGATTGGATTGCCTAACCCGCCGCCACACCCAGCCGATGAGGCATGCGCGGCTTGCACCCGCGTCTCGCATGGCTCGTGATGGCTGCCAGATCTTCAATCGATGGGCTTTCAATGGATTTCGGTAAGGGTGTCATGGGTCATATCTCCGGACTGCGGTGGGTTGGCTGCGGCGGACTCGTCGTGGCGTTGGTGGCAGCCGTCTCGATCGGCGGTGTGCCTGCCGCGGCTGCGTCGACGTACTCGTTGTTAGCCACGGTGAGCGCAGGTGCCGAGGCCTACATGGTGGCGGTAGACCCAACAACGAACACCGCCTACGTGACCAATCCCGGGGCTAATCAAGTGACCGTCATCGACGGCGCGACGTTCACGGCCACTGCCACGGTCGCCGTCGGCGGCGGCCCGCAAGGCGTGGCTGTCAATCCGCGTAACCATCGGGTCTACGTCACCAACGGGAACGACAACACCGTGTCGGTCATCGACGAGGCGACGAACTCGGTGATCGCGACAGTGCCAGTGGGCGACACCCCCTTCGCGCTGTCGGTCAACCCGGTGACGAACACCGTCTACGTGGCGAACCTCAACGGCGGCACCGTGTCAGTGATCGACAGCGCGACGAACACGGTCAGCGCCACCGTGAGCGTGGGCACAACCGCGGTGGGGATCGCGGTCAATCCGGCGACCAACACCGTCTACGTGGCCGACCAGTTCAACTCGGTTGTGGCGGTGGTCGACGGAGGGTCGAACACCGTCACGACGACGATCCCCGTTCCTGGATTCACCGCGGCGATGGCGGTCAACCCAGCCACCAACACTGTCTACGTGAACAACTACGCGGGCGCGGGCTCCATCGTCGTCATCGACGGGGCGACCAACTCGGTGAGCACGTCGATACTCGCCGGCAGCGTCACCTGGGGACTGGCGGTCGACCCGGCGACGAACATCATCTATAAGACGAATTCGTTCGATGACACGGTGACTGCGATCGACGGGGAAACCAACACGGTTGTGACGACGCTGCCGGTCGGCGATTCGCCAATTGGGGTGGCTGTCAACACCGTCAAGCACACCGTCTATGTCGCCAATGAGGGCGATGACACGGTGTCGGTGATCCAGGGAGCCCTGCCACCGGCGGTGGCGACAAGCCGACCCGCGCCGGTCGTGACTCGGGCAGGCGGAGCCGACCGGTACACCACCGCCGTCGCGATGTCGCAGGCGGCCTTTCCAGACAAGAGCGCGGGCGCGGTCGTGCTCGCCTCGGGCTTGAGCTACCCCGACGCACTCGTGGGAGTGCCGCTGGCCAGCGGCAAGAACGCGCCGATACTGCTGGCGGCTGGTGCGACGCTGCCTGACGTCACCCGCGTCGAATTGACGCGCGTATTACCCGCGGGCCGCACGGTGTATCTGCTGGGCGGGGCGGCCGCGATCCCGGCGTCCGTCGCGAAGCAACTGACCTCGCTCGGCTACACGGTCACGCGAATCGCTGGCGAGGACCGGTATCGCACCGCCGTCGCGGTCGCCGACACGTTGGGCGACCCGACCACCGCGCTTCTCGCGTCCGGCACCAGCTTCCCCGACGCGCTCGTCGCCGGCCCGGCGGCTGCGCACATCGGTGGTGTGGTGCTACTGACCGACGGCGACACGATGTCCGCTGCGACGTCCGCTTACCTTGCGTCGCATCAGGGCACCGTCTTCGCGGTTGGCGGCCCAGCGGCGGCCGCCAGTCAAGACGCGACGAAGGTTGTCGGCATCGACCGGTACGAGACCGCCGCGGAGACCGCGAAGCAGTTCTTCGTCAACCCGACGGCAGTTTCCATCGCGAACGGATCGACGTTTGCTGACGCGCTTCGCGGCGGAGCGTCGCTGGATGGTCCGTTGCTGTTAACGACGTCGCCTGGTCTAGCGACCCCGGCATCGGCATACCTAGCCTCAGTACGGTCGTCGCTGTCGAACGTGACGGTTGTTGGCGGGACTGCGGCACTTGCGGACTCGACCATGAGCGCGGCCGAGAACGCGCTCGGCCAGTAAGCCGACAATAGGCAAATGGCGCTTCAGCCGATACGCAAGGAACTAAGTAAGCAAGCAAGTGCGTGCGTGGGGTCTTAGCTAAATAGTTCTGGCGTTGGCACCGCTAGCGAATCCCTGCTGGCTAAGGAAAACGCCGTCGAACCGTTGAGACTGGAACCCTAAGCTCCATTGAGTTGCACACGCCGACCTTGATCGTTACACACCCATCTCCGCCGCCAAGATCGGGTGCCGCGAGAGCCCCTGAACGGCTCGGACGGCGAGATGCGGTAGAACTTCCGCCGACCCGCTATTCATGCCCGTCGGGGTCACGACGACAGGATCGGAGCGACGATGATTCTGACGCAGCGTTTGGCGATGACGCCAATGTCGTGCGACGTGATGCGCGCGATTATGGCCGCCGATTGGCGGCAAGCCGACGGGCTGCTCGGAACGCCGTTTCCCATCGAGTGGCACAACGACGGGTGGAAATGGCTTGCACCACGAGTCGTCGAAGGCGATCACGACGCCCGTTTGCTGGACTGGGGCACGCGTCTAGTGCGTCTGACCGACGGTCCGGGGCCGGTAGTCGCGGAGGTCGGATTTCATGGGCCGCCGGACGGCGACGGATGGGTCGAGATCGGCTACCGGGTCGTCACCGGTTATCGACGCCGCGGCTTTGCCGAAGAGGCGAGCCGCGGCCTGCTCGACTGGGCCCTCACCCGGGGTGTGGCCGGTGTGCGAGCAGCGATCACCCCCGCCAACGAGGCCTCTACCAGGCTGGCCCAAAAACTCGGCTTCGCGCTCGCGGGCAGTTCATGGCATGAGGTGCTCGGCGAACAGTTGATCTTCGAGCGTCCCCGACTGTCCTAGGCGGCTCGGTTGATGCGCAGACTGCACGCCCAACACCGTGCGCCGTGGCTGGAGCGTCGGGGGGACACATTCAGCCGCCGACGCGCCTCCGAAGGAGCAGGTCCGACACCTCGGCAGCGTGAAACCCGAAGACGACGAACGCCGGGACCATCAGGCCCCGGCGTTCGTCATTTCACGCGACTTCCAGCCTTCGTCATTCTGCGAAAACCCCTGTGTGGAGGTGCCGGGAATCGAACCCGGGTCCTTCGGCGATGAAACAGGGCTTCTCCGGGCGCAGCCTGCTGTGTCTTTCTCAGCCCCGACGGTCTTACAGGCAAGCCGTCGTGACGGGCTCAGCTGCTGTTTGGTTTCCCGATCGACCCCGCAGCCGGGTCGTCCGGTTGAGCCTCCTGCTGATGCCAGGTCCTAGGCCGGAGGCGCTCCTAGGCTGACAGCGTCGCAACTCGCTTAGGCAGCGAGAGCGTACGCGGCGCGATTAGTATCGGCGCTTATTTCTTTTGCAGCGTGTGGTTTACGAGATCATCGCTGCCTTCCTCGGCCCGCTTCCCCTGCCTCGACGTCCGAAGTCGAAACCAGTCACCCCCTTGAAGGGATGGTGCGGTGAAGTCCGCTGTTCAGTTGTGCGATCCAGTCTACGTCGCCGCGACGGCGGGCGCCGGGCCCCTGCAACTAGTCCGAGGACGCTCCTATAGCGGTGTCCATGCACGAGCTGCAGGGTCCAGGGCCCAAGCAGCGCCTCGGCGCAGGGGAATGCTCGCCTCACCTGGCGTCGACCGGCCGCGTTGGGCGTCTGAACTCGTCCGAGGATGGGTCTGTGGAGGCACCTTCGGACACGCCAGCCCCCTGAACGTGATCAACTGGCGGAGGCCGGGGCGGTCGCTACTCCGTCATGCCCTTGGAGCGGCGGCCCATCGCCCGGGCGATTTCGCGGCCGGCTTGCCGCTCGGCCAGCGCCTGCCGCTTGTCGTACGACTTCTTGCCGTGCGCCAACGCCAACTCAACCTTGGCCCGGCCGTCTTTGAAGTACAGCGACAGCGGCACCAGCGTCACGCCGGTGTCGCGCGTCTTGCCTATCAACCGCATGATCTCCTTGCGGTGCAGCAAGAGCTTGCGGTTGCGCCGCGGCTCATGGTTGGTCCAGGTGCCCTCGGTGTACTCGGGGATGTGCACCCCTTGCAACCACACCTCGCCGTCCTTGATGAGCGCGTAGCCGTCGACCAGCGACGCGCGCCCGGCGCGCAACGACTTCACCTCGGTGCCGGTCAACACAACGCCGGCCTCAAAGACGTCGTCGATATGGTAGTCGTGGCGGGCTTTCTTGTTGCTGGCGATGAGTTTTCGGCCGCTCTCCTTCGGCATCAGCCGTGCCCGCCCGTGCCGGCGTCGGCGATCAGACCCGACAGCACCTCGACGGCCTGCGCCTCCGCGACCGACGACGAGGTGCCCGACGCGACGGGCACGTCGGGGTGCACGCCCACGCCGTCGAGCGAGCGCCCGGACGGCGTGCGGTACGACCCGACGGTGAACTCGATCGCCGACCCGTCGGAGAGCACCTTCGGCTCCTGCACCGACCCCTTGCCGAACGTCTGCGAGCCCACGACCACTGCGCGGTTGCGGTCTTGCAGGGCGCCGGTCACGACCTCGGCCGCGCTCGCCGTGCCGCTGTCGACCAAGACAGCAAGTGGAGTGCCTGTGTCGCCGCCCTTTTTCGCGTTGAGTTCCAAGGGTTGCGCGCCGCGCCGCTCGAACGTCGCGACCTGCCCGCCGTCCAAGAAGACGGATGCCGTGCGCACGCCCTCGTCGAGCAGACCGCCCGGGTTCCCGCGCAGGTCGAGGATGATCCCCGACAGGTGCCGCTCGCGCGCGGTCGCGTCAAACGACGCCACCTTCGCACCCACGCCCTTGCTGAACGCCCGCACCTTGATGATCATCACAGGACCGGTCACCTTGGCGGTGACGTCCTCGGTGGAGACGGTGACCCGCTTCAGCGCGATCGTGTGCTGCGCGCCGTCGCGCGTGTAGGTGAGCGAAACCGTCGTGCCGCCCGCCCCGCGCAGGGCGTTGACGACGTCCGGCACCGCCTTGCCCGCCATCGACGCGTCGCCGACGGCGCTGATGACGTCACCCGAACGCAGGCCCGCGGCGTCGCTCGGCGTGCCGGTCTGCACGCTCAAAACGCTGACGGCGCCGGAGGAGTCTCGGTGCACCCACAGCCCGACGCCGGTGTACTCGCCGTCCATGACCGCTTCGAACGACGCGTAGTCGTTCGGCGTGAAGTAGCTCGACCACTTGTCGCCCAATGCCTGCAACATGCCCTGGACGGCGGCCTTGTCGAGCTCGGCTTTGGAGATCGGCTTCGCGGCGCTCTGCTCCAAGGTGTTCGCCGCCTGCTCGAGCACGCCCGGTGACGGCGATGGCGCCGCGTCGCGCGCACCGTCGCTCGACGACCCGCTGCCCATCACGCCAGTGAGCACTCCCCCGCCATACGCCGCGAGCACCACGGCGACAAGCGCGGCGGTGCGGGCGAATCGGCGGCTTAAGAACACCGCCCGATTCTACGGTGAGCGGCGGTCAGGCCGCTTGATCGCGTTCGGCCGTTTGCTGCGTGGCCTTCATTTCTGCCGTCTCCTGCCGGTTCTTGCGAATCATGTTCTGCAACCGGTACGAGTCGATCACGCTCGCCAGCACCGCCTGACCCGCCATGACGAGCGCCACCGCGATGCCGATCCGAATGAACATGGCGCTGACCGCCAGCGAGTGGTCGAACATGCCGTGCTGAATAGCCGGCCACGAGACGAGCAGCGCGAGCAACAAGCCGGCGCCTGACAGCTTCAGCCGGCTCATGCTTGCATCGCCGCCCTCGCCCGCAGTTGCACCTCGAAGACGAACCGCCTGATCGCGTCGGATTCCTTGCGCCCCGCCTCGAAAGCGATCACGACCTCCGTCTGCCCGAGCTCGGTCACCGAAGTCCGGACGACGTGACCCGGGATCTCCAGCGGCTCGCCGGAAATCGTGACGTGGATGGTGGTGGCCGCCATCTCCTCGAGGTCGCGGCGCGCGATGCGCACCCGGAAGCCGCCCTCGGAGATGTCGATCGTGGTGCCCGGCAAGACAACGCCTGGAAAGAACAGCAAAACCGCGACCGCCGCGCGAGCCCGCACGTAACGGCGCCGCTGGATCAGCGTCGCGGTGTAGAGCGGACGCAACCGCCAAAGCCTTGGCCGGCTGGAAATGTGCTCGACCAACTCGCAAGGTTGCTCGTATCGTCCGCGCTGCGACACCCACGAAAGCTGCAGCGTGCGGTCGCCGCTCTCCAGCATGGCGGCGTTCGCGCCGTACGGCGCCGCGACGATGACCGTGTCGGTCGCCATATCCTCAATGCGCGATGGGTAATCGATGCCGTCGTCGCCGATGCGCAGCGACACAAGCGCGTTCAGCGACAACATGTCGACGCTGACGTTGCTCACGACGCCGCCACCAACCGGTCGACCAGCAGACCCGCCCACGCGCCCGGGGTCGCCGGACGTCCGTCAAGCCAGGCCACCGGGATGTTCAGCTGCAGCACCGACGCCGGGTCGCTGCTCGCGTCGACGTCCGTGACGACGAGACCGTCGGTGTGCCCGAGCCGGTCTGCCCACCGCGCGACGTCCTCGGTCTTGCGCGTCGCGGGGACGACGAGCCACACCGTCGCCGCGTCCAGCGCGGCGACCGCCTGGCGGCTCCACGCCGCGGCCTTCACGCTCATCGGCGCGTCGACGACCACGATCGTCGGCGTCGTCCGCTTGCGCCATCGCTCCAGCCGCACCCGCAGCTGCTCGAGGTCGGTGACGCGGCGGGCGGGCGCGATCCGAGCCGGCGCGCCGCCGACGGTCAGGTAGGCGAGCGCCTTCTCGTCGAGCCCCATCGCGTGCGCGACCTGCAGCGCGGCGTCCCACGCCCCTTCGCCCTCACCGACGATCGCGACGACGTTGCCACCTGTCACGGGCAGCCGCGGCGCTGGCGGCAGCGAGCGCAACCCGGCGACCAGCAGCGACAGCAGGTCGCCGCGCTCGCGGGCCGGAAGCATCGTTCGCGGCAATCCCAGGTCGCGTAGGTCGCGAAGCGAGATCTCGGACGACGCGGCGCGCGCGGCCGACCGCGATTTCCGCACCGCACGTGGCTGGGGGCGCTCGTCCTCCCTCGTCGGCACGACGACCCGCGCGGGCATGGCCGGCGCGAACGTCGGGCGGACTTCTACGGCCTTGTCCGCCGAGGGCTCGCGCGCCGGCTGCGCCGATGCGGGTTCGGCGACCGTCTGGGTCAGGCCGGCGAGGATGGTCGCGAACGACGCGCCCTCGGTCGAGACCGTCGGGCCGATGCCGGGCGTGAACGGCAGCGGTTCGGGATGCTGCTGCGTCACCCGTGACTGGAGCTCGCGATCGCTGATCGCGTCGGCCAGGTCGAGCAGCGAGATCGGCCGCTCGTCGGCATCGGGATTCCCGCGCCCCACGCGGGCGTCGTCCGGGTTGCTCGCGTCGTTGAAATTCGCGGCGTTGATCGCGTCGTGGATGTCCTCGTTGAGCTCGATGCTGAGCTCGAAATGCTCGCGCGCGAAGAAGCCCCCGATGCCACCGCTGCGCACCTTGTCGGCCTTGACGATCCGCACGTCCTCGCCATACTCGTCGCGAGCGCGCACCAGAAGTTCCTCAAGGTCGGGACCATCAAGCTGCATTCGCACGGGCTGCGCTCACCGTCCCCACTGTCTCTAGCTGAAACTGCGAACCAAGTTCGGCGTACGCCAACACGGGCAGCCGCGGACTCGCGGTCTTGATCAACCGACGGAGAGCCGGCCGCAGCTGCGCCATGCAGGCGAGCACCGGGACGTTGCCCAACTGCTCGGCTCGCTCGGCCAGCCGGTTCGTGTCCATGACGATGTGCTCGGCATCTTCGGCGTCCAAGGCAAGGAAACTGCCCTGTTCTCCTGCTCGGAGCCGCTCGAGCATGCGCTGCTCGAGCAGCGGGTCGAGGGTGATCACCGCGAGCCGGCCGTCCTGGGCGTACTGCGCGGAGATCGCCGCGCCGAGGGTGGCCCGGGCCGCCTCGACGAGCCCCTCGGGATCGGTGCTTTGCCGCGCCCGCTGTGAGAGCGCCTCGAAGATCCGCACCAGGCCGCGGATCGCGACCTGCTCGTCGAGCAGCCCCTGGAGCACCCGCTGGACGTCGCCGAGTTGCAGCAGCGTCGGTGTGAGCTCCTCGACCACGATCGGGTCGGAGCGGCGGATCAAGTCGGTGAGGGTCTTCACGTCCTCACGGGACAGCAGTCGCGCGGCGTTGTTGCGCACGACCTCGGCGAGGTGGGTGGTGATGACCGACGCGCGGTCGACGACGGTCGCGCCGGCCAGCTCGGCCTGCTGGCGAAGCTCGTGCGGCAGCCACTTGCCGGGTAGGCCGAAGACCGGCTCGGTGGTGGCGGTGCCAGGCAAGTTGGCGAGGTTGTCGCCGATCGCGAGCACGGCGCCGGGCGGCGCCTCGCCGCGGGCGATCTCGACGCCGTTGAGCCGGATCGCGTACGAGCCGGGCGGCAGGTCGAGGTTGTCGCGGGTGCGCACCATCGGGATGACCATGCCGAGCTCGACCGCGAGCTTGCGCCGCAGCGCGCGCACGCGCTCGAGCAGCTCGCCGCCGGCCGAGGTGTCGACGAGGTCCACCAGGTCGAAGGCCAGCTCGAGCTCAAGCGGCTCGACGCGCATCTCGTTGACCAGTGCCTCGGCGGAATCTGGCGCGGGCCCGGCCGTGAGCTCCGGCTGGTCGGCCTTTTCTTTCGCCTGCTCGGGGTCCTTCAGCCGCATGCCGATCATTAAGACGGTGCCGCCGAGCACCAGGAAGGGCAGCTTGGGCAATCCCGGGATGAGCGCGAGCGCGATGACCGCGGCGCCACCGATGCGCACCGCCTGACGCTGCGCGGTGATCTGCCGGATGACGTCGGTTCCCATGTCACCGTCGGTCGCCGCACGGGTGACGATCAGACCGGTGGAGACCGACAGCAGCAGCGCGGGGATCTGCGACACCAGACCGTCGCCGATCGACAGCAGGCTGTACGTGGACACCGCGTCGCCGGCCGACATGTGGCGCTGCATGATGCCGACGCCAAGCCCGCCGATCAGGTTGACCAGCGTGATGACGATCGCCGCGATCGCGTCGCCCTTGACGAACTTGCTCGCGCCGTCCATCGCGCCGTAGAAGTCGGCCTCGGCGGTGACCTCGGTGCGCCGTCTCCTCGCTTCATGCTCGTCGATGAGGCCGGCGTTGAGGTCGGCGTCGATCGCCATCTGCTTGCCCGGCATCGCGTCGAGAGTGAACCGCGCGCCGACTTCCGCGACGCGGCCGGCGCCGTTCGTGATGACCACGAACTGGATGATGATCA
>JAICLV010000019.1 GCA_025925185.1 Acidothermaceae bacterium
CCTCGGCGGCGGTGGGCTGGTCGGGCGGCGCTACGGCACGTTCCCCCCCTCCCCTCCGCCCGGCCCCCCGCCCCGCGCCCCGCCCCCCCCCCCCCCCCGACTCGACGGCCGTGTACGCGAGCGGCTTGTCGACGAAGGTCGGGACACCGGCGTCGAGGAACCGCGTGACGACGGTCACGTGCGCGGCCGTGGCGACGTGGACGAACGCCAGGTCGACACCGGATTCAAGCGCCGAGTCGACATCGGTGTGGCGGTCGGGCAGCCGATACGCGTCACCGATCGCGTCAAGGGCGGAGCGATCGCGGGTACAGAGCACAAGGTCGAGGTCGGCGCGCGCCGCCAGCGCCGGGAGATAGGCCTTGCGCGCGATGCCGCCAAGCCCGACGACGGCCGCCCGCAACCGCGCCGAACCGCTGTTCACAGGCGCAGCGTATCCGGCGGCCGCAGCACGCGCAGGACGCTAGGAGCCGACCGGCTGCCGATCGAGGGCGACTGCCGTGCCGTCGATCTCGACGGTGGCACGAGCCCGCAGGAGGTCACCTATTTGAACGACGAATTCGCGCAGCTTGGCGTGGCCGTCGGCGACAGTGACCGTGCCGCGCACGCCGTCCGGCAAAGAGATCTGGCGCGGCGTCTGGCGCGACATCTGGCGTGGGACTGGCACCTCACCAGGCGAGTGCGTGATCGTCGCGGCCCTCAAGCCGCACGCATGCGCGCGTTCCACGATCGCGGCCAGCGTGGCGTTGAGGCGACGAGCGTTCGGCTCGGTCAGTCGGATCGTCAACCATCCGATATCTGCTTGGGTGGGCACGACATGATCGTGCCAGGCCGGCGTGGGATTCCCCGCCAGGCGCGCCGTCGACGCCGTTCCTTCCGAACCGAGGCCACGGCCGCGCCTGGCCGAGTTCGTGCCCGGCCAAGTTCGTGCCCGCCGCGTTCGTCCCCGGCCGCGTTCGTGCCCGGCCACCTTCGTGCCCGCCAAGTTCGTGCACAGCCACTTCCGTGCCGCTGGCCACTTCCTGCGCAGGGGTTTCCACAGGTCTATTTTCCTTTATCCCCAAGGGGATTGCCGCATGACGGCCCCAACCAAAATGTCAGTGGCCACCGTTACGTTCGGCATCATGTCCGAGGGGATCGAGTCGCTGTCCGACGCGTTGCGCGCGTTGCCGGGCGGGTTGGCGCTTGCCGCGTCACTCGCGCCCCACGACTCGTCCGACGTCCGCTCAGACCACGATTTGCTCGAGGTCGTCGCCGGGTGGGAGCGGGTGATCAGCTGGGCGCAGGAGGCGCAACTCGCAGCGGTGGCCGAATTCGTCCGTCGTCCGGTCATCGTGGGCACCGACCCACACGCCGGCTGGGCGGCGCGCGCAGGCGTCGGGCAGATGGTGCGCGAGTTCGCGGACGACGAACTCGCCGCGCGGCTCTCGACGTCGCGCGTGGCAGCGGCCACCCGGATAGATATCGGACTGTCGCTCGCCCGCTCCCTGCCGGCGACCCGCGAGGCGCTCGCCACCGGGCGTGTCGACCTAGCTCGAGCACGGGTGATCATCGACGAGACCAGGCATCTCGATATCGAGACAGCAGGCGAGGTGGAGCGCCTGGCGTTGGTGCGCGCGCCTGAGCAAAATTGCGGAAGGTTACGCGAGAGCGTGCGGCGGGCCGCGATCGCGGCTGACCCGGCCGCGGCACGCAACCGCGCGGCGAAAGCGAAGCTCGAGCGGAAGGTCGTTATCCGACCGCTGCCTGACGAGATGGCCGAGTTGTGGGCCGTGTTGCCGGCGCCGCAGGCGATCGCGATCGACACCGCGCTCACCGCGATCGCCCGCGCGACCAAGGCGCGCCGTGGGCGCGCCGAGCCCCGCAACATCGATCAGTTGCGGGCCGACGCGCTGGTCGCGCCGTTTGAACGCGCCATGCGGACCGGTGTCGCAGCTCGTGGCGGTGAGTTTGCCGACCTGCCGCTCGCCACCGTGCGCGGCTCGCGCGCCCAGCTCAACGTCACGGTGCCGGCTTCAGTCCTGCTCGGCATCAGCGACCATCCCGGTCAGCTCGCCGGCTACGGTCCCATCACGGCAGACACCGCCCGGTTGATCGCTAACGACGCCACCTGGCGCCGGCTGCTGACCGATCCGATGTCGGGCGCCGTGCTCGACGTCGGCACCACGACGTATCGCCCTCCCGCGGCCCTTGACCGGCACGTCAAGACACGTGACGGGCGCTGCCGCGGCGCGGGCTGCAACTGGCCGGCGCGGCTGTGCGAGATCGACCACACCATCCCGTCTCCCAAGGGCCCAACCGCCGCGCATAATCTCGGCGCTCTATGCAAGCGTCACCATGTCGCCAAAGGCGCACCTGGCCGCACGCTGCGCCAGGTCGCGCCCGGCGTTTTCACGTGGACCATGCCGACCGGCCACACGTACACCGTTTATCCCGAAGCCGTGGCCCCGCCGCTCGCCGACGAATTGGCCGTGCGCACCGTACGCACCGTGCGCGCCGTGCGCGACGTTCCCGACCGACCGCGACCCGGAAAGCCGCCCGGCAAGTCCGGCAAGCGGCCCGACGAACGGCCGAGCGATTCGCGCGGCAAGCCACCCGCGAAAATGCACATTGGACGGCGAGAAGCGGGCTCGCCGTGCGCCTGGGCGCGACGCAGACGGGGACCGGCGCCGTAACGCGAGCGCGGGGTGCGACGGCCCGGCTCAACACGCGTCAGAACCGGAACCGAGTCAGGCCGCCCGGCTCCACACCGAGCGCCACCGTGACCGAGCGTGGCTCAATGCGGTACACGTCCCACGGCGGCGGTCCCTGCGCCGGCGCGTTGAACGGCGCGGTGATGCCCGCCCCGCTGCCGTCCGGTTCGGCGGGCCACCCGCCGTCCGCCCACGCGTTCGCCACGCGCGCGACCGCGCTCGGCTCCGTCACGTGCGACGCGTCACCCTCGACAACGATGTCGGCGTCACGCACCGACAGCGCGATCGAGCATCGGGGGTCGCGCGCAACGTTGCGCGCCTTGCGCGTGCCGCTGCCGGTCTGGAACCAAAACGCACCGTCGAGCCAAAGCGCGCCGACCGCCGTCACGTGCGCACTACCGTCGTCGTTCACCGTGGCCAGCCACGTGGTGCGGGAGTTGTGCGCGTCGGTGGCGGGTGCGTCACGCGCGACGAGCTTTTCGAGAACCGTGTCCCAGCTGACGGGCGGTAGTCCGTCGGCGGTGCCCAGGTTGATGATGTCCATTGTCGACTCCTTGTCGCGCGGCAGATGTCCTGAAGAAGACGTGCGTCAAGCCGTCAACTCATCGGGCGCAGCACCGCTGCGCCACAAGCACCAGCAAGCACTGATTCAGCCGATCGCGTGAGCCCCGTCGGTCAACTTCCCGAAGCCTCCGCGGCCGCGAACGCCTGGCCAAGGATCCGCAGCCCCTCGGCCGCCTCGTCCTCTGACAACGTGAGCGGCGGCGCGATGCGCAGTGCGTTTCCGAACAATCCACCCTTGCCCACCAGCAGCCCGCGCGCCTTCGTCTCCTCTAACACGCGACCGGCCGCGGCAGTGTCCGGCGATTTCGAGCCTGGGCGCACGAGCTCGACGCCGATCATCACTCCCTTGCCGCGAACGTCGCCGATGAACGGATGCCGCGCCTGCAAATCGCGGATTCCCTCGAACAGCAGCGCGCCGACCTTGGCGGCGTTCGCCTGCAGGTCGTGCGACAACACGTAGTCGAGGGTTGCGTTGGCCGCGGCGGTGACAAGCGGATTGCCGCCGAAGGTGGAGATGGAATTGGCGGTGAGGCAGTCCATCACCTCGGCGCGCGCGACCACCCCGCCAATCGACATGCCGTTACCGAGGCCTTTGGCGAACGTCATTGCGTCAGGAACAACGCCATGCGCGTCGATGCCCCAGAAGTGCTCGCCGGTCCGGCCCCATCCGGTCTGCACCTCATCTGACACGAGCAGAATTCCGTATTCGTCAAGCACTTCTTTGAACGCGGCGAAAAAACCGTCGGGCGGGGTGGCGAATCCGCCGACCCCCTGAATCGGCTCGGCGATCAGGCATGCCACGTCGCCCGCCGTCATCGTGGTGATGACGTCGCGCAGGTCGGCGACGCACGCCGCGGTGAACTCGTCATCCGAAAGACCGGCGAAGGGGCTGCGATACCGGTAGCCGCTATGCACGTAATGCACATTCAGCGGCGTCAGGCTCGACGCGCTCCAACCCCGATTCCCCGTGATGCCCATGCCGGCGAACGACCGGCCGTGGTAGCTGTTGCGCAACGCCAGCACCTGGTTGCTACGGCGATACTGCGTGGCCAGCAACAACGCCGCCTCGTTGGCCTCGGTGCCGGAGGACGTGAAGAACACCTTGGCGTCGGGAATTCCTGAAAGCGAGGCGATTTTCTCGGCCAGCTCGATTTGTGAGCGAATCAGGTACAGCGTCGACGTGTGCACCACTCCGCTGTCGACCTGTGCCTTGATCGCGTCGTTCACCTCGGGGACGTTGTAGCCGAGCATGTTGGTCAAGATGCCGGCGAAGAAGTCGAGGTACTCACGACCTTCGCCGTCGACCACCCGACAACCGCGGCCCGACACGAGCTCGATCGGCTCGTCGTAGTACAACGCCAGCCACGCAGGCAACACCGCCTTGTGCCGGCCCAACAGCTCCTCGGACGCCATCACCATCACGCTTCCAGGTTGGTCATCACGTGCTTGACACGGGTGTAATCCTCAAGACCGTACATCGAGAGGTCCTTGCCATAGCCGCTGTGCTTGAACCCACCATGCGGCATCTCCGCGACCAACGGGATGTGCGTGTTGATCCAGACGCAACCGAAGTCGAGCCGCTTCGCCATCCGCATCGCACGGCCGTGGTCCTTCGTCCACACGGACGACGCGAGGCCGTACTTCACGCCGTTTGCCCAGCGCACCGCCTCGTCCTCGTCGGTGAACGGCTGCACGGTGATCACGGGTCCGAAGATCTCGTGCTGGCTCATCTCGTCGTCCTGGCGCAAGCCCGCGACCACTGTCGGCTCGTAGAAATAGCCGGTGTCGCCGACCCGACGGCCGCCCGCCGCGAGGTTCGCGTGATCAGGCAACCGGTCGACCATGCCGGTGACTCGCGCGAGTTGGTTGGCGTTGTTGACGGGGCCGAACAACGCGTCGGCGTTCGCCGGCGGGCCGACGACGGTGTTGCGCGCCTGTTCCGTCAGCGCGCTCACAAAATCGTCGTGAATGCGAGGCGCGGCGAGTACGCGCGTCGCGGCCGTGCAGTCTTGGCCGGCGTTGAAGTAGCCCGCGATCGCGATCCCCTCGGCGGCCTTCTCCAGGTCGGCGTCGTCGAAGACGACCACCGGCGCCTTCCCTCCGAGTTCGAGGTGCACCCGCTTCAGGTCGGAGGCCGCGGAGCCCGCGACCTCCATGCCGGCCCGCACGCTGCCGGTGATCGACGCCATCGCTGGCGTTGGGTGCTCGACGAGCAGCCGGCCGGTGTCGCGATCACCGCAAATCACGTTGAACACGCCAGGAGGCAAGAACTCGCCGAGGATCTCCGCCATCATCACGGTCGTCACCGGCGTCGTGTCGGACGGCTTCAACACCACGGTGTTGCCGGCCGCGATGGCGGGCGCCCACTTCCAGACCGCCATCATCATCGGGTAGTTCCACGGGGTCACCTGCGCGCAGACGCCGACCGGCTCACGCCGGACGAACGATGTGTGACCCGCCATGTACTCGCCCGCGGACTTGCCTTCGAGCACCCGAGCCGCGCCCGCGAAGAATCTGATCTGGTCGACCATCGGCGGAACTTCCTCGGACGCCGTCAACCCCAGCGGCTTGCCGGTGTTTTGCGACTCGGCCGCGACAAAATCGTCGGCTCGCGCCTCGATGGCGTCGGCGATTCGCAACAAAGCCCGCTGTCGCTCGGACGGCGTCGTGTCGCGCCAGCTCTCAAACGCCCGCGCGGCCGAGGCCATCGCGAGATCGACGTCGGCCGCGCCTGACACCGGGGCGGTGGCGAACGCCTCGCCCGTGCTGGGGTCGATCACCGCAGAGGTGCGCCCGCCGCGGGTGTCGACGTACTCACCGGCGATGAAGTTGCGCAGCGCGCGCGGCGCTGTAGTGGCGGTCGGCCCTGAAGTTTGGGCTGCGGTCATCGCTGGCCTCCTGAACGTCGAGCGCGAGCCCGTCGGCTCCGGCACGGCTGCCTGATGGCAGCACAGCCTAGCCGCGTCAACGAGATAAAGCGACGAGAACGACAGCGTGATCGTCGGTAAGCCATTGAATCCGTCGCGCTACCGCTAACGAGCTTCGAATTCGTTCGTTGGGTCGCCTCTACAACGACCGCAGCGGAAGCCCGCGGTCAGGAGAAAGCGGCCTTCAAGAAGTCGTCGACCCTGCCAATCAGGCTCGCGTCCTCGCCGAACATGTCGAGCCCGTGGGTCGACCCGGTCAGTTCGAGCGTCGCGTCGGCGTCGTTCTTGCCGCTGCCGTTATGATGCGCGGCGGCCAGCGACGTGACCTCGTCGATCGACACGATCGAGTCGCCCTTGTCGCCGACGGTCAGCATCGGACCGTCGTACTTGGCGGCCGCGACGAGCGGGTTGAGCGCGCTGGCGCTCGCCACCGCAGGGCTCAACGCCACCACGCCAACCGGGGCCGGTGACACCTCCGGCGCCGCCGCCACGACAGCGGTACCACCGATCGATCCACCGAGCAGCGCCACCTTCTTCGCGCCCTCGTAGTACAGCAGTTGAGCCACATAACGAACACTGGCCGCGCGGTCCTTGCCTGACGACAGGCTCGCGACGAGGTATCCCTCATCGACGAAGTGCCGAGCCTGCCCGATCCATTGGCAATCGTTGCCGTTGCTCATCGGCGCGAGCACCAGCCCGCGCGAACCGCTGCCCATGACCACGACAACCGTGGGGTCGCCGTCCGGCCCGACCACATGGCCGGCGGCGTTAGCGATGTCCTTCGCGCACGACGGGACGCTCACGTCACGCAATCCGGACGGCGCTGCCGCGGTGGCGGCCTTGGACGACCCGCATCCGGCGGCCGCGGCGACGGCGGCCAGCGCGAGCGCGGCGCCTACCAAGCGAACTCCTGTGACACGGGCGATAGCGGCGGGCATGTTGTCCTCCATGGCGGCGTCGAAGCCCTCTCGAATGACCTGTCGCCGCCAACAACCCTTGGACGACGTGGAAAGTTGCCTATGCGCCCGCAGCGCAACACGTCGTCCGCCGTAAGTCGTTAAGGGGTCGGCCCGCTCGTGATCTGCACGGTGATGACACCGACCACGATCACGACCGTGGGGTCGGTGCAGCCGCCGGCGCCGCCGAACGACGGACAGTCGGTCACGGTCACCTGCGCCATCTCGACACCGGGCTTCGACGCGTCGGCGACGAGGTCGCCCGTCGATGGGAACGAGCTCGTCCGGCTCACGAGATTCTTGCTATGGCTGGTCAGGGCGATCTGCGCCGAGCACGGGCCAACCGCGTGGAAGCGCACCGAGTCACCGAGTTGGACGGTCAACTGGTGGGCGCCCTGGCCGGGCAGCGCAACCCGCTGCGAGCCGGCTGTCGCGGTCACCACGGTCCCCGCACACGAAGCGCGTCCGCTGATCGGGTGGGTTCCACCAGGCTGTCCATCGGCGACCCGCGCGACAACCGCGCCGGCCGCCGCGGCCAGCACGACGCACAACGCGGCGCCCGCTTGCTGCCAGCGCCGACGACGACGGGCCCCGGCCTGCACCCGCTCGGGCAGGTCCGCGCGCAGTGGCGGTTCGAGCGGCGTGGTGCGCATCAACTCGCGCAGCCGGTCTTCGGAGTCGTGAACGCTCATCGTGACTGCCTCACCGGCGCCGGCGCCGCCGACAGTTGGCCCCGCATCTTGGCCAACGCCTTCGCCGCCTGACTTTTCACCGTGCCGACCGCGCATCCGAGCAACGCGGCTGTCTCAGCCTCCGAATACTCGTGGTAGTAGCGCAGCACCACGACCGCGCGCTGCCGCCGCGGCAACGTCGCGAGCAGTTGCGAGAGCTCGTCGCGAAGCGCGACGGTGGCAAACCCGCCGTCGGTCACCGCGACCTCTGGCAGGTCGCGCGGCACCGGCTCGCGCGGGCGCACTCGCCGCCACCACGACAGGTAGCAGTTCATCAAGATCCGGTACGCGTAGCCGTCGGGATCGTCGTCACGCACCCGATGCCAATGCGGGAGCATCCGAACGAAGGCGCATTGCACCAGATCCTCCGCGTGCCCCCAATCTCCGCTCAACATCCAGGCGCTGCGCAGCAACGTGGCCTGCCGAGCAGCCACGTACTCGCCGAAACCGTCGGGACCGTCGTCCACTCACACTCCGCGCCCGCGCGTCGGCGTCCGGTCGCCGACTCGAAGGGATTAAACCCGAGATTGGACGGCGGGGTTGCCTTCCCGCTGAAGATTTTCGGCCTGGAAGGCAACCCGGCGGGCGCGGCCCGGGTTGTCGAGACTGACCGCGCAGCTGACGCGGCCAACGAGAGTGCAACCAAAGAAAGCGCAGCCGATGACGGAGTACAGCCGCCGATCGTTCCTTCGCCTGGGCGGCCTCGCCGCGACGACGGCACTCGCCGCAGGGTGCACGTCGAGCCGCAGCGCCGGGGGCGGTGCCACCCGCACCCCCGCGGCCGGTGCGCTGCCAGCCGCCACCACGTCGTCCGACCTCGCCTCGTCAGGCCCCACGGCGTCGGGCGCGACCGTCGCCGCGGAGGCCGCCTTTCCCAAGGACTTTTGGTGGGGCGCGGCGACCTCGGCCTACCAGATCGAGGGCGGCGCGAGCGCAGACGGCAAGGGGCCGTCGGTGTGGGACACCTTCGCCCACCTGTCCGGCAAGATCGCCGACGGCAGCACCGGCGATGTCGCCGCCGACCATTACCACCGCTACGCCGACGACATCGCACTCATGGCGTCGATGGGCCTGCGCAGCTATCGGTTCTCGATCTCGTGGCCGCGGGTGCTGCCGACAGGCGCCGGCGCCGTCAACCAACGCGGCCTCGACTTCTACAAGAAGCTGATCGACGGCTTGCATGAGCGAGGCATCCGGCCGATGCCGACGCTCTGGCATTGGGACACGCCGCAGTCGCTGCAAGACGCCGGGGGTTGGGAGAACCGCGACACCGCAAAGCATTTCGCTGACTACGCCGCCCTGCTGGCAAAGGCGTTGGGCGATCGAGTGCCGGTCTGGCTGACGTTGAACGAGCCGAAAACCGTCGTCCAGGTCGGTTACATCTACGGCGCGCACGCCCCCGGCAAACGCGACCCGCACGCGGCGTACACGGCGGCCCATCACCTGCTGCTGGGCCACGGGCTGGCGACGCAGGCCGTCCGCGCGGCGTCGTCGTCCGCGAAGGTCGGCATCCCGCTCAATGTCACGCCGGTCTATCCGGACGACGCCAGCGACGCGGCAGCCGTGGCCGCGGCGAAGGCGCGCGACGGAATCGAGAACCGGCTCTATCTCGGGCCGGTGCTCAAGGGTGCGTATCCAGACGACGTGCTGCAAGCGCTTGCCTCGCAAGACATCACGCTCCCCGTCAAGGACGGCGACCTGAAGACGATTGCGGCCGGCGTCGACGTCCTCGGGGTCAACTACTACGGCCCGACAATCGTCGGCAGCGCCGGTGAGGACGTTCAGAAATACCCGACCTCGCAGGCAACCTGGGAGCAGATCTATCCGAACGGGTTGCGCGACATGCTCGGCCAGGTCAAGCAAAGCTACGGCGATGTCACGATCTCCATCACCGAGAACGGCATCCCGACGACCCAAGACCCCGGCGCGGACGGCGTGGTCGACGACCCCGACCGCGTCGACTACCTGCGCACGCATCTGCTGGCTTTGCGTCAGGCGATGTCGGACGGCGTGCGCGTCGAGGGCTACCACCTGTGGTCGCTGATGGACAACTTCGAGTGGGCAGAGGGATACACCCAACGATGGGGCATCACCCGCGTCGATTTCGATACATTGAAGCGGACGCCGAAACGCAGCGCGCACTGGTACTCGGGGGTGATCGCCGCGAACCGCGTCACCAGCTAGGCAGCGAAGGGGAACCACCCACCATGGCAGACGGTCCGATCGACGACTCGTCGTCGGCAACGCCCGCTGAGAACTCCGACGAGTTCGACGGCCTGGTGTTCGACGACGAGTTCGTACGCGGCGGCGCGTACGAACCGCCGGCCCGCACCCGGGTCGCGATCGCGAAGTACGGCGACCAGCCGACGAGCTGGCGGCATGGCGGCGGCGCGCGCAATCCGCAACCACCGCGGGCGCCCGAAATAGGTGGCGGGCGTCGTCCTCGGCAGCGGGCCTCGTCGCGGCCGACCCGGCCGACCAACTCGGCGTTGCCATCCCCCGCGATGGCACGGCTGCCGCTGATCATCACCGTGGTCGTGGTCGCGCTCGCCGCGTTCCTCGTGTTTCGCTGACCACAGGCGACGCCCCCGCGCACGGGCGTTTGATCGCGTGCTCGCCGCGCGAGCCACCGTTCCAGTGTCGGCGGGGTCGAGGTCGCGATCGAGCGACACGGCGCCGGTCATGACCCCGCGCATCCGATAGCGGCGGGTGTCTCGATGCGGCTACGGTCAGCTACGACGCGAACCTTCACCGACGCGCGACACCGCGATCTCTCCAGTGAGGCGACCATGACCGCCCAGATCCCCACCCTTGTCGGCGGGCCCTCGGTCCCCCAAGAGCGGCGGTTGGTGACGGCTATCCCCGGTCCGCGCTCGTTGGAGTTGGCCGAGCGCCGCGCGGCCGCGGTGCCGCGCGGGCTCGGTTGCACGCTGCCGGTCTTCATCACGCACGCGGGCGGCGGGGTGCTTGTCGACGTCGACGGCAACTCGCTCATCGACTTCGGCGCCGGCATCGCGGTGGTCAACGTCGGCAATGCCGCCGAGCAGGTGGCGAACCGGGTCGCGGCTCAAGTGGCGCGCTTCACCCACACCTGTTTCATGGTCACGCCTTACGAGGCGTACGTGGCGGTGTGCGAGGCGCTGAACCGGCTGACGCCCGGCGACCACGAGAAGCGGTCCATCCTGCTGAACTCCGGCGCCGAGGCGGTCGAGAACGCCGTCAAAATCGCGCGTGTTCACACCGGTCGGCAGGCAGTCGTCGTCTTCGACCACGGCTACCACGGCCGCACCAACCTGACGATGGCACTGACCGCCAAAAACATGCCTTACAAGCAAGGTTTCGGGCCGTTCGCCCCTGAGGTCTACCGGGCGCCGATGGCCTACCCGTTCCGCTGGCCAACCGGGCCAGAGCGCTGTGCCGAAGAGGCCGCCGCGCAAGTGTTCGAGCTCATCGACAAGCAAGTCGGCGCGCACAACGTCGCTGCCGTGGTCATCGAGCCGATTCAAGGCGAGGGCGGTTTCGTCGTCCCCGCCGAGGGTTTCCTTCCGGCGCTGGCGGAGTTCTGCGCGGCCAACGGCATCGTCTTCGTCGCCGACGAGATCCAGACCGGCTTCGCCCGCACCGGAGCGATGTTCGCCTGCGAGCACGAAGGCGTCGTTCCCGACCTCGTCACCACGGCGAAAGGCATCGCGGGAGGGCTTCCGCTCGCCGCGGTCACCGGCCGAGCGCACATCATGGACTCCGTGCACCCCGGCGGCCTCGGCGGCACGTTCGGCGGAAATCCGGTCGCCTGCGAGGCGGCGCTGGGCGCGATCGCGACGATCGAGGAGCTCGACCTGGTCGGCGCCGCGCGTCGAATCGGCGAGGTGATGTTGCCGCGGCTGCGCCGCATGCAGGAACGCTTCGACGTCGTGGGCGACGTTCGCGGCCGCGGCGCGATGACCGCGATCGAGTTCGTCGTGGGCCGCGGCGACAAGACGCCGAACACCGAAGCCACGGCCAGCGTCGCGCGACGTTGCCACGCCGAAGGGTTGCTCGTGCTCACCGCCGGCACCTACGGAAACGTGCTTCGCTTCCTGCCGCCGCTGGTGATGCCCGAACACCTCCTCGACGAGGGTCTGTCGATCCTCGAGAACGCCATCGCGTCGCTGTAACGGGAGCCACCGATGCCTCAGCTCGATAGAGCGCTACTGCGCACGCTGACGGGGCGGGAGGAAACGCGGTTCGTCGCCGAACGCCCCCGTTCGGCCAAGCTTGCCGGCGCGGCGGTGCAGTCAATGCCGCACGGCGTGCCGATGAGCTGGATGGCCAAGTGGCCCGGCGCCTTCCCGGTTTTCGTCGAAGCTGCGCAAGGCGCGCACTTCACCGACGTCGACGGTCACGACTACATCGACTTCTGCCTTGGCGACACTGGCGCGATGGCCGGGCACTCGCCCAAGGCCACCCTTGTCGCCATCGAGAGACAACTGGCGCGCGGCATCACCTCGATGTTGCCGACCGCGGACGCCGTCGCGGTAGGCACGGAGCTGCAGCGCCGTTTTGGCTTGCCCTATTGGCAATTCACCCTCACGGCCACCGACGCCAACCGGCACGTCATTCGTTACGCGCGCCACGTAACCCGTCGTCCAAAAGTGCTCGTCTTCGATTACTGCTACCACGGCAGCGTCGACGAGGCGTTCGCCACGCTCGACTCAGCGGGGCGGGTCGTCGCCCGCCGCGGCAACATCGGGGCGCCGGTGCCGCCGTCCGAGACGACCGCGGTGGTGCAGTTCAACGATCTGGCAGGGCTCGAAGCGGCGTTCGCGACAGGTGAGGTGGCGTGCGTGCTCGCCGAGCCGGCGATGACGAACATCGGCATCGTGATGCCCGAGCCTGGCTACCACGAGGCACTGCGAGAGCTCACCCGCGCCTACGGCGTGTGGCTCATCATCGACGAGACGCACACGATTTGCGCCGGACCCGGTGGCTACACCAAGGCCTTCGACCTCGAGCCTGACGTGTTGGTCATCGGTAAGTCGATCGCCGGCGGCATCCCGGCCGCGACGTTCGGCCTGAGCGCTGAGTTGAACGACCTGGTGCAGCGCAGTGTCGAGCTCGAAGACATCGACGTCGGCGGGGTCGGCGGCACGCTCGCCGGCAACGCGCTGTCGCTGGCGGCGATCCGGACGACGCTGGCGGAGGTGCTGACCGACGAGGCGTTCGCGCGCATGCTGCCGCTCGGCGACCGATGGGCGAACGGCGTGCAGAAGGCGCTCGACGCCCACGACGTGCCGTGGCACGTCACCACCCTCGGGTGCCGCGCGGAATACGCGTTCTCACCGACGCAACCACGCGACGGCGCCGAGGCGGCGAGTGGCGACGACTTCGAGCTGCAGCAGTACCTGCATTTGTTCGCGTTGAACAGCGGCATCTTGCTCACGCCGTTCCACAACATGGCATTGATGTGCCCGTCCACCACGGCCGACGACGTCGACCAGCACACCGCCGTCTTCGAAGAATGCGTCGCCGAGTTGTTCGCCGGCTGAGTCACCCGCCGTCCCGCTGACCCCACGGCGAGCCGTACTGGGTGAGCAGCGAGAGGAACGGCGCGGCGTCGAACGCCTCGGGGCCGAGCACGCCGCGACCCGACCAGACGTCCGCGGCGAGCAGCTCGAGCGCGACGACGGGGTTGAGGGCGGTCTGCCACACGACTGCCTGGCAGCCGTACTCGCTCATCGACCACTCGTTGTCGACGACGTGGTACAGGTAGACCTCCGTCGGCGATCCGTCTTTGCCGGTGCCGCGCACCCAAGTGCCGGCGCAGGTCTTGCCGCGCATCTTCTCGCCAAGCGTCGCAGGATCGGGAAGGCAGGCGGCGACGACGTCGCGCGGCGACACCGACCCTCCTGCGACGGCGACGGTCTTCGTGCTGTCCAGGCCGAGTTTGTGCAACGTCTTGAGCACCTCGATGAACTCCGCGCCCAGCCCGTACTTGAACGTGACCCGGTTGGCATCGACCCATCGCGGGATCAGCAACACCTCCTCGTGCTCGACGTTGACGCACTCGACCGGACCGATCCCCTCGGGGAACACGAATACCTCGGGTTCGCTGAACGGCGCAGTCGTGAACCAACCGCGATCGCGCTCCCAAATCACCGGCGGGTTGAGGCACTCCTCGATCGTGGTCCAGATCGAGAACGTCGGCGCGAAGTCGTAGCCCTCGACGACGAGATTGGCGCCGTCGCGCACACCGATCTCATCGATGGTCGTGAAGAGATGGTCGGCGGCGTAACGGGCGAACACGTCCGACAGGCCCGGTTCGACGCCGATGCCGACGAGCGCGAGTCGGCCGGCGGCCGCCCATTTGTCGGCAAGCGCGAACTGCTCGTCACCGAGCTTCACGCCGGTGTCGTGGTACGGGCGATGCGGGTGCGGCTTCGACAACGACATCGCCATGTCGAGGTAGTCGACATTGGCTCCGAGCGCGGCTCTGAAAAGCGGCAGCACAAAGCGTGGGTCGGTCGCGTTCAACAACACGTCGCATCGGTGTGCGGCCAGCAACGACTCGACCGACGCTTGGTCCGACGCGTCGACCCGCTCGGCGATAAACCGATCGTCGCCGACTCTTGCGACTGCGCGCTCGGCCCGCCCGACGTCATAGTCGGCGACGACCATGGCGTCGAAGAACGGACGACGCGCGGCGATCGCCGTGATGGCGCCACCGACACCGCCCGCGCCGACGAGCAGAATCCTCATGGTGCGGCGCCTAGCCGTTCGTGGGAAAGCCGAGGTTGATGCCGCCGTGGCTCGGGTCGAGCCAACGCGCTGTCACGACCTTGCCTCGCGTGAAGAAGTGCACGCCCTCGGTACCGTGCGCGTGCGTGTCGCCGAACAGCGACGACTTCCAGCCGCCGAACGAGTAGTAGGCCATCGGCACCGGGATCGGCACATTGATGCCGACCATGCCGACCTCCACCTCGTTTTGAAATCGTCGCGCGGCGCCGCCGTCGTTGGTGAAAATGGCGGTGCCGTTGCCGTACGGGTTGCTGTTCACCAGGTCAAGCGCTTCGTCGTAGGAGTTCACCCGGACAACTGACAGCACCGGCCCGAAGATCTCATCGGTGTACAGCGACATGTGGGGCGTGACGCGATCGAACAGCGTTGGCCCGAGCCAAAACCCGTCGCCGTCGCCATCCGCCGAAATCTGGCGGCCGTCAACGATCAGCGCTGCCCCTTCTGACACGCCGGCGTCGAGGTAGGAGGTGACCTTGTCGCGATGAGCGCGGGTGACGAGCGGCCCCATATCGCAGCCGCGCCGCCCGTCGCCAACCCGCAGATTCGCGATGCGGTCGCGAATCTTCCCGACCAACGCGTCGGCCACCGGCTCGACGGCGACCAGCGCCGAGATGGCCATGCAACGCTCGCCCGCGGAGCCGAACCCCGCGTTCACGGCCGCGTCAGCCGCCAGATCGAGGTCGGCGTCGGGCAACACCACCATGTGGTTCTTCGCGCCCCCGAGGGCCTGCACGCGCTTGCCGTGCGCCGTGCCGCGCCCGTAGACGTAGCGCGCGATCGGCGTCGAGCCGACGAACGACACCGCTTTGACGTCAGGGTGTTCGAGCAGCCGGTCGACGGTGAGCTTGTCACCGTGGACGACGTTGAACACCCCGTCCGGCAGACCTGCCGCCGCCCACAGCTCGGCCAAGAAGTTCGCCGCGGACGGGTCCCTTTCGCTCGGCTTGAGCACGACGGTGTTGCCACACGCAATAGCGATCGGGAAGAACCACGACGGAACCATCGCCGGAAAGTTGAACGGCGAGATGATGCCGACGACGCCGAGCGGCTGGCGGATCGAGTAGACGTCGACTCGTGTCGAGACGCTTTCGGAGAAACCCCCCTTGAGCAGATGCGGTACCCCGCACGCGAATTCGACGACCTCGAGGCCGCGCGTCACCTCGCCGAGAGCGTCAGACAGCACCTTTCCGTGCTCGGCGGTGATGATGGCGGCGAGCTCTTCCTTACGGGTGTTGAGCAGCTCGCGGAAGGCGAACATCGTTTGTGTGCGACGCGACAACGACGTGTCACGCCACGTCGACCACGCGGTGAGCGCCGCCGACACCGCCTCGTCAACGACGGCCGCGTTCGCGAAGTCGACGTGCGCGGTCACTTGGCCGGTGGCCGGGTCGTACACCTCCCCGTGCCGGTCGGCCAACCGGTCGTGCGGTTTGCCGCCGATCCAATGCGTGATCTGCTTCACGTCACACCCTTCGTCGCGGACGAGCCTTTAACTGTCAAAACCGAGGCCAAGCCGGTCGAGCACGCGCAGCCACCCGTTTCGCCGTCCGCCGTGGCGGTCGGCGCGCGACATCGACCAGCGGGTGAGCTGGATAACCCCGTAGCGCAACGGTTCGGGTGGGAACGGCACCGGCTTGCGGCGAACCATTGCCAGCCTCGTCAGCTCCGAGTCGCGTCCGGCCAACAGGTCGAGCATCACCCGCGCGCCAAACCTGGTCGCGCCCACGCCGAGGCCGGTGTATCCCGCGGCGTACGCGACGCGGCCGCGCAGCGCGGTGCCGAAGAAGGCGGAGAACCGGCTGCAAGTGTCGATAGCGCCGCCCCACGCGTGGGTGAAGCGCACGCCCGCGAGCTGCGGAAAGGTCTCGAAGAAGTGGCTCGCGAGAAGCGCGAACGTCTCCGGTCGTCGATCGAGGTCGGCATGCAGCGCGTTGCCGTAGTGATAAACGGCGTCGTACCCGCCGAACAGGACCCGGTTGTCGGCGGTGATCCGGTAGTAGTGAAACTGATTGCCGCTGTCGCCGACCCCTTGCCGGTTGCGCCAGCCGATCGACTCGCGTTGTGCCGCCGTCAGCGGCTCGGTCATCAACGCGTAGTCGTAGACCGGCACGACATATGGCCGCACCCGCCTCAGCAGAGGAGGAAACGCGTTGGTGCCGAGCGCCACGTTGCGGGCGACGACGGCGCCACCGCGGGTAGACAGCCGCACTCCCGCCCGCTCGCCTGTGACGGCCGTCACCGGACTCCACTCGAAGACACGCACGCCCAAGGATAGACAGGCTTGCTGCAACCCCCAGGCGAGCCGGGCCGGATTGAGCATGGCCGTCGAGTCCTTATGCCACAGCGCTGCGAGATAGGTCGGCGACGCGACCTCCTGCCGTGCTTGTTCCGCGTCGAGCAGCTCCACGCGCTGCCCAAACCGACGTGCGTTCGCGGCGTCCTCGGCGAGCCAGCCGACCTCGTGCGGGCGCGTGGCCACGCTCAACTCGCCCGAGCGCTCGAAGTCGCAGTCGATGTCGTACCGACGCACGGTTTCCTCGATGGCCTGGAGATTTTCCCTCCCCAGGCGCTGCAGCGCCGGCATCTCGTCGGGAAACCGAGCGAGCCCGTTGCCGAGGCCGTGGGTCAGACTGGCCGCGCAAAACCCACCGTTACGACCAGACGCGGCCCAGCCCACTCGCGCGCCCTCGAGGACGACGACGCGGAGCGCGGGGTTCGCCTCCTTCGCGAGCAGCGCGGTCCACAGGCCGGTGTAGCCGCCGCCGACGACGGCGAGGTCGGCGTCGACATGACCGCTCAACCGCTCGGCGGGTGCGGGCGCCGCCGGATCGTCCAACCAATATGAAGACAACTCGACGTCGCGCAGCGCGGGGTGGCTCATCGCCCGCCCAACATCCCCTGCGATGAACCGATGCACGTTGACCCTCTCGGTGGCGGTCAGACCCTTGCCTTGCGCCGACCCCCGGCGAGCTGCGCGACGCCGACCACAAGCACCGCGATCAACATCATCGAGGTGCCGATCACGTTGATCTGAACCGGCGTGCCGCGTCCGGCGGCTCCCCACACGTACATCGGGAACGTCACACTGTTGCCGGAGTTGAAGTTCGTGATGATGAAGTCGTCGAACGACAAGGAGAACGACAATAACGCCGCGGCGATGATGCCCGGCATCACCAGCGGCAACGTGACGCGTATGAACGTCTGGAACGGGTTGGCGTAGAGGTCCATCGCGGCCTGTTCAAGTCTCGGATCGAGACCGGCCAACCGCGCTTTCACCGTCACCACGACGAAGCTCACGCAGAACATGATGTGCGCGGCGAGGATGGTCCATTGCCCACGCGGGATGCCCATGTCGACGAACAGCACGAGCAATGACGAGCCCATGACGACTTCGGGCGTGGCCATCGGGATGAAGATGAACACGTTCGTCGCCGACCGCCCGAAAAAACGGTGTCGTGCGATCGCGAACGCCGCCAGCGTGCCGAGGATCGTGGCTCCGACCGTCGCCATGACGCCGATTTTCAAGCTGAGCTTGAGCGAATCGCACACCGAGCCGGCACTGCACGGGTGCCGCCACGCCTGCAGGCTGAAGTGGTTCCACGTGTAGTTGAAGCGACCGCTCGGTTGGTTGAACGAGAACAACACGACCACGACGATCGGCATGAACATGTAGACGAGCGCGAGCACCGCGAAGATCGTCACGATGTGCTCGCTCAGCCATCGGGCAACCGATCTGCGACGACGCGCCGGCGCCGCCGATGTCATGCCGGTGGTGGTCGCGCTCGTCAAACCAGCTCCTCGGTCCCGGACCGCCGCACGTACACGGTGACCATCGCGACGATCGCCGCCATCAAGGTGATCGAAAGCGCGGCCGCGATCGGATAGTTGAGCACCCGCAAGAACTGGCCCTCGATCGCGTTGCCCACCATCTGTTGGGCCGGCGTGCCAAGCAATTCCGCGTTGATGTAGTCGCCGGCCGCGGGGATGAAGGTGAGCAGCGTGCCAGCGACGACACCGGGCAGCGACAACGGCCAGGTCACCTTGCGGAAGCTCGTCCAGGCCGAGGCGTAAAGGTCACTGGCCGCCTCGATCAACCGATGGTCGATCTTTTCGAGACTCGCGTAGAGCGGAAGCGTCATGAATGGCAGGAAGTTGTATGTGAGCCCGCAGATGACGGCAAGCGGAGTGGCGAGGACCCGATCGCCGTCCGTCAGGTGCAACCATTTCAAGACCTCGAGGGCGCCGACGTCGTGCAGGCCACTGACCAGCCAGCCGTTGTCGGACAGGATCGTCTTCCACGCGAGCGTGCGAATGAGAAAGCTTGTCAAGAACGGCGCGATCACCATCACGAGCAGCAGGTTCTTCCATCGACCGGCTTTGAAGGCGATTGTGTATGCCAGCGGGTAGGAGATCACCAGCGCCAACACCGTGGCCGTCGCGGCGTAGCCAAACGACCGGACGAACTGGTGGATGTAGGTGTTCCACGAGTCCCAATAGTTCGCGAAGTGCCAGGTGACGGTGTAGCCCTGCTCCAACGAGCCTTGCTGAAGCGAGGTCGACACCAGCGTGACCATCGGCACGGCGAAGAAGACGATCAACCACGCGATGCCGGGCAGCAACAAGAAATACGGCGTGAACCTGCCGCGGCGGCGTTGGTTGGTGGGCGCACCGAGCTCACCGGACGACGAGCCCCCCACTTGCGCGACGGCGCTCACGAACTCGCCCCCACCGTCGCCCTCAGCTCGTCGTCCGGTAGCACCCCGGCGGTGGCGTCCTCGGCTGCGTCCAACGCAAACGAGTGGCCCGCTTGCCAGTGCAACACCACCGCCGTCCCGGGCGGGAAAATCGAGCTGCCGGTGTTTTGGGCGAACACCATCAGCTCCTGCCCCCACGGCATCCGCACGAGATATTGCGTCGACACCCCGATGAACGACGCGTCGGTGACGACGCCGTCCAGCCGGTTGTGGCCGTCGGGCACCGCGGAACCGGTCGGGAGAAGGTGGATCTTCTCGGGGCGCACCCCGACGTGCGCCGCGTCTGCGTTCGCGCGCGAGCGAGTGGCCGGCACCGCAAGCCGCACTCCCTCGGTCTCCAGCAGAAGGTCGTCGCCGTTGCGGCCGGCGACTCTCGCTTTTATCAGATTCGACTGGCCCAAGAAGTTGGCGACGAAGGTGGTGACCGGCGATTCGTACAGGTCGGTCGGGTGCCCGAGCTGCTCGACGCAACCGCCGTTCATCACCGCGATAGTGTCGGCCATGGTCATAGCCTCTTCTTGGTCGTGCGTGACATGCACGAAGGTGATGCCGACGTCGGTTTGAATTCGCTTGATCTCAATCTGCATCTGTCGCCGCAGCTTGAGGTCAAGGGCGCCGAGCGGCTCGTCAAGCAAGAGCACCTGCGGTCGGTTGATGAGTGCCCGGGCCAGCGCCACGCGTTGCTGTTGGCCACCGGACAGCTGTGCTGGCTTACGCCGTTCGTAGCCGGAGAGCTCGACCAGCTCGAGCATTTCTTGCACCGGCTGCTTGACCTTCTTGACGCCGCGGCGGCGCAGGCCGAACGCGACGTTTTCGAAGATGTCCAGATGCGGGAACAGCGCGTAGCTCTGGAAAACGGTGTTGACCGGCCGCTTGTAAGGACGCATGTGCGTGACGTCATCGGCGCCGATTCGAATCGAACCCGCGGTCGGCTCCTCGAGCCCCGCCACCATCCGCAGCGTCGTGGTCTTCCCGCAGCCAGATGGCCCGAGCAGCGCGAAGAAAGAGCCCTGCGGGATCGTGAGATTGAGGTTGTCGACCGCCGTGAACGAACCGAACTGCTTCGTTAGGGATTGAAGGACGAGGTCAGCACCCGCGCCCGCACCCGTGGACGACGCCCCGCCGATCGGCGGCTGGTCAGCCATCTATCACGCCCCCATGACCTTCTGGAACGCCTCGTTGTACTTCGTCTCCTGCTCTTCGGTGAGCGCCATAAAGGCCTTCGACCGGGCCCGCGTCGCGTCGTCCGGGAAAATAAGCGGGTTGTTGGCGACGTCGGGGTCGTTCGCGAGCAGCTTGTCTTTCGCGCCAACCACGGGCGAGATGTAGTTGACGTAGTCCTCCAGTTCCGCGGCGTTCTCGGGATCGAAGTAGAAGTTGATGAGCTTCTCCGCGTTCGTCTTGTGCGCGGCGTTTTTCGGGATGCACCAGTTGTCGGACCAAAGCATGAACCCGGCCTCCGGCAGCGTGTACTGCAAGTCCGGGTTGTCGGCGCGAAGTTGCACGACGTCGCCAGTCCAGGCGATGCACGCGGCAATGTCGCCGGCGGCCAACGGCTGGCCGTACTCGTTACCGGTGAATCCGCGCAGTTGCTTGTCACTGACGGCCTTTTGCAAGACGTCGATCGCGTTGGCGAAGTCATCGTCGGTGAAGTTGGATGGATCCTTGCCCATGTCGCAAAGGATTAGGCCCATGGTGTCGCGCATCTCGGTCAACGCGGTCACCTTGCCCTTCAGGTCCGGGTCGGTGAGCAACTGGTGGATCGTGTCGACCTTCTTGCCGCCGGTGGCCTTGGGGTTGTAGGCGATCCCGGTGAACCCGCTCTGATAGGTGATCGAGTACTGCCGGCCCTTGTCGTAGGGCACGTTCGCGAGGCTCGGCTCGAGGTTCTTGGCGTTCGGGATGTTCGCCTTGTCCAACGTGTCGAGGTACTTGAGGCGCAACATCTTCGCCACCATCCAGTCGGTGACCACGAACACGTCGGCGCCGATGCGCTGGCCCGCCGCCAGTTGCGGTTGCACCTTGGCGAAGTACTGGTCGTTGTCGTTGACGTCCTCGGTGTAGTTCACCTTGATGCCGGTCGCTTTGGTGAACTTGTCGAGGGTCGGATGGTCGCTTGCGTTGTTCTCGTCGACGTCGATGTACTCCGGCCAGTTCGACCAGTTGACGACCTTCGCCCCGGAGTCGTTACCGCCGCTGCCGCCGCCCGAGCTCTGCGGTTTGGTTCCGCCCGCGGCGCGCTGCGGCCCACCCGCGAGCAGCACGCCGCTGGCGCCGACGCCGCGTAAGAAGGCGCGACGGCTCAACGGCCGCGCGCCCGGACCGAACAAGGGGTTGGGCGCGCGGCCCGCCGGATCGGTCATCGCGTCACTCCTTTGTGAGACCGGGTCGGTGCGAGCCGGTCGGGTGGGTGGGACCCGGTCGCGGGCCGGCCAGCCGTGGCCCAACCCACGTCCGCCTCGTCGTCGCGGCGCGTCGGCGGATGTGCGCGATACTGGCAGACCAGCGCCATCTCGACAAGGGATTCCGTGGCCTCCGGGCCGTTCTGCGACGGAATCGATATGCCGAGCCGCAATCGCGCGTGAATCCCGGCGAGCCCGACGGGGCTCTGCCCGAGCGGCATCTAGCTGCAGCGCTGATTACCGCACCCGAAGGGGTCGCTGACGAGCGATTCAGTATTTTTGCTGGCCTCAGACCACGGAATCACTTGCGGTCCGTGCGCGCGACCGCCATGATGCCGGGGTGACCCGCAACGAACGCAACCACGCAGGCGGCCTGCTCGACGACGTTTCCAAGGCCATCGTCGAGCAACTTCAGGAGGACGGCCGCCGCTCCTACGCGGCAATCGCGGACGTGGTCGGTCTTTCCGAGGCGGCGGTCCGCCAACGGGTGCAGCGGCTCCTCCGCGAGGGCGTGATGCAGATCGTCGCGGTCACGAATCCGCTGCAGGTCGGCTTCACCCGCCAGGCGATGATCGGCATCCGCGTCGAAGGCGACATCGACGTCGTCGCCGACAAACTCGAGCAGATGCGCGAGGTCGACTACGTCGTCGTCACCGCGGGTTCCTTCGACCTGCTCGTCGAAGTCGTCTGCGAGGACGACGACCGCCTGCTCGACCTGCTCAACAAGCAGATCCGCAGCATCCCGAACGTCCGCAGCACCGAGAGCTTCGTCTATCTCAAGCTGCGCAAGCAGACCTACACCTGGGGAACCCGATGAGCCACAACAGCGACGGCCTCGACGTCCACGGATTGCAAGACGCCGCCAAGCGGCACTTGTGGATGCACTTCACCAGGATGTCGTCCTACGCCGACCATGACGTCCCCGTGATCACCCGCGGCGAGGGCGCCTACGTTTACGACCAGCACGGCAAGCGCTACCTCGACGGCCTGTCCGGCCTGTTCGTGACGATGGTCGGGCACGGCCGCACCGAGATCGCCGACGCGGCCGCCCGGCAGATGAAAGACCTCGCGTACTTCCCCCTGTGGAGCTACGCGCACCCGCAAGCGGTCGAACTCGCCGAACGGCTGGCCGGGCTCTCTCCGGGCGATCTCAATCGGGTCTTCTTCACGACCGGCGGTTCGGAAGCCGTGGAGTCGGCCTGGAAGCTCGCCCGCCAGTACTTCAAGTCCACCGGCGAGCCGAGCCGCTACAAGGTGCTGAGCCGCTACATCGCCTACCACGGCACGACGATGGGCGCGCTGTCGATCACCGGGCTGCCGGCCATCAAGACACCGTTCGAGCCGTTGGTGCCGGGGGGCGTCCGCGTCCCCAACACCAACTTCTATCGCGCGCCTGAACATGGCGACGACATCGAGGCGTTCGGTGTGTGGGCCGCTGAC
>JAICLV010000144.1 GCA_025925185.1 Acidothermaceae bacterium
ACCGCACGCAGGTGTGAGCGCCAGCTCTTCGACCCACCGTGGAGGCCACCGTGGCCATGCGACTCGGCAACATCGCTCTCGACTGCCCTGACCCAGCCGGTCTCGCTCGCTTCTACTCCGAACTCACCGGCTGGCCGATCGTCCGCACCGACGACGACTGGATCGACATCGACGCCGGCCACGACGTGATGCTGTCGCTTCAGCTGGCGCCCGACCACGTCCCGCCGCGCTGGCCCGACCCGGCCGCGCCGCAACAAGCCCACCTCGACCTGCTCGTCGACGACATGGACGCCGAGCACGCACGTGCCCTCGAACTGGGCGCGACGCTGCTCGACGACTCGGCCGACCACCCGAGCTTCCGGGTGTTCGCCGACCCGGCCGGGCACCCGTTCTGCCTCTGCCACGGCTGACGGTCGAGCGACAGCACCAATTGCGGGCCCGGCTCGCCGAGTGGGCAGAAACGGCGACGCCGGACTCGGTGCGTCGCAGTCATTTCCGCCCACTGGGCCAACGCTTTCGGCTCACGGGTTGGCGTTCAAACCGCGCACCGATCGCAGCAGCACCTCTGCCACGTCGATCACGACCACGTCCTCGCGAGCCGCGCCGGACGACTGCCGGTCCTTGACCGCGTCGCCGAGCATCACCCGGCAATACGGGCACGCGGTAGCGACGACGTCCGGATCGAGCGACAGCGCCTCGTCGATGCGCTCGTGGTTGATGCGCTTCCCGACCCGCTCCTCCATCCACATGCGCGCGCCGCCGGCGCCGCAGCAAAACCCCCGACCCCGGCAGCGCGGCATCTCGGTGGCCGCAACGCCGGGCACCGCGTCGAGCACCGAGCGAGGCTCGTCGTACACCTTGTTATGCCGGCCGAGAAAGCACGGGTCGTGATAAGTGACAGACATTTCAACGGACGACGTGGGCGCGAGCCGCCCTTCTGCGACAAGCGACTCCAGCAACTGGGTGTGGTGCACGACCTCGAAGTCGCCCCCAAGTTGCGGATACTCGCGCCCGATGGTGTTGAAGCAGTGCGGGCAGGTCGCCACAATCTTCCGGGCGCCAACCGACGACAGCGTCGAGACGTTCTGCTGAGCAAGCATTTGATAGACGAACTCGTTGCCCATCCGCCGCGCCGGGTCGCCCGTGCAGGTCTCCTGCGGACCGAGCACCGCGAACGAGACGCCGGCCAGCTGGAGCAGCTCGGCAAACGCGCGCGTGGTGTGCCGAGCCCGATCATCCGACGCGCCGGCGCAGCCCACCCAGTACAGGTACTCCACGTCGTCCGGAATCGTCTGCCCCGGCCCGATGACGCGGACGTCGAACGACAAGCCCTCCGTCCAAGCAAGACGCGTGGACGACGGCATGCCCCACGGGTTGCCCGCGTTCTCCAGGTTGCGAAGCATCCCCCCGGCCTCTGAGGGAAACGCCGACTCGATCAGCACTTGGTGGCGGCGCATGTCCATGATGTGGTCGACGTGCTCGATGTCGACCGGACACTCGTTGACGCAGGCGCCGCATGAAGTGCAGGCCCACAACGCCTCAGGGTCGATGACGCCGTTCACCTCGGCCGAACCGACCAGCGGACGGGTTGGCGCGGCGTCGTCCGATTTGCCGTCGAGCAACTGCGCGGCCGAGTCGAACAGGTAGTCGCGCAGGTCGGTGACAATCAGCTTGGGATTGAGCACTTTCCCGGTGTCCCAGGCCGGGCACTGCGACTGACAGCGACCGCATTCCGTGCATGTGGCGAGATCGAGCAGCCCTTTGACCGTGAAGTCTTCGATCTGACCGCGACCGAACTTATCGACGTCCGAGGGGTTTTCGAAGTCGACGCGGTGGTCGCCCGAGTACATCGGCAGCAGCGGGCCGAGCGCGTCCGGCGAGCGGGCGAAGAACACGTTCGGCGCCGCGAAGACGATGTGCAGGTGCTTCGAGTAGGTGACGAACACCAAGAAGGCCATCACCACGGCGATTTGCGCGAGGATGAAGAACGTCTCGATGCCCTGGTTCGCCGCGCCGAGCGGGTGCAGCCACTTCGACACCACCCACGAGGCGAACGACCAACCGTAAGGCGCGTAGGGGAAATGACCGGTGTTCATCTGCGCGCCCCGGTACAGCAACAGCGTCGCGATGACGGCGAGAATCATCGCGAGAATGCCCCACGCGGCGGCGGTGTGCGAGTGGTAGAACCGCGACGCCCGGCCGCGGCGCGCCGGCGACTGGCGATACCTGATGACGGTGAAGACGACCAGCGCGATCAGCACGGCCACCGCGAAGAAGTCCTCGATAAATCCGAGGCCGGCCCAGTCGCCGATGCCGAAGTGGTCGTCGAACAGCGCGCCGTACGCCTCGACGATCGTCAGCATCAAGACGATGAACGCCCAGAACGTGAACGCGTGCGCGACGCCGGAGACGGTCCACTTCAGCAACCGCCGCTGACCGATGACCTCGGTGGCCTGCGACCGCAGCCCCTTCACCGCCGTCGCGCGCTGCGGCCCGACGCGGTCGGCCGGCGGCTGCCCCACTCGGAGAAGCCGAAGCAGCCACCACATCCGTCGTCCGGCCACCGCGAAGGCAACAGCGGTGGCGACCACCCCGACGACGATGCGCAGCGTCATCTGCTCTCCTAATCGGGTCGGCGTGTGCTTGCAGCCACCCTAGGGAGTGGTCGGGGCGGTGGCGGTAGTGGTGATGCTTGTCACCGTCTGCCTGGACGTCGGTGTGCCACCCGCGGCGACGACGTCGCACTCGAGCGGCAGTAACGACGCGGGGTCGAAGACGACCGACGCGACAGCGTTGTCGGGGAGGCCGATCGACAACCGGACACCCACCCGGCCGGTCGAATCCCGCTGCAGGGCGGCGACGTTCACCTCTGGCAGGCCCGACAGCGCCGCGTAGGTCGCGAGCCGTAGGTCCGGCGCAGTAACCGGGTCGATTAGGACTTGCTGCGCGTTGAGGAAGAACAGCGTGTCCGCGGTGTTCGCCTTGATCCCAAGCCCTGCGTCGAACGGCGCGTACAGGCTGTTGACCGCTCCCGGCAACGCGGCGACCGATCGGGGCAGCGAGCCGAGCTGCGCCCGCGTCGGCGTCGCCGCCCGCGCGGTGGACGCCGTGCCGCCCTTCGGATACACGGTGACATCGCCGTTCGCGCCATCGACCACGACCGTGCGATCGACCACGTTGGTGCCGCTCGCGAAGTGCTCGAGTCGGACGCCGTAGCGATTCGACAGCGCAGGCGCCGTGGCCGCCGCGACACCGCCGGCGCCCGCGAAATCGCCAACCTGCGTCGCAACGCCGTCGCTCACAGCGGCCGTCCCGCCGAACACGATTGCGTCGCGCACGGTGGCGAAGTCGAACAACATCTCGGTGACCACGGGCGCGGGCAGGGCGCCGGCGCGCGGCACGAGGAGCAACGGCACCTGCTTCGCGCCAAGGTTGTAGCCCGACGCGAGCGCGTCGGGGAACGCCTCGCCGGTCGCGACGCCGATCGCCGTCGCGGCGGGGAAGAACTGATCGGCGACCTGGGCGGAGGTGTCGTAGCGGTCGGTGCCGATGAATGCCTGCGCGGACGGATCGGCCGCCGCCGCCGGACCGCCGAGCGCGTATCGCGGCCCAGCCGGGTGAGCGGCCAGGTACGCCGCCGTCGCTGTTGCCTGACGTGATCCCGCGGTGAGCAAGATGGCACCGCCCGTCTTCACCGCCGCCGGGCCCGCGGCCAAGGCGTCGGGGAAGTTCAACCCGGTCGCCTCGAAGACCGTTGACGGGTCACCGAGCTCGTGCGCGATCGCGACGGCGGTCGCGTAGCGATCCACGCCGTAGACCCGCTTCGGAACGTCGCCGAGCGCGGTGACCGCCTTGTCGACGTCCGGGTTGATCGCGTTCGGGCCGCCAAGGATGTACACCGTCGAGCCGACCGGCGCCACCCGGATCATCTCGGCCTGCACGCCGGGGTCAAGCGCGGTGCGCGAGGTGAGCAGCAGTGGGCCGCCCACCTCGGCGGCGAGCGGCGTCCCGGCGAGCGCGTCGGGGAAGTCGTCGGCCCGCGTGAGGACCACGGCGCGCGCGCTTTGACTGGCGAAGTACTGGTTCTTGGACGACGCGATGGACGTCGCGATTCGGTCGGAGCCCGAGATGCGCAAGACGCTGGAAGACGTGGCGGCGGTCGCCGCTGACGGCGTCACCGCAAGCGCGCCGGTGACGAGCATGGCTGCGCACAGGGGCAGCGCGAGACGCGGTCGTGTCACGGCGTCCGCACCTCCGCCAGCGCCCGAATCATGGTCGAAATGTAGCGGGCCGGGCGGGAAGACCGCCCGGCCCGCGCACGTCAGACGCGCTAGGAGGTGTACGGGTTGCCTGGCGCGGTCGCCGCCGTCGTCAGGCTCAGCACCTCCGCCGGGCGGCGACCTTCTCATGATCATGAAAACTAATACGGCATAGGGCCCGAATTGCTTTCACGATGGTCGGGGCGACGGTCGGGGCGACGGGTCGAGGCGACCGGGACGAGGCGATGGGGGAACGGGTTGAGCCGACCCCGCTCAACCCTCATTTGACATCCGCCGCAGCTCACATAACATGAGCCGTACAGACTCAAGTTTCCTAAGGAGATGCCCCATGGCACGAGCGGTCGGTATCGACCTGGGCACGACGAACTCCGTCGTCGCCGTCCTCGAGGGTGGCGAGCCCACGGTCATCGCGAACGCCGAGGGATCGCGCACCACGCCGTCCGTCGTCGCGTTTGCCAAGAACGGCGAGGTGCTGGTCGGCGAGGTTGCCAAGCGCCAGGCTGTCACCAACGCGGAGCGCACGATCCGGTCGGTGAAGCGGCACATCGGCACCAACTGGACCATCGACATCGACGGCAAGAAGTACACGGCGCAGGAGATCAGCGCGCGCGTGCTGCAAAAGCTGAAGAGGGACGCCGAGGCCTACCTCGGCGAGCAGATCACCGACGCGGTGATCACCGTGCCCGCGTACTTCAACGACGCGCAGCGCGAGGCCACCAAGGAGGCCGGCACGATCGCCGGGCTCAACGTGCTGCGCATCATCAACGAGCCCACCGCGGCCGCGCTCGCCTACTCCCTCGACAAGGGCGAGAAGGAGCAGACCATCCTGGTGTTCGACCTCGGTGGCGGCACCTTCGACGTGAGCCTGCTCGAGATCGGCGAGGGCATCGTCGAGGTCAAGGCGACCTCCGGAGACACCAAGCTCGGCGGCGACGACTGGGACCAGCGCATCGTCGACCACCTGGTCACCAGCTTCAAGAACAGCAACGGCGTCGACCTGGCGAAGGACAAGATGGCGCTGCAGCGGCTACGCGAGGCGGCCGAGAAGGCGAAGATCGAGCTGTCGCAGCAGGCCGAGACAACGGTCAACCTGCCGTACATCACGGCGAGTTCGGAGGGCCCGCTGCACCTCGAGGTGAAGGTCACCCGCAGCGAGTTCCAGAAGATGACGAGCGACCTGCTCGACCGCTGCAAGGGCCCGTTCCACCAGGCGATCAAAGACGCCGGGATCACGACGAGCGCGATCGACCACGTGGTGCTCGTCGGCGGCTCGACCCGCATGCCGGCGGTCGTCGACTTGGTGCGCGAGCTGACCGGCGGCAAGGAGCCCAACAAGGGCGTCAACCCCGACGAGGTCGTCGCGGTCGGCGCGAGCCTGCAGGCCGGTGTGCTGAAGGGCGAGGTCAAGGACGTCCTGCTCCTCGACGTCACGCCGCTTTCCCTCGGTATCGAGACAAAGGGCGGCGTGTTCACCAAGCTCATCGAGCGCAACACCACGATCCCGACCAAGCGGTCGGAGACCTTCACGACGGCCGACGACAACCAGCCGAGTGTGCAGATCCAGGTCTACCAAGGCGAGCGCGAGATGGCGGCCTACAACAAGAAGCTCGGCATGTTCGAGCTGACCGGTCTGCC
>JAICLV010000060.1 GCA_025925185.1 Acidothermaceae bacterium
CCGAACAGCACGACGGCGGGCCAGTCAACGCCGCCGGTCACCGCCGCCCAGCCGACCAGCACGGGGAAGCAGCCCGCGGCGCCGCCGATCACGATGTTGGACGGCGTGCGACGCTTCAAGCCGAGGGTGTAGACGAAGACGTAAACCAGGATGGCGGCGTCGCACAGCAGCGCCGCGGGCCAGTTGACCACGAATCCCATCAGCAACGTCGAAGCGACGCCGAGCGCGATCCCGAACCGCAACGCGCTCGTCGGCGACACGACATGCCTCGCGAGGGGCCGACGCGCGGTGCGTCGCATGATCTGGTCGATGTCGCGGTCGACATAGCAGTTGATGGTGTTGGCGCTGCCGGCCGCGAACGTTCCGCCCACCAGGGTCACCGCGATCAGCCACAACGACGGCAGCCCCCGCTCGGCCAGGATCATCGCGGGCACCGTCGTCACGAGCAGCAGCTCGATGATGCGCGGCTTGGTGAGTGCCACGTACGCGCGCAGCACATCGGAGAACCGCCGACCGCGCGGGGCGTTCGCTCCCGCGGGCAGTTGCTCGGCGATCAGTGACACGCGCTCCGCTTTCGCCGGTGGGCTCTCACAAGTCCGGCAACACTCGTTGCCGCGACTGCATCCTAGCGAGCCGCTTCGACCCGTCCCCGGTGCGCCAGGGGCGCGACCGCCCATGCTCCTGGGTAGACCGGCTGGATAGGCTGCTTGAAGAGATCACCTGCGGCTTTTCGCGCTGCCCGAAGGAGCGATGACCCCCCGTGGCTGAACAGCAATCAAAGTCCCGCCCAGCACCGAATTCGGCGTCCACCCTCGACTGGAGCGACCTCGACAAGACCGCCGTCGATGTCGTGCGCGCGCTCGCGATGGACGCGGTGGAGACGGCCGGGTCAGGCCACCCCGGCACCGCGATGAGCCTGGCGCCGGCCGCCTACCTGCTGTTCCAGCGGCTGCTGCGCCACGACCCCACCGACCCGGGCTGGATCGGACGCGACCGGTTCGTGTTGTCGTGCGGGCACTCCAGCCTCACGCTATACATCCAGCTCTACCTCTCCGGTTACGGTCTGACGCTCGAGGACATCGAGCACTACCGGCAGTGGGGCTCCCTGACGCCAGGCCACCCCGAGCACGGGCACACCGCGGGCGTCGAGACCACCACCGGTCCGCTCGGCCAGGGCGTCGGCAACGCCGTCGGGATGGCGATGGCGGCCCGCCGCGAGCGCGGCATGTTCGACCCCGACACCGCCCCTGGGCAAAGCGTCTTCGACCACACCATCTGGGCCTTCTGCTCGGACGGCGACATGGAGGAGGGCGTGCAGTCCGAGGCGGCGAGCATCGCCGGCCACCAACAGCTCGGCAACTTGGTCTTGCTCTACGACGACAACCACATCTCGATCGAGGGCGACACCCGCGTCGCGTTCTCCGAGGATGTCGGCAAGCGCTACGAGGCGTACGGCTGGCACGTGCAGCACGTCGACGACGTCAACGACGTTCAGGCGTTGCACAACGCGCTGGTGACGGCGCGCGACACCACCGACAAGCCAAGCCTCGTCGTGGTCCGCTCGATAATCGCGTGGCCTGCGCCGAACGCGCAGAACACCGGCAAGTCGCACGGCGCGGCACTCGGCGCCGAGGAGGTCGCCGCCACCAAGAAGGTGCTCGGCTTCGACCCCGAGCAGAAGTTCTTCGTGCCGGACGACGTGCTCGCCCACGCGCGCGAGGTCGTCGACCGGGGTCGGTCTTTGAACAAGGAGTGGACCGAGCGCTTCGACGCCTGGAGGGCGCAGAACCCGCGGCAGGCTGCGGAATTGGACCGCGTGCTGGCGCGTCGCCTGCCCGCCGGCTGGGACTCCGAGCTCCCGTCGTTCGAGGCCGGCAAGGCGGTCTCGACGCGCAAGGCCTCCGGTCAGGTGATCCAGGCGCTCGCCGCGAAGCTGCCCGAGCTGTGGGGCGGTTCAGCCGACCTCGCGGAGTCCAACCTCACCGACATCGAGCACGGCGGCTCGTTCCTGCCGCCGGCGCACGGCGGCGACCCGTACGGCCGCGTGCTGCATTTCGGCATCCGCGAGCACGCCATGGGCGCGATCATGAACGGCATCACGCTGCACGGCGCCACCCGCGTGTTCGGCGGCACCTTCCTCGTGTTCAGCGACTACATGCGCCCCGCCGTCCGGCTCGCCGCGTTGATGAAGCTGCCGGTCACCTACGTGTGGACCCACGACTCCATCGGCCTCGGCGAGGACGGCCCCACCCACCAGCCCATCGAACATCTGGCCGCGCTGCGCGCGATCCCGGGCCTCGACGTCGTCCGGCCGGCCGACGCCAACGAGACCACCATCGCGTGGCGCACCATCATCGAGAACACCGACCGGCCCGCCGGCCTCTGCCTGTCGCGGCAGAACCTGCCGGTCTTCGACCGCACGTCGCTCGCGTCGGCCGAGGGCGCCGCCAAGGGCGCCTACGTGCTGGCCGAAGCGGGCAGCGGCACCGCCGAGGTGATCCTCATCGGCACCGGCTCCGAGGTGCAGATCGCCTTGGCCGCAAGGGAAATCCTTGAGGCCGACGGCACCCCGACCCGCGTCGTCTCGATGCCGTGCCGCGAGTGGTTCCTCGCGCAGACCGACGCGTACCGCCAAGAGGTGCTGCCGCCAAGCGTCAAGGCCCGCGTCTCGATCGAGGCCGCGGTCGCGATGGGCTGGCGCGAGTTCGTCGGCGACCACGGCGAGTGCCTGTCGATCGAGCACTACGGGGCGAGCGCGGCGTACCAGGTCATCTACGAGCAATTCGGCCTCACCGCCGACCGAGTGGTCGCGGCCGCGCACGCAAGTTTGTCGCGGGTGCGCGGCATTCCGGGAACGACCACAGGCAACTGAGTTGTTAGGCGGGTAAAGGGCAACGGAAGGATCATCATGAGTGACGCGCTTGCACAGTTGTCGTCGGCCGGTGTCTCGGTCTGGATTGACGACATCAGCCGAGATCGGTTGAAGTCAGGCAACCTGGCCGACCTCGTCCGCGACCGCCATGTCGTGGGCGTGACGTCGAACCCCACGATCTTCGCCAAGTCGATTGAGAAGAGCGAGCTGTACACCGAGCAGGTGCACGATCTCGGTGTTCGGGGTGTCGACGTCGGCGAGGCGTTGCGCGCCATCACCGCCTACGACGTCAGGTGGGCCTGCGACGTGCTGCGGCCGGTTTACGACGCCACGGACGGCGTCGACGGCCGGGTCTCCATCGAGGTCTCCCCGGACATCGCGCACGAGACCGACAAGACCATCGCCGAGACGCGCGCGTTGTGGTGGCTGGTCGACCGGCCCAACTTGTTCGTCAAAATTCCCGCGACGCTCGCCGGGGTTCCCGCGATCGCGCAAGGGCTCGCCGAAGGCATCAGCATCAACGTCACGTTGATTTTCTCGTTGCAGCGCTATGCCGCCGTGATCGACGCGTTCTTCGACGGCATGGAGCGCGCCTTGAAGGCAGGACACGACCTTTCGAGGCTGACCTCAGTCGCGTCGTTCTTCGTCTCCCGCGTCGACACGGAGGTCGACAAGCGGCTCGAGAAGATCGGCGGCGACGCCATGGAGTTGAAGGGCAAGGCCGCGATCGCCAACGCCCGGCTCGCGTATCAGCTGTACGAGGAGAAGTTCGGGTCGGAGCGTTGGCAGCGGCTCGCGGCCGCCGGGGCGAAGCCGCAGCGTCCGCTGTGGGCCTCGACGTCGACGAAAGACCCATCGTTGCCCGACACGATTTACGTGACCGAGCTGGTCGCGCCAGGCACGGTCAACACGATGCCCGAATCCACGCTGCAGGCCACGTATGACCACGGCGAGATCCCGAACGACAGCGTCCGCGGCTACTACGCCGACGCGCAAGGGGTGCTCGACAAGCTCGCGGCGCTCGGCATCAGCTACGACGACGTCGTCGACACACTCGAGCGTGAAGGGATCGAGAAGTTTTCCACGTCCTGGAGTGATCTGACGACCACCATCGAGAAGCAGCTCCGACAGAAGGCGGGAAACTAACCGCGATGGCCCATGTCCACGAGGCGACCGAGTTCGCCGGCGTCAACGTGAAACTGACCGGCGGCGAGTACGTGTCGGCCGCGAAGAACGCCGAACGCGAGCTCGCCGAGGCGGGGTTCGCCGCGAAGCTGACGGCGAAGGACGCCACGTTGTGGGGGCCCGACGCCGAGCACGAGGCGTCGATCCGGCTCGGGTGGCTCGATCTGCCGAAGACCTCGTGGCAGTACGTCGCCGAACTCAAGGAGTTGCGGGAGCACTTCGAGTCGGCCGGGCTGCACCGCGTCGTCCTGGCCGGCATGGGCGGGTCGTCGCTCGCCCCCGAGGTCATCGCCGCGACGTCGGGCGTCCGGCTGACCGTGCTCGACACCACCGACGCTGGACAGGTGGCGAGCGCCATCGCCGACGACCTTGAGCACACCGTCCTCGTCGTCTCGAGCAAGAGCGGCGGCACGCTCGAGACGGACAGCCACCGGCGCGCCTACGAGCACGCGTTTCGGGAGGCCGGGATCGACCCGGCGGAGCGCATCGTCGTGGTCACCGACCCCGGCTCGCCGTTCGAGAAGCTCGCCCGTGACGCCGGGTATCGCGTCTTCCTCGCAGACCCCAACGTCGGAGGCAGGTACAGCGCGCTGTCCGCCTTCGGATTGGTGCCCAGCGCGCTCGCCGGCGTCGACATCGAGGGCCTGCTGCGCGACGCGGAAGCGCTGCTGCCGAGCCTGGACCGGGACCTCGACAATCCGGGCCTGACGCTGGGCGCGGCCCTCGGTGAGGCCGGTCGAGCCGGGCGCGACAAGGTCATCCTGGCCGACTTCGGCTCGCGGCACCCAGGCTTCGGCGACTGGGCCGAGCAGCTGATCGCCGAGTCGACCGGCAAGCTGGGCACCGGTCTGCTGCCAGTCGTCGTCGAATCGGTCGAGGTGCCCGACTTCGCGCCCGCGGCCGACCGGCAACTCGTCACCCTCGGCACCGCCTTGCACATCGACGGCATCACGGTTTCGGGCGACCTCGGCGCCGAGTTCTTGGCGTGGGAGTACGCCACCGCGGTCGCCGGCCGGCTGCTCGGCATCAACCCGTTCGACCAGCCGAACGTCCAGGAGTCGAAAGACAACACGAACAAAATCCTCGACGCCGCGGGCGACGGGCCGCTTCCCGAGGGCAGGCCGGTCTTCACCGACGGCGCCGTCGAGGTCCACACCGACGACCCCATCTTGCTCGGCGGCGCCGGCGACCTCGCGGGAGTGCTGTCCGCGTTGATGCGCGCGATTCCCGACCGCGGCTACCTGGCGGTCATGGCCTATCTCGATCGGCACGGCGACTCCACGGTCGCGCTGGTGCGCAAGGCGCTCGCCAGCCGCACCCAGCGACCGGTCACCTTCGGCTGGGCGCCGCGCTTCTTACACTCCACCGGCCAGTACCACAAGGGCGGTCCACAAACCGGCGCGTTCTTGCAGATCACCGGCGCCGTGACCCACGACCTGCCGATTCCCGGCCGGCCGTTCGGCTTCGCGCGGCTGCAGATGGCGCAGGCGCTCGGTGACCTGCGCGCGCTGCAACAGCGCGCCCGGCCCGCGATCCGCCTGCACCTCAAGGACCGCACCGTCGGCATCCAGCAGTTGCTCGACGCCGCTGCCGCCAGCTCGGCGCAATGACCTCGCCGGCGGACGAAGTCGTCAACCCGCTACGCGATCCGCGAGACCGGCGGCTGCCCCGCGTCGCCGGGCCATGCGGCCTGGTGCTCTTCGGCGTGACCGGCGACCTCTCACGCAAGAAGCTGATGCCGGCGATTTACGACCTCGCGAATCGCGGCCTGTTGCCTCCGGGCTTCGCGCTCGTCGGCTTCGCCCGCCGCGACTGGGCCGATGAAGACTTCGCGCAGGTTGTGCACGACGCCGTCAAGCAGTACGCGCGTACCCCATTCCGTGAAGAGGTCTGGGACCAGCTCGCCGATGGTTTCCGTTTCGTGCCAGGCGAATTCGATGACAACGAGGCGTTCGACACCCTGGCCCGAACGATCCAAGACCTCGACCGGGTGCGCGGCACCGGGGGCAACCACGCCTTCTACCTGTCGATCCCGCCGAGGTTCTTCCCGCTCGTCATCTCGCAACTGAAGCGCTCGGGGTTGTCGGTCTCCGATCCCACGGCCTGGCGCCGGGTCGTCGTCGAAAAGCCGTTCGGCCACGACCTGCGCAGCGCGCGCGAGCTGAACGACATGCTGAGCGAGGTCTTCCCGCCGGAGGCCGTGTTTCGCATCGACCACTACCTCGGCAAGGAGACCGTCCAGAACATCCTCGCCTTGCGGTTCGCCAACACGCTGTTCGAGCCGCTGTGGAACCGCTCGTACGTCGACCACGTGCAAATCACGATGGCCGAAGACATCGGCATCGGGGGTCGCGCCGGTTACTACGACGGGATTGGGGCGGCGCGCGACGTCATCCAAAACCATCTGCTGCAGCTGCTGGCCCTCACGGCGATGGAGGAGCCGGTCAGCTTCGACGCGCAGTCCCTCCGCATGGAGAAGACGAAAGTCCTGTCGTCCGTGCGAATTCCCACAGACTTGGCCGCACACACCGCGCGCGGACAGTACAGCGGCGGCTGGCAGGGCGGCGAGCGGGTCTGCGGCTACCTTGAGGAGCAAGGCATTCCGCCGACCTCGACGACCGAGACGTTCGCGGCTGTGAAACTCGAGGTCGACACCCGTCGCTGGGCCGGCGTGCCGTTTTACCTGCGAGCGGGCAAGCGGCTCGGTCGGCGGGTTACGGAGGTCGCGCTGGTGTTTCAACGCGCGCCACACCTGCCGTTCTCGGCTACCGCCACCGAGGAACTGGGCCACAACGCGCTGGTCATTCGCATCCAGCCGGACGAAGGCGTCACCATGCGGTTCGGCTCGAAAGTGCCCGGCACGGCCATGGAAGTTCGCGACGTCAACATGGACTTCGCCTATGGCGAGTCGTTCACCGAGTCGAGCCCGGAAGCCTACGAGCGACTGCTGCTTGACGTGCTGCTCGGCGACCCGCCGCTCTTCCCGCGCCACGAGGAGGTCGAGCTTTCCTGGGAAATCCTCGATCCCATCGAGGAATTCTGGTCGACGCAGGGGCAACCGGAGCAATACCGCTCGGGCGCCTGGGGCCCCACGTCGTCCCACGCGATGATCGCGCGCGACGGCAGAAGCTGGCGGCGGCCATGAACATCGACCTCTCGCACACGAAGTCCTCAGCCATCCTCACGGCGCTCACCGACGCGCGACACCGCTCCGGCACGGCGGCGCTAGGCATGGTCCTCACGCTCGTCGTCGACGTCGACGAGATCGACCACCATGACGCGATGCGCGCCGCGTTAGCCGCCGCCCGCGAGCACCCGTGTCGGATCGTGACTGTCATCCGGCGCGCCGCGAGCGCCCCGCCACGCCTCGACGCCGAGATCCGCGTCGGCGAAGAGGGCTCGCTGGCCGAGGTCATCGTGTTGCGGTTGTACGGCGTGTTGCGCGACCAGGCCGACTCGATCGTGCTGCCGTTGCTGCTGCCCGACGCCCCGGTGCTAGTGTGGTGGCCCGGCCAAGCTCCAGCGGTACCGTCGCAGGATTCACTCGGCCTGCTCGCACAGCGCCGGGTGACCGACGCCGCGGCGGCGCGCAAGCCACTCGCGGTGTTGAAGGCCCGCAGCCAGGACCACTCCCCTGGCGACACCGATCTCGCGTGGACCAGGCTGACGCCGTGGCGCACGCTGCTCGCGGCCGCGCTCGACCAGCCGTTCGACCCGATCGTCGGCGCGGAAGTGAGCGCGGCGGGCAACAACCCGAGCGCCGAACTGCTGGCCACCTGGTTGGAAGACCAGCTCGCGGTCCCGGTGAGCCGCAAGCAGACGCGCGGGCCGGGCCTCACCGGTGCGCGGCTCATCACGAAGCGCGGGCACATCACCATCGCCCGGCCAGACGGGCGGCTTGCCACGCTCGAGCGCACCGGGCAGCCCAACCGGTCGGTGGCGCTGCCACGTCGCAGCACCGAGGAGTTGCTCGCCGAAGAGTTGCGCCGGCTGGACCCCGACGACATCTACAACGAGACGATCCGCCGGGTGTTCGGCGCGCGGCCCGCGCCCTCCCCCGACGAAGCCGGTTCGCAGGCCCGGCCGTCGACGACAGCGCGAGCGATGCGCCGCAAACCGCCGATGCCACCGTCCAAGCGCGCGCCGCGCAGCGTCACCGCAAACGGCGACGAGTCGAAGAACCCGGCCGCGCCGCGGCGGGCCACGACAACGGCGAAGCAGGCCGCTGCGACCACGACAACCAAGAAGACGGCCAACAAGACGGCCACGAAGACCGCCAGGAAAACGGCCCCCAAAGCAGCCCCGAAAACCGCCGCGAAAACCGCCGCGAAAACCGCGCAGCGGAAAGCCGCGAAACCCAGCCCTCCCAGAGGTGGTTCGACCCGATGAGCACGCCCGAGGTCCTCGTCCACCGCGACGCCGGTTTGCTGGCCCGCGCCGTCGCCGCGCGGCTGGTGACGAAGGTGGTCGACGCGCAGGCGGCTCGCGGGGTTGCGCACGTCGTCCTCACCGGCGGCGGGGTGGGCACCTCGGTGTTGGCCGAACTCGCAGCGGCGCCGGCCCGCGACGCCATCGACTGGCGCCGGCTGCACGTGTGGTGGGGTGACGAGCGGTTCGTGCCCGCGGGTGACGCCGATCGCAACGACCGCGGCGCCGACGAGGCGTTGCTCCAACACGTGCCCGTCGATCCGGCGCTGGTGCACCGGATGCCGACCAGCGACGGCCCGGACGGCGACGACGTGGAAGCGGCTGCAGCGCGGTACGCCGCTGCGCTCGCGGCCGTCACCCGCCCGGAGGACCACGCGTCGGTGCCGACCTTCGACGTCCTCATGCTCGGCCTCGGCGAGGACGGCCACGTCGCCTCGTTGTTCCCCGGCCACCCGGCGCTTTACGACGACCGTCCGGTGGTGGGCGTTCACGGCTCGCCGAAGCCGCCGCCCACGCGCATCAGCCTGACGTTCTCGTCGATTCGCGCGGCGAACGAGGTGTGGGTCGTGGCCGCCGGCGCCGCGAAAGCGGCGCCGGCGAACCTCGCGCTCAGTGGTGGCGGTGAGGTCGAGATCCCGGCGGCTGGCGCGCGCGGCCGCCAGCGCACCTTGTGGCTACTCGACCAGGCCGCCGCGGGCCGGCTGCCCCGAAGCCTGTCGCCACTCTCGTCGTGACCTCGTGACCTCGTAACCTTGTGACCGCCGCGGCGATCACGAGGTCACGACGCGTCGGTGAGTGCCGCCGCGCGCAGCCGCAGCACCGTCGCGGCGGTGGCTAACGCCAGCCCGCACTCCACGGCAACCATCACCAGCGTGGCGTCGCGCCACCGGCCGACGTCGAGGCCGCTGCCGGCCACGCTGAACAACACCGTGCCGACGATCGACGCGCCCGCCGCGAGCCCGACCTGCAACGCGGTCGACAGCACCCCGCCGGCCAATCCCGCACGCTGCGCCGGCAGCCCGCTGAGCACCACGCCGATCAGCGGCACCATCGCCCCCGCCCACCCAATGCCCAACACCACGAGCGGCGCGGCCGCGGCGACCGCGTTGAGGCGGGCGCCGGCGACGATCGCGACGGCGGCGAAGCCGGCCAGCCCAACCGCGAAGACAGCGGCCCCGCCCGCCACGAGCCTGTCCCCGAAGCGTGCTGAAAGGCGTCGGGTCGCCAGCGCCACAAGGAAGAACGCGAGCGCGCACGGCACCATCGTCATACCGGACCTCAACGCGGAGTAGCCGTGGCCCGCCTGCAGCACCATGGTCAAGCTGAACATGAAGCCCCCGACGCAGGTCGCGAACAGCAGCATCGCGGTGAGCCCGAGCCGCGCGTACCGCACCCCGAGCAGCGACAGCGGCACCAACGGCACCCGGCCGGACCGTTCGAACCGGCGCTGGCTCGCGACGAAGTACGCGCCGACGAACGGCGCGGCCGCCAAGCTCAGCCAGGTCCAGACTGGCCAGCCGCTGGCCCGGCCCAAGGTGAGCGGCAACAGCACGAGCCCGATCGTCGCCGCCAGGCTGAGCGCTCCGACCACGTCGATTGCCGGTGCCGCGGGAGTGCGGCTCTCCGGCAGCATCCGCCGTCCGATGAGAAGGGCGACCAATCCCACCGGCACGTTCACCAAGAAGATCGGCCGCCAGCCGAGGCCGGCGATGTCGGCCGCGACCAGCGAGCCGCCAACGATCTGCCCTACCGCGCCCGCCGCTCCGACCACGCCGCCGAGAAAGCCGAGCGCACGGAGCCGGTCGGGCCCCTCGAAGCCGGCCTGGATCGCGGCGAGCACCTGCGGGAACATCAACGCGGCCGCGAAGCCCTGCAACACGCGAAAGACGATCAACAGCGTGGCGGACGGCGCGACCCCACACGCCACCGAAGCGACGGTGAACGCCGCCATGCCGGCGAGGAACACCCGGCGCCGGCCGAAGCGGTCGCCCAACCGTCCGCCGGCCACCAGCGAGCACGCGTACGCGACCCCGTAGCCGGAGACGGTCAACTCAAGTTCGGCCGGACCGGTGTGCAGGTCGCGGCCGATCGTCGCGAGGGCGACATTGACGATGAACGCGTCGAGCACAGGGAGGAACGCCCCGACGAGCAGGATCGGTAGTGCGCGCCACGGTGGCCCTGGTCGGATCGGCGTGGAAGTGGGACGAGCGAATTGGGTCGTGGTTGTCATGCCAACCACCCTGCGGTGCGCGGTTACCTGGTACCGAGAGCCCGCTGATGCTGTTACTAACCGAACCTGGTTAGGCATCCACGTCGTCCGGCAGTATTAAGCCCGTGACAACCGCGACAACGCAACCGACGCCCGCCCAGCAGCTACCGCGCGTCGTCCGGGCGCACGCGGGCATCATCTTCGACGACGCGGACGACGCCCTCGCGAGCCCACCGCCGCAGAACCCGCGCGAGATCACCGCCGAGCGACGGCGAATGCTCGGGGCGTTCATCCGGTCGCGGCGCGAGCGGACCACTCCGGAGATGGTCGGTATGGAGCCCGGGTTTCGTCGGCGCACACCCGGCCTTCGACGCGAGGAGATGGCGCTGCTGTCGGGCATCGGCATCACCTGGTACACCTGGCTGGAGCAGGGCCGCTCGATCAACGTGTCGGCCCAGGTGCTGCAGTCGGTCGCCCGGGTGCTGAGCCTCGACGCCGCCGAACGGGCACACCTGTTCTCGTTGGCCGAGCTGCCCGACCCCGAGCAGCCGGCGCCGCTGGCCCGGGTGAGTCCGGGCGTGCAGACGATGGTCGACCAGCTGGCCCCGCTGCCAGCCGCGGTGTTCGGGCCGCGCTGGGAGATCCTGGCGAGCAACCGAGCGCACCTCGGGCTGTTCGGCGACTACACCGCGCTGCCGCCCGGCTGCCGCAACAGCGTGTGGATGTGCTTCATGGACCCGTTCTGGCACACGTTGCTGCCGCACCGCGCCGAGTTCGCCCGCCGCATCGTGGCGAAGATGCGCACGGCGATGGCCGAGTACGTCGGCGACCCTGGGTGGGCGGCGCTGCTCGACTTGATGCAGACCCACTCACCGGAGTTTCGCGAGCTGTGGGCTCGGCATGAGGTCGCGCCGATGGAGACCTGCTACAAGCGCTACGAGCACCCGCGGGCCGGCACCCTGAACGTGGAGGTGAGCCACCTCTGGCTCTCCGATCAGCGCAACGCCCGGCTGATGGTGCAGACGCCGGGCGACGAGGAGACCCGCCGCGGCTTCGAGGTGTTGATGACCGTGCCGCCGCACGAGATCCCCGGCCCACCAGCGCACGCGGACTCCGCGCTGTCGGCGGGCTGACCCACAGCTAGATGCGCGGGTAGACCTTCGAGCCGCGTAGCCGCTCGAGCGCCTCGGTCAAGATCGCCTCGCCGTCGGCGTCGTTGCGCCGCTCGCGGACATAGGCCAGGTGCGTCTTGTACGGCTCGGTGCGCGGCGCGGTCGGAGGCACCTCGCGGTCGGGACCGGCGGGCAAGCCGCAACGAGGGCAGTCCCACGACTCGGGGATCACCGCGTCAGACGCGAACGACGGCCGGGTCTCGTGGCCGTTGGCGCACCAAAACGAGATGCGCCGGCGCGGCGCCGACTCACCCCGCTCGGCCTCGCCCATGGGGCCAGCGCCCACCCGGCTCCCGCGAATCGCGTTGCCTCCAGCCACGGTGCGCACTCCCTGCCTCGAAGATCATGGATCTTTACGGATCGAAATCGGACGACGTACGCGAGCGTGCCGCGCTCGCGTCAGACGACGCCGTCGATTCTAAGGCCCCGCCCGGGCCGAGACGGCCTACTCCGCGCTAGCTGATGAGAAACAGCAGCCCGATGATGGCCGCAAACCAAATCAGGCCGGCGACCAGTGTGAATCGGTCGAGGTTCTTCTCGACGACCGATGACCCCGCGAAGTTCGAGGTGAAGCCACCGCCGAACATGTCGGACAGGCCTCCGCCCTTACCGCGGTGCAGCAAGATCAGCACCACGAGCAGGATGCTGGTCAGCGCGACGATGATCTCTAGCGCGGCGATCACGGGTGACTCCTACGAGACTGTGTCGAACCCAAAAGAGGCGACGTCACAAGACGTTGACCACCTCAGCGTAATGGCACGCGGCCGGATGTCCCTGCCCGCGGTCGACGAGGGCCGGAATCTCGTTGACGCACTTCTCCTGCTCGTGCGGCGTCAGCTGATTGGCGAACTTCGGGCAGCGCGTGCGGAATCGGCAACCGCTGGGCGGGTCGACCGGGCTCGGCACATCGCCGGTGACCACGATCCGGTTGCGCGCCCGCTCCTTGACCGGGTCGGGGATCGGAATCGCCGAGATCAGCGCCTGCGTGTACGGGTGGGCGGGAGCAGCGAACAGCTCGTCCTTCGTGGCGATCTCGACGATGCGCCCGAGGTACATCACCGCGATGCGGTCGGAGATGTGCTTGACCACGGACAGGTCGTGCGCGACGAACAGGTAGGCCAGGCCAAGTCGGTCCTGCAACTCCTCGAGCAGGTTCAGCACGCCCGCTTGGATCGACACGTCGAGGGCCGACACCGGCTCGTCGAGGATCAGCACCCGCGGTTCGAGCGCCAGCGCGCGGGCGATGCCGATGCGCTGACGCTGGCCACCCGAGAACTCGTGCGCGTAGCGGTTGCCGTGC
>JAICLV010000112.1 GCA_025925185.1 Acidothermaceae bacterium
AAGCCGCCGTCCGGGTCGCGAGGCTCGCCCTGGAGTTTCGAGAGGCGTTCAAGAAGGACGTCGTCATCGACATCGTCTGCTACCGCAGACGTGGCCACAACGAAGCCGACGACCCGTCGATGACCCAGCCGTTGATGTACAACCTCATCGAGAACAAGCGGTCGGTGCGCAAGCTTTACACCGAGGCGCTTATCGGCCGCGGCGACATCACGGTCGAGGAGGCCGAGGAGTCGCTGCGCGAGTATCGCGGCCACTTGGAGCGCGCGTTCGCGGAGACCCGCGACTCCACGAGCACACCGCACGACCCGCAGGTCCAGGGCAACGTGCCCGCACCGCCAGCCGACGTCGACACCGCGATCGGTCTTGACGTCTTGAAGAAGATCGCGCAGTCGCAGGTGAACTTGCCGCCGGACTTCGTGCCGCACGCGCGCCTCTTCCCGCAGCTGCAGCGTCGCGCGGCGATGGTCGAGGCCGACGCCATCGACTGGGCGATGGGCGAGTTGATCGCCTTCGGTTCGTTGATGCTCGACGGCCATCCGGTGCGGCTTTCCGGCCAGGACAGCAGGCGCGGCACGTTCACGCAGCGCCACGCCGTCCTCGTCGACCGGGTCACCGGCGAGGAGTACACGCCACTCGCCAACCTCGAGCCAGGCCAGGCGCCATTCCACGTCTACGACTCACTGCTGTCGGAGTACGCGGTCGTCGGCTTCGAGTACGGCTACTCCGTGGTGCGGCCCGAGGCCCTGGTGGCCTGGGAGGCGCAGTTCGGCGACTTCGCGAACGGCGCGCAGACGATCGTCGACGAGTTCATCTCGTCGGGCGAGCAGAAGTGGGGCCAGCGCTCCGGGATCGTGCTGTTGCTGCCGCACGGTTACGAAGGCCAAGGCCCTGACCACTCCTCGGCCCGCGTCGAGCGGTACCTGCAGCTTTGCGCCGAGAACAACATGACGGTCGCGATGCCGTCGTGCTCCGCCAGCCACTTCCACCTGCTGCGCTGGCACACGATGAGCCCACATCACCGGCCGCTTATCGTGTTCACGCCGAAGTCGATGCTGCGCTCGAAGGCCGCGGCGTCACCGGCGTCCGCCTTCACCGAGGGCCGGTGGCAGCCGGTGCTGCCCGACCCGCACCCACAACCGGCCGACGGCGTGCGCCGCATCGCGCTGTGCTCGGGCAAGGTGACCTGGGACCTCGTGTCGGCGCGCGAGAAGCGCGGTCGCACGGACACTGCGATCCTACGTGTCGAGCAGCTCTACCCGCTCCCGTCGTCCGAGATCGCGGCCGCGATCGGCCAGTACCCAAACGCGCAGGAAATCCTTTGGGTGCAAGAAGAACCGGCGAACATGGGTGCCTGGACCCACATCGCCATGCACCTGCCGTCCGAACTCGGCCGACAGGTGCTGCGAGTGTCACGTCCCGAGAGCTCGTCGCCCGCCACCGGATCGCACGACCGCAGCGAGCGCGAGCAGCACAAGTTGCTCGACGCGGTCTTCCCGGAGCAAGGCTGATGTACTTCACCGATCGGGGCATCGAGGAACTCGATGCCCGGCGCGGCGACGAGATGGTGACCCTGTCGTGGGTGTCGGAGCAACTGCGCACCTTCGTCGACCTCAACCCGGAGTTCGAGATTCCGGTGGAGCGGCTCGCCACCTGGCTGGCGCGGCTCGACGACGAGGACGACGACTAGCGCGCGGGTGCGGTGACGCCCCCGCCACGGCCCGCTGCCTTTGACGCAACGCGGAAACTCTCAGCGCTAGAGCGTGAAGAGTTTCCGCGCTGTTCGCTTGGCGCGTCGGCGTCAAACCGTGAAGACAACCTTGCCGACGAGTTCGCCTTGCCACATCGCGGCGAACCCGTCGGCGGCATCGCGCAGCGGCAGCACGCGGTCGATGACGGGCCGCACTCCTGTTAGCGCGCAAAAGCTCAGCAACTGCAGCAATTCTTGGCGCGAGCCCATGGTCGAGCCGACGACCCGTAGCTGCTGGAAAAACACCCGCGCCAACTCGGCGGACGGCGCGTCGCCCGTGGTGGCGCCGCACACGACAATGACGCCACCCGGCCGAACCGCACGTAGCGAATGCGCCCACGTCGCCTGGCCGACGCTCTCGATCACCGCGTCGACGCGCTCGGGCAGCCGCGCTCCCGGCTCGAACGCCGCGTGCGCGCCGAGCTCGATCGCGCGGTCGCGCTTTTCCGGCGTCCGACTCGTCGCCCACACCCGCAGCCCGGCCGCCCGGGCCAACGTGATCGCAGCGGTCGACACGCCACCGCCCGCGCCTTGCACGAGGATCGTGTCGCCCGGCTTGGTCGCGGAATTCGCGAACAGCATGCGGTACGCCGTCAGCCACGCGGTTGGCAGGCAGGCCGCCTGCTCGAACGTCAGCTCGTCCGGTTTCGCAACGACGTTGGCCGCCGGCACCACGACATATTCCGCAAACGTCCCGTCCCGCCGCTCCGACAGCAGGCTGCGCAGCGGGTCGTTGACCGGGTCGCCGCGCCCCGCGATCGGGTCGCCAAGAACGGCGTGGACGACGACCTCGTTGCCCTCGTCGTCCACACCTGCGCCGTCGCAGCCGAGCACGCGCGGCAACTCCGCTGCCCGCAGACCGACGCCCTGCAGGCTGAAGATGTCGTGTCGGTTAAGCGCCGCGGCGCGGATCCGCACCCGTTTCCAGCCCTGCGCCACCTCGGGCTCGGGCGCGCGCTCGCCAACCTCAAGGCCGCGCAACGGCTCCGCAGCATCGAAGGAAATCGCTCGAACCGCCAGCACGCGCGCCATCGTATCCGGATCTTTACCAAGCATCGCTGGCGGCAGGCAGACGCTTAACTGGCAAGATGCGTGGCATCGGTTGATACCTGTCCCGGCCGGGCGACCCCCGCGCCGAATCTGCCGGGCCCGCCCGGCCTGACCTGGAGGTCCCTCGTGACTTCGCACCGCCTACGCCGCCCGCTACAACTGGTCGGCGTCGTCTCCGTGGCCGCTGCCCTACTCGTGAGCGGCTGCTCCAGCAAGAAAGCCACCTCGACCGGTTCGAGCAGCACGCCCACGACGACTGCCGCCGCCCCGTCGAGCAGCGCGCCCGCCCCGTCGAGCAGCGCGCCCGCCCCGTCGACTGCCGGCGCCTCCGGCCAAGACCTGAACGCGATGCTGCCGGCCTCCATTAAGTCGTCGGGCACCATCAACATCGCGACCGACGCGTCGTACGCCCCGAACGAGTTCTTCGACACCGACGGCAAGACGATCATCGGCATGGACGTCGACCTCGGAAACGCCATTGCGGAGAAGCTCGGCGTCAAGGCTAACTTCCAGAACGTCACCTTCGACAACATCATCCCCGGCCTGGCCGGTGGAAAATATGACCTTGGCATGTCGTCGTTCACCGACACCAAGGAACGTGAGCAAACCGTCGACTTCGTCACGTACTTCAGCGCTGGGGAGTCGTTGATCGTGGCGTCCGGCAACCCGAAGGGCGTCACCGGTCCTGACCTCACGCTCTGCGGTCTCACCGTCGCCGTCGAGAAGGGCACTACGGAAGAAGCGGAGATCCCGGATCTGGCGAAAAAGTGCACGGACGCCGGGAAGCCCGCAGTGAAGGCGCTTTCGACCGACGATCAGAACGCCGCGAACCTGGCACTGCAAAGCGGCCGCGCGGAAGTCGTCTCGGCCGACTCACCGGTGGCTGAATACGCGGTCAAGCAGTCGAGCGGCAAGTTTGAAATCGCCGGCAAATCGTATGAGACCGCGCCGTACGGCATTGCTGTTCCCAAGAACACTGGTGACTTCGCGAAGGCCATCCAGGGCGCCCTGACCGCGCTTATGGCCGACGGCACCTACAAGCAGATCCTCGAAAAGTGGGGCATTGCCGACGGCGGGATCGACAGTCCTGCCATCAACGGCGCGACCAGCTAGGCCCGAGATGGCATCTGAAGTCACAACCGCGAGAGGGCGGCCCGAGACCATTCGGGCCGTCCCCGTGCGGCATCCGGGTCGATGGGTTGCCGTCGTGATCATCGCGGTGCTCGTCGCGATGCTCGTGCACATGTTGGTGACAAACGAGAATCTCGAATGGAACGTCGTCGGCCAGTACTTCTGGGTCCCGATCATGCGCGAGGGCGTGCTTCGGACAATCTGGCTCACGGTCGCGTCGATGGCGATCGGTGTCGTGCTCGGCGCGGTCACCGCCGTCATGCGGCTGTCGCAAAATCGAATCGTCTCGACTGCGGCCTGGCTATACACCTGGTTTTTCCGCGGCACACCGGTGCTGGTCCAGATCATCTTCTGGTTCAACATCCCGCTGCTCATCAAGTCGTTCTCGGTCGGCATCCCGTTCGGGCCGGAGTTCTGGTCAGAGGAGTCGAAGACCCTCGTCACTTCGACCGTCGCGGCGTTGCTCGCCTTGGGGCTGAACGAGGGCGCCTACATGTCGGAGATCGTTCGTGCCGGGATCATCTCCGTCGACGAAGGTCAGGCGGAAGCCGCGCAGGCGCTGGGCATGACCCGCTTGCAAATCATGCGTCGCATCGTCTTGCCGCAGGCGATGCGGGTCATTATTCCGCCGACCGGCAACGAGACCATCAGCATGCTGAAGACCACGTCGTTGCTGAGTGTGATTAGCGTCTTCGAGATCTTTAGATCGGCCGAGGCCATTTACAACGCCAACTACAAGGTGGTGCCGCTACTCATCGTGGCGAGCATCTGGTACCTCATCTTGACCACGGTGCTGAGCTTCGGCCAGTACTACGTCGAGCGTTACTACGCGCGCGGGTCAAGCCGGAACCTGCCGCCAACGCCACTCCAGCAGGCGCGCGGCATATTCATGCGCAGCAGCGGACGACCCCAGGGGGGCGATGCATGAGCGCCTTGATGGTCGATGCGCAGCAGGTGCACAAATCATTCGGCGCCAACGAAGTGCTGAAGGGCATCGACTTCCAGGTGGGGCCTGGGCAAGTCGTGTGTCTGCTCGGCCCGAGCGGCTCGGGTAAGAGCACCTTCCTGCGCTGCATCAACCACCTGGAGAAAATCAACGCCGGCCGCCTCTACGTCGATGGCGAGTTGGTCGGTTATCGCCAGGTCGGCGACCGGCTGCACGAGCTGCCCGAGAAGGAGGTCGCCCGCAAGCGCACCGAGATCGGCATGGTCTTCCAGCATTTCAACCTGTTCCCGCACATGACGGCGTTGGGCAACATCATGGAGGCGCCGACCCGGGTCAAAGGCGAGCCGAAGGACGCGGTGCGTGCCCACGCGATGGAACTCCTGGCCAGGGTCGGCCTCGCCGACCGGGCCAAGGCCTACCCGCGCCAGCTCTCCGGCGGGCAGCAGCAGCGAGTCGCCATCGCTCGCGCCCTTGCGATGCGCCCGAAGCTCATGTTGTTCGACGAGCCGACGTCCGCCCTCGACCCCGAACTCGTCGGCGACGTCCTCGCCGTCATGCGCGACCTCGCTCGCTCCGGCATGACGATGATCGTCGTCACCCACGAGATCGGGTTCGCCCGCGAGGTCGCCGACACGGTTACCTTCATGGACGGCGGAGTCGTGGTTGAGTCGGGCTCGCCGGCCGAGGTCATCGCCAATCCGCAACACACGCGCACTAGAGCCTTCCTGTCGCAAGTTCTCTAGCTCCGACCACTAGGCTCACGGGTCATGGAGGTTCGCGAGCTCGCCGTTTCCGACGCGTGGGAGTTCACGCCCCGGCAGTTTCCCGACGAGCGCGGTGTCTTCCTCGAGTGGTTCAGAGCGGACGTCGTGGCACGCACCATCGGGCATGACTTCAACATCGCGCAGTCGAACCAGTCCGTCTCCAAGCGCGGCACGGTGCGCGGCGTGCACTTCGCCGACGTCCCACCCTCGCAGGCGAAGTACGTCTACTGCCCTCACGGCGCGGTGCTCGACGTCATCGTCGACATCCGGGCCGGCTCGCCGACGTTCGGCGCCGTCGACACCGTTCGACTGGACGACGTGGACCGTCGCGCGGTGTACCTCTCCGAGGGCCTCGGCCACGCCTTCATGGCGCTGAGTGACGAGGCTGTCGTCACCTACCTGTGCTCGACGGGTTACGCGCCCGATCGCGAGCACGGAGTCAACCCCCTCGACACCACGCTCGGGATCAACTGGCCCTCCGATATCGAGCCGATCCTGTCCGACAAAGACCGATCGGCCCCGACGCTTCACCAAGCCGCGGCCGACGGCGTCCTGCCGACGTACGCCGAGTGCCTCGCATACCGCGCGTCGTTGCGCTCGCGCGGCTGACCCGAATTGCCGGACGTCGAGCATTACATCGCCGTCTGCGCCAGCACCGAACTGCGACCCGTCCCCCTAGTCCCGGAGATCATGCTTTACGCGGCCGAGAACGCTTACGAGGTATGGGAAATCACCACGCTCGGCGGTGACGAGGCACCGGTCCCGTATTGGTCGTTTCCGTGGGCGGGCGGGCAAGCACTGGCCCGCCACCTGCTCGACCATCCCGAGCTGGCCGCCGGCCGCCGGGTGCTCGATCTGGCCGCCGGCTCCGGCGTCGTCGCAATCGCCGCCACGAAGGCCGGAGCAAGAACGGCCGTCGCGAACGACGTCGACCCGTTTGCCGCCGCGGCCCAAGAGCTGAACGCGCGCGCGAACCAGGCCACAATCGAAATCAGCCAGCGCGACCTGCTCGACGAGACGGCGACGAGCGAGGAGTTCGACCTCGTCGTCGCGGGCGACGTCTGCTACGAACGCGACTTGGCCGACCGGCTCCTAGGATTTCTACGCAGGGCGAAGGGCAACGGCGTTGACGTGCTGCTCGCCGATCCCGGCCGCACGTACCTCCCGCGTGAGCGACTCGACTCTGTCGCGACCTACGAGGTGCCGACCGCACTGGCGATCGAGGGTGTCGAACGCAAGCTCACGACAATCTGGACGCCGCACGACTAAGCGCGGCCGGGCGGATTGAGCGACGGCAAGGCGGGCAGCTTCATCACAGAGCTGTCCGTCCGATCACGGAGATTGATCATGTCCGCCGTCCGCGCGCGCCGCGCCTCATCCGCGGCCGCCACGATAATCGCCACGGCGCTGCTGGCCACCGGCTGCACGTCGAGCTCGAGCTCCTCCGACAGCGGCAGCCCTTCCGCGACAGCGGCGACGACGGCAACCGCGGGTCCGTCGGCGCCGGCCCCCGCCTCCCCCACGTCGTCCGGACTGCAATCGTTGCAAAACGCGTACGTCAGCGTGGTGAACGAGGTGCTGCCGTCGGTGGTGGAGATCACCACCGACCACGGCCTCGGCTCCGGAATCGTCTTCAACGACAAGGGTTACATCGTCACGAACGACCACGTGGTCGCGGGCGCTTCGCAGTACCACGTGCGACTTTCGAGCGGCGCCGCGGCGATGCCCGCAACGCTCGTCGGCTCGTACCCGCCGGACGACCTCGCGGTCGTGAAGGTGGAGAACGCGAAGGGTCTCAAGCCGGCGGCGTTCGCCGACTCCAGCACGGTGCGGGTCGGCGACATCGTGTTGGCCATGGGCAATCCACTCGGGTTGGCTAGCAGCGTCACCGAGGGCATCGTCTCTGCGACCGGTCGCACTGTCACCGAGCCCAGAGACGCGACATCGCCTGGGGCCACCTTACCCAACGTGATCCAGACGAGTGCCGCCATCAACCCCGGCAACAGCGGCGGCGCCCTCGTGAATCTGGCGGCTCAGGTCGTCGGCATCCCGACGCTGGCCGCCACTGACCAGCAGCTCGGTGGCGCAGCGCCCGGCATCGGCTTCGCCATCCCGAGCAACGTCGTGAAGGACATCGCACAGCAACTCGTCGAGCACGGGAAGGTGGTCAACTCGCATCGCGCCGCGCTCGGCGTCACCGTCGTGACGGTGGCGGGGGCGGATGGCGCCCCAGCGGGCGTCGGCGTCGTCAAGGTGGAGTCGGGCGGCCCAGCGGACCCCGCCCGCCACGCCCAGGGCGACAACATCACGGCCATCA
>JAICLV010000090.1 GCA_025925185.1 Acidothermaceae bacterium
CGCGCGCCCGCTCGCGCTTGACCGCGCGCACGCCGCCGCCCTCTTTTACGTGTTGCCCGTTTCACTCTGGCCCGGCGCGGGTGGCTATTGCTTCGCGGACGATTTCGACGTCGCTCGGGTGCCGCCACACCTGCGGGTGCGGTTCCAAATCGAGTCGGACGACGGTGCGTCGCTTGCGGCCGGCCGCGATCTCGACGCGCTGCGCGAGCAGCTCACCGGGTCGATGCGACGGGCGATCAGCGCGGCGTCGTCCGAGATGGAAAAGAATGGCGCGCGCACGTGGGCATTCGGCACGTTGACCGAGCGCGTCGAGCAGGTGCGCGCCGGACTTCGGGTGCGCGGCTATCCGGCGGTGGTGGACCAGGGAAACGCGGTCGGCGTGCGGGTGTTCGAGACGCCGGGCGAGGCGGAGATCGCGATGCGGGCGGGCTTGCGGCGGCTGTTGCTGCTGAACGTGGCGTCGCCCGCCAAGGCGTTGCAGCGTCAGCTGCCGAATCAGACCAAGCTCGCGCTGAGCCGCAACGCGCCGGGTGGTGTGAGCGCGCTGCTCGACGACTGCTTGGCCTGTGCGACCGACGCGATCGTCGCGGAGTTCGGTGAGCCGACCCGTGACGAGGGGGCGTTCGCGCGGTTGCTTGAGTTGGTGCGCGTGCGGTTGCCTGACCGGTTGACGGCGGTGGTGACGACCGTCGTCGATGTGCTGTCGGCCGCGCACGAGGTGGAGGCGGCGCTGAAGGGCACGGCCAAGGATCCGCAGCTGTTGCCGGCGTTCGTCGACATGCGCAACCAACTCCGCGGGTTGGTGTATCGCGGCTTCGCGACCCAAACCGGCGCGTCGCGGCTGCGCGACCTGCCGCGTTACCTCACGGCCATCAACCGGCGGCTGGAGCGGCTGCCCGGTGACGCGGCTCGTGACCGCGCGCGAATGTGGGAGGTCGAGCAGGCCCAGGAGGCGCTGCGCGACGCCGAGCGCCGTGGCGACGTCGGGCCGGGCACGTTGGTCGAGACGCGATGGTTGATCGAGGAGTTGCGGGTCAGCCTGTTCGCGCAAGCTCTTGGCACCGCTCAGCCGGTGTCGGTGCAGCGGATCGCCCGGTTACTGGCCTCCGGTTGAGATCCAAGCGGGGGTCTCATTCACTGTCGTCGAAGCAGTTCACGACTGTCGATACGGCCGGCTCGAAGGCGTCGGGGTGTCGGCGCCGACCTCCTTTGTCTTGAGTCACCCACGACTCAAGACAAAGGACGCGATTGAGCACCGCTGGCGGGCGCAGCGCTGCGCGCCGGGAGCCCTGCGGGCACGGTCCTGCTCCCAGTTGGCCCGTTTGTGGCAGTTCGTTCGCCGACTTATCCACAGTGACGGCCGGCGTCGCCGCCTTAGGCGCGCCTGAGATGGCGCCTTAGGCGTGGCAGCCCGCCCGCGTCGTCCGCGAACTAGGCACTCGCCCGATGTCACCGCCTACCTCAGGCACCGAATCTGAATACGCGGCCGGAGACCGGCCGCGACGATGGAGGTGCGAGATGCAGGACTACATGACCGCCGCGGTCGCCGCTCGGCAAGCCGAGCTGCGCAAGGTCGCCGGCCGCCGCCGCGTCCGTCGGAGTCGGCCGGTGATCGATCTTGACGCCGGGACGACCGCCGAGACGCCGGTGGCGCAGGCCGCCAAAGAACTGACGCTCGCCTGCACGCGATGAGCGCTACCGTGGCCGACGTGGCGGTAGTGCGTGGCGGGTTGAGCGCGGTGATGGTCGGCCGGGTGGCGGAGTTGCGCCGCCTGCAGGCCATGGCTGTCGGCCTCGCCGAGCCGCGGGTCGCGCTGATCAGCGGCGAGGCGGGCGTCGGCAAGAGCCGGCTCGCCCGCGAGCTCGTGGCCACGCTGGAGGGTGTGCCGGTGTTGGTTGGGCACGCCGAGCCGGGTGAGTTCGGGCGCCCGTTCCACGTCGTCCAAAGCGCGCTGCAGCCGATCGTCGGCGAGTGGACGTCGGTGCCACCCGCCCTGGAGTCGCGCGCCGCTGCGCTGCGGATGTTCCTCGCTCCCGTGGCGCCGAGCCTGGACGGTGGCGCCCGTGGCGACGCGACGCCCGCGCGAGTCGTCGGTGAGGAGAACGTCGCGGCCGCGGTCGAGCTCGTGCGGTGCGTCCTCGACGGGCGACCAGGCGTGCTCGTCGCCGAAGACTTGCATTGGGCGGACGCCGAGAGCCTGCTGCTGATCAGTCGGCTCGCCACCACTCCCGACCTGCCGCTGCTCGTGGTCGGCACGTTCCGCCGGCGGCCGCGCAGGACCGTCGGCTCGCCGACATGCTCGACCGCGTGGCGCGCCAGCGCATGGTCGAGCAGATCGAGTTGCGCCCGCTCACCGAGGGCCAGGTCGCCGAATGGCTCGGCGCCGTCTACGCCTCGCCGGTCCCGTACCGGGTGGCGAGCGACCTCACCCGGCGCACTTCGGGCAACCCCTTCTTCTTGGAGGAGCTCGTCGCCTCGTCGTCCGGCGTCACGCTCGACGAGCTGTGCTGCCTGCCCCTGCCGGTGAGCATCAGCGAGGCGGTGCTACGGCATATCCAGGATCTCGACGTGGGCCAGCGCCGGATCGTCGACGCGGCCGCGGTACTGGGCCGGCGCATTCCGTTCGACGTCCTCGCCGCTGTCACCGGCGCCGGTGAGGACGCGCTCATCGAGGCGATGCGGTTGCTCGTAGATCGCGGGCTGGTGGTCGAGGTCGAGCCGGACGTCTTCTCCTTCCGGCACGCGCTCACCCGCGAGGCGGTCGCGCAGCGGCTGCTTGGGCGGCAGCGCCGACGGCTGCACGAGAAGGCGTACGCGGCGCTGCTCGAGACGGGCAGCGACGATTGGGGCGCGCTCGCGTATCACGCCGCCGGCGCCCACCTGTGGGACGAGCTCATCGAAGCCGCCCGCCGCGGCGCCGAGGTCCACCTGCGCACCGGGTCGACGTACGAGGCGCTGCGGCTCGCCGAACTCGGGTTGACCGAGGCGGAGGCCGACCCCGAGCTGCTGTCGCTCGCCACTCGCGCGGCGTGGGCCTGCGGGCTCACCGACAGCGCGCTCGAGCACGCCACGCGCGTCGTCAACATGGCCGAAGCCGCAGGCGACGACGGGCGGCTCAGCCGGGCACTTCGCGCGGTTTCTCGACTGCGCTGGGAAAAAGGCGATGTCGCGGGCCGCGACGCCGTCATCGAGCGCCTGCTCCAACTCGCCAAAGTCCTGCCGGACGACGCGGACCTCGCCGGTGTGTACGGGCATCTCGCCGAGGTGCGGATGCTCGGCGGCGAGCCGGCGGAGGCGGTCGAGTGGGCAGACCGCGCGATCGCGCTCATCAACGCCGGAGCGGACGACCCCGCGGCGTCTGCCTTGCCTGCGGCGCTGGTCAACAAGGGCTCGGCGCTGATCGACATGGCCGGGCACTTCGACGAGGGCGCGAACCTGCTCGTCGAGGCCATCGACGTCGCGGTCGAGCGCGGCGATGTGCTCAGCGCGCTTCGCGGCTCAAACAACCTTGTGCAAGGCGTGTTGGTGCGCTGGCCGGCTGAGAAGGTGTGGCCGTTTGTCGAGCGGGCACAGGAGCTGACCCGGCGATTTGGCTGGCACGACTGGAATGTCGCCGAACTCGGGACGGCCTACCAATCGGAGGTTGCCGGGGACCTGTCTACCGCGATAGAGATGCTCGACCGCGCGCTCAACGACCCGCTCGGCGATCGATCCGCCAAGCGAGCGTGGGTGCTCGGCGAGCGCGCGTGGCTTGCGGTCGAAGCCGGCGAACCCCACGCCGAAGCCTTGTTCGACGAAGTCCGCGCCGCCAAAGAGTCTTTGGCGAAGGACCAGCACCGGCAATGGATCATCAATCTTGAGATCGACCTCGCCGCGTGGCTCGGTGACACCGCGCGGGCCGCGCGGGCGCTCGACCGGCTGGCCACCGACGCGGGTGACGACGTCGAGCAATGCGTTTTGATGGCTGGGAGTTGGGGCGGGGCGCTGATTGGCGCCTTGCGCGCCGGCGTCTCGCCCGATCGGGTGGCCGAGGTGTTCGAGGCCGTGAGAGCGAGCGATCGGCGGTCGGCCCGCGACGACGACGAGGCATGGACGATGCACATCGACGCCGCGTTGTCAGCTGCCCAAGGCGACCACGCGCGCGCCGTCGAGCTGTATCGGACGGTGCTCGCGCAGCCGCCACGGCGTCCCGGAGTGCCTATCCAGGCTGACGTGCAGATGGGCCTCGCGCGGTCGCTGCTCGCTATCGGCGACGTCGAAGCGGCTCGGTCATGCGCCGAGGAGGCGGCCCGCCTGCTACGCCGGTGGAAGGGTTGGCGCGTCGAGGAATTGTCCGCGTTGCAGAACAGGTTGGCGAGCGGCGGAGGGCGGGTGGCGAGCGGCGAGCTGACCGCGCGCGAGCGCGACGTCGCGATGTTGGTGGCGCAAGGGTTGAGCAACGGCGAGATCGGCCGCAAGCTCTTCATCTCGACGAAGACCGCGTCGGTGCACGTGTCGAATATCTTGGCGAAGTTGCACATGACGTCGCGATCCCAGATCGCGGCATGGGCGTCGTCGGAAGGCTTGTCGTGACGGGAAGTATCAACGTCGAGCGCGTCGATCCGCCGCTCGACGGCGACGAGTTGGCGACGCTCGTCGGCTTCTTGGAGTACCACCGGCAAACGCTGCTGGTGAAATGCGCCGGGCTCAGCGACGAGCAGTTGCGCCGCCGCGCTGTCCCGCCATCCACGCTGTCGTTGCTTGGGCTCGTGCGGCACTGCGCGGACGTCGAGCGCACGTGGTTTCAGCGTCGCGTGTTGGGCGAGACCGCGCCGCCGCTGTTTTGGACCGAGTCGAATCGCGACGGCGAATTCGACGACGTCGATGACGCGTCCGTCGACGAGGCATTCGGCGCGTTTGCTCGCGAGTGCGCGCGGTCGCGGGAGATTCTCGCGACGCGCACACTCGACGACACCTTCACATCGCACGAGGAGTCGGTGTCGATCCGCTGGCTGCTGGTGCATCTCATCGAGGAGTACGCGCGGCACAACGGCCACGCCGACTTGCTTCGCGAGGTCATCGACGGCACGACGGGGGAGTAGCTAGCCGCTCGTCGTCAGCAGCGCGTTGAGGACCTTCAGATCTGCGCCGTGCGACGCGGCGTCGAGCGCGGACAGTTGCGTGTCGAGCACAGTGAGGTCGGCCTGTTTGGCGGCGCGCACGGTGTCATGCCACGGAAGGACTCGCGTGTTGCTGAGGGCGTCGCGCGCCTGTTGCAAGCGAACGAGTTCGCGCCTCGCCTCGTCGTCGATCAGCTGTGCGAGACCGGCGCGCACCTGCGCGGACGATGACGAGACGAGCAGCGGCATCGTGTATTGCCGTATCGACAGCACCGCGGCGCGGGCGACCTCGGCGGTCGCTTGTGCGTCGGCAGCCCGCACTGCGAGCAGGTGGGATTCGTGGTGCTTGACCTGCTCGTCGGCGAACCGTCCGGCTAGCGCGACGGCGATGACGATGACAACGAAGAGCAACGGCCAACGGCGCCGCCGTCGTCCGGTGTTCTCAATGACGTCGTGATCCGCCGCACCCACCGCTCCATCGTCGCGCGGGTGCGGCGGATTCGCTACGGCGTCGTGGCTTTCAGGGCGGCGGCCGCCTGGCTGAAGACTCCGTCGCTGACCGACGCCGGGCCACCGAAGAGCCAAGCGGACGACGCGGAGAGCGCGGCCGTTTGAGTGAGGTAGCCGGTGGTGCCGGCAGGGATCGCGCCGGTGTTGGGCACGAGCAGGATCGGGCCGCCGTGGTTGGCGGTGACCGCGCCGCCGGACAGCGCGTCGGGGAAGTTCATGCCGCTGGCGAGTCCGACCGACAGCGGCGCGTTGAAGAACATTTTTGCGACGGCGACGGAGGTGGCATACCGGTCGGCGCCGACGAGCGCGGTGGCGCCGGGGTCAGCCTTGGCGGCCGGCCCGCCGACCGCGTAACGCACCGACGGATGCGCGGCTAGGTAGCCGGACGTGGCGGCGGACTGCTTCGCCCCGGCGGTGAGCAAGACCACGCCACCCTGCCGGGCGGCGGCTGAGCCCGCGGACAGCGCGTCGGGGAAGTTGGTGCCGTCGGCCTCGAAGACAGTTGTCGGATTGCCAAGCGCGCCGGCCACCGCGACGGCTGTGGCGTAACGGTCGGCCCCGGCGAGCCTGGTTACCGAATATCCCATGCTTGCGAGCGCGCTTTGCACACTCGGGTTGATCGCGCTGGTGCCGCCGAGCAGGTAGACCGTGCTGCCGCCGGGGAGAACCCGGCTCAGCTCGCTCGCCGTCGAGGCGGGCAGCGATGAGGTGAAGGTGAGCAGCAGTGGGCCGCCCTCGCTCGCGGCGAGCGGTGTGCCGGCCAGCGCGTCGGCGAATGAGTCGGAGCGGGCCAGCACCGCGACGCGGGCGCCGTTCGCCTTCGGGAAGGCGGCCTGCGAGGCGGCCACGCTGGTGGCGATGCGGTCGGGTCCGGAGACGCGAACAAGGTCAGGATGCCCGACCGCGCCGCCACCACCGCCTCCGCCACCTCCGCCTGATGGAGGCGGTGCTGTGACGATCACGGTCGGCATTGCGGCGAGGTTGTGGGTGAATGTGGCGGGCGTGACGTGTTCGCTCGTGTTGAACCTCGACGCGCCCGTGGTGCTTGTAACCGTCGAGCCAGGCCCGCCGCCGCTCGTGTCGCCGTACACGATGGTCACCGTGTCACCGGCGCCGAGGTTGAGAGATGTGACTTGAATCGTCGTCCCGCTGACTCCGACGGCGCCGGCCGACGCCGTCACGTATCCGGGATCAGTGGGTGTCGTCGTGGATGGCGTGGTCCACCCTGCGGGCACTTGGAGATCGACCTCGTCCACTGTCAGCGGCGTGCCGGTGGCCGCTGTGTAGGTGAATGTGAGGGAGGTCGTCGTTGAGCGCGTCGCTGTCGAGGGGGTGACGGTCATCGTTCCGGTGATGACTTGCACGACTGGCTGTGACGCAGTCGGTGCGAGCGGCGTGAGAGAGCCACCAGCGGTCGACTTTTGGCTGGTCGTGAACGTCGCCGGTCCGGGCACGTTGGACACTGTCGCGCCGGGACCGCCTCCGGCCTTGTCACCATATGTGATGGTCAGCTGGTCGCCGGGGCTCAGGCTGACGTCGCTCACCTGCATCGTCCGGCCGTTCAAGCCGAGGATGCCTGTCGAGGCCGTGAAGTATCCCGCAGCCGTCGCCGTCATCGACGGCCCGCTCCAACCGGACGGTACCGTGACATCGACTTCACCCTGCAGGAGGCCGGTTCCGGCCGGCGGCGTGTAGGTGAAGACGAGCGTTTGATTGGGCGCATCGATGTTGACGCTATTGGGCGAAACGCTCGTCGTGCCCGCGCCGTCGTTCGCGAGCGACACGTTGACGTTCGGCTGGGCGGCCAAATTCATCAGGCTGCCCGCGCCCATCTCGGAGCGTACGGCACTGGCGAACATCGACTGAGTCGTGGCGGGAGGTGCCGCAGCTCTACCGCCACCACCGGTGTCGCCGTAAACGATGGTGAGGTTTGACGCGAGCGTGTCTGCGTTCTGGACGTCGATAGTCCACGGCCCAGTTCCGGAGATGGTCACCGTTCCAGATGAACTCGTCGTGTAGCCGGGGTCGCCAGGGGTGGTTGACGGCTTCGTCCAGTCTGCGGGTACTTGGACACTGACCTCGCCGTCGTACATCACCTGCCCTGTCGGGGGCGTGTACGTGAACCTCAACGTGTTTGATGACGACGCCAACACAGACGTGGGGCTGACGGTCATCGTCCCGGATCCATCGGCTGGCGGCGGAATCAAGCCCGCTCCCACAGAGGCTGCAATTGGAGTGCCTAAGCCGGTCGCCATGTCGTAACCGGCGAGCGCCGGATAGAGTCCGCCGTTTGTTCCGATCGCGTCGTTGTTGCCGACCGTGACGTCGTTAAACGCGGAGCTGTTCGCCGCGCGTAGCGCGTAAAGCGTGGGATTGATAAGTCCGAGGCGACTTCCGCCCGACGACTCAATCAGAGCGAGCAGCGAGGCCCACATCGGCGCTGCCGCGCTCGTGCCGCCGACGACGGCGAGCGTGTCGGGATAGTCGATCACGTCGTACGCGATCACATACCCGTCGTTGGGGTCAGCCGATGCGCTGACATCTGGAACCTCTCGACAGTAAGACCCCGCAGACGCTCCGCACACGCTGCCGCTGCTGCCAGCAATCACGCCTAAGTCGGTCTGCCATGAGGGCATGGTCCAGTACGTAGATTGACCGCCGCCGGCGGCGCTCAGTCGGTACAGGCCACTGTCGGGGTCTAATACCTTGTGACGGTTCCACACCGTCTCTGGACCCGACTCAGTGGTGAGATCAGTGCCGCCGACTCCGGTCACCTCCGGTTGGCTCGCTGGGTCGTCGACCGCGAGAGCTGACGAGTCGTTCGGTGGAGGGTTGGGCGTCGGGTTGTAGTCGCAGTCTTCGGAGCCTTGGTCGCCCGAGGCGGCGAAGACGGTCTGCCCCTGTGCCGCCATTTGCTGGAAAATCTGACGCTCCGAGGATGCGAACCCAATGTCGATCAACGCTTCGCACGCACCCCAACTGGTGCTCACGATGCTCGCCGTGTTGTCGGCGGCGATTTGCGCGTATTCATGGAGAATGCCGGTCTCTGTATTCGGTGCCTCGTAAACGGCGATCGCTGCGTCGGGAGCCAGGCCGATCGCAATCTCGACGTCTAGCGTCGCCTCGATGCCGGGACCCGAGGTCGCACCTCCGTCGACCAACGTGTTGGTGACCGAGGCGTTCGTTCCGTAGCAATCTTGGTAGGCAGCGATGTCCGCTGGGTCGTAGTCCTCGAGTTCGAACATCGCGATGGTCGTTCCCGCGCCGAAGTTCCCCGCGTTCCAGTACGAGTCGAGTCCGTAATAGCTGGCGACCTGACCGGCGCTGTAGTAGCCACTGGTGCTCTCTAAGAAGCAGGCCGAAGGCGCCACTGTGTTCGGATGCGCGACGCCAGCGCTGGCGACGTTCGCCTTGACTGTCGGCGTGGGGTGATGAGCCTGCACAAGAGTGTCGAGACCGACGATGCCCTGCACGTAAGGCGAAACTGTCGTCGAGAGCTCGGGTGCGGCGACGTTCGCCCGCGCGACCCGACCCGACTTCAAACGGTATTGCTTGAACGACGTATGCAACGCCGACGCGACCTTCGTGGTCGAACTCGACACGTGCAAAATCGACCCGTCGACGGAGTTGACGTCCAGGCCCAGCCGCTTCATTTGGTCCGTTACAGCCTTGATTGCTTGCGGCGTCGCGCCGAACCGGGTGTCGAACTCGCCGGTCTTCAAGAACTGGTGGTACGTCGGCGACCCTGGTGTCGACACGTCGTGCACGAACTGATCTAGCGCGGCCTGGTTGCGCGGCTTCAACACGACGTCGAAAGAGATTGCCTGGTCCGCGGGCACTGCCCCAAGCGTTGTGGCGGACGAGGGCACCGCCGCCGCTGATCCGACCGGCGCCAGGGCGCCGCCCTCACCGGACGACGCGAGCGCTGGCGCGGCGGGCGCGATCAGCGCCAGTGCGGCGGCCGCGATCAGGCCGGACTGCAGAAAGCGACGCATGGCGTCCCCCGAATGCTCTGGGATGAGAAGACTCGCGCAAGGGCACCGCGCTGGCAGCGGTGATGCGAATGGCGCGATCAGCAGAATAGTGGCTGTATGCCTGGATCTCCCGTCGCGCGCGAGGTTCTCACCCCCTTGCCGCGGCGACACGCGAACTGACTAGTCCCAATTGCGGACGGCGATCCGGCACAGTTGTGTCGGTCAACACGCTCTACCGCGTGCTGTCCGACAAAGCTCGCGGCCGCGGCGGTCAAGGGCGGTCGGCGCGCTTTACCGCGTGCACTCGCATGCAGCTTTCGCGAACGATCCCGACGATTGGGTACCGCAGGACCATGAGCTGGCGGCAGGAGGCGACGCCGGCGGCCGCGTCGTCGCCAACCTGGCGGCGGGTCGTCGGCGACC
>JAICLV010000051.1 GCA_025925185.1 Acidothermaceae bacterium
GGACCACAGCGTCCGCAGGCCAAAAGCGGTGCCGCCGGCGGCACCCGCGCACGCCTCGGTGGGGACCCCGCCCACGACCGCGTTGAAGTGGCGAGAGCCGACGTGGTGCATGTCGACCTGATCCGCGGCGGCCCCCTTCTGCGGGGCGAATTCGGCCGCTACGCCGCACGGCCCGAATAAGGGCGCCGCGACGTCGACGAGTACATCGACACCGCCTGCGGGCGGGGGGCGAAGCCCGGTCGTGTCAATTGCCGAAAGCTGGCTCAGCGCGCCCCCGCCGCGCGCCAGCCTTCGGCCACCTGCGTCAAGAAAACCCACGCCCAACGCCGAGAGCGCGCCCGCGCCGGCGTCGGTGCTGGCCGATCCCCCCAGCGTCGCGGTGATACGCACGACGTCCGGATGCTCCACCGCAGCCGCCAGCAGCTGGCCGAACCCAACGGTGTGCGCTTTCAATGCGTCGAGTTCGCGCATCAGCGGTAGACCCGACCCGCGAGCGAGTTCGACGACGGCGGTGCCGTCGGCAAGCAGCAGCCACACGGCGCGCACCACGCGGTCGTCTGGGCCGAGGACGTCGGCCGTGCACCACCGGGCGTCGTCCTGGCATTGCGCGATGACGTCGAGGGTGCCTTCACCACCGTCGGCGAGCGGCAACGTCGTGAGTTCGTCCTCCGGGCGAACCGAGCGCCAACCGTCGGCGAGCGCCGCGGCGACGTCGCCCGCCGGCAGGCTGCCCTTGAACGAGTCAGGGGCTAGGACGACACGCACGTCTGCGCCTCGACATCGCCGTTGTACGTCACCTGGCAAACCAAGTCGAAGATGCGCCGGAAGTCAATGCGACGCCGCCAGCCATGAACGCGGCGGACTCGCTTGACGACGTCGGACAAATGCAGCTCAAGGCGGTCAGCGCGATGCCGATGACTCACTGAAACCCCGCGCCATTCCCCTTAATCAGGAGCCCACGTGACCGGAGACCAGAATGTGAGCGTGAACGCATTCTTCCGGCAGCGCATCGGACTCACCTCGCCCGCCAGCGTCGCCGTCGCCCAGATCGGCTCATTTGCGCTGTTGGCATTCGCGATGCGCAGCGCCAGCGCCGTCATCGCGTTGGTCGGCGCGGTCCAGGCGGTCGCGGTCAGCGGCCTCACCGTGTTAAGCGCGGCGCGGCGAGCACGTCAAATTCGTTTGCTCACAATGGCGATCGAGCGCGTCAGCGCCGGCGAGCTGAAGTCCGAGTTGCCGCAGACCGGAGACCCGGTCACGGACACGCTGAGTCACGCGGTCGCCGATCTCGTGGCGCGGTTGCGCGAAACCGTGTCGGCGCTCGCCTCCGGAGCTCGGCAGATTCGCGTCTCTTACCAGGAGCTCCAGAGCGTCAGCACGACGATGAGCACCACCGCCGAACTCGCCGCCGACCGTGCGACCGCCGTCGCTGTGTCGGCCGAGCAGGTCGCCGCCAGCGTTCACCGCGTCGCGGCTGCCACCGAGGAATTCACCGCCACCATCGGCGAAGTCGCGCAGCATGCCGAGCACGCGGCCGGTGTCGCACAGGGTGCGACGCAAGAGGCGGCGAAGGCGCAATCGAGGGTGCGCGAGCTAGGCGAGGCATCCGAGCAGGTCACCCGTATCGTGGACCTCATCGCGAATATCGCGCGGCAGACCCATCTGCTCGCTCTGAACGCGACTCTCGAGGCGGCCCGCGCGGGCGAGGCTGGACGAGGCTTCGCGGTGGTCGCCGGGTCGGTCAAGCAGCTCGCAGAGCAAACCGCCGCCGCTACCGAGGACGTTGGGTCGACCGTGCGCGGGATCCAAGCCGGCTCGGGATCGGCCGGCTTCGCCATCGACGGCATCGTGTCAACCATCCGTACTGTCAACGACAACCAAGCCGCGATTGCGAGCGCCGTCGAACAGCAGACCGCCACCACCAACGAAATCGGGCGCGGTGCGTCGGAGGCGGCGGGTGGCGCAGCGCAGATCGCGGGACACATCGCGGGCCTGGTCGACCTCGCGACTGACAGCGCCTACGCGGGCGCCCAGGCGCGCACCACCGCTGCCGACTTTGCGCATCTCGCCGCGTTGTTTGACTCACTGACCGAACGCTTCGACGCGGCGACGCTGTTGTCCGAGTCGGCGTCGGCCCACGAGCGCGCAGCGACGTCCGCGACCACCGACGGCGGAGTGACCCGGATCGAGGACACCGTGCGCGGCGCCGGACTGCACCAATTCGATTTCGTGGGCGAGTGGCGGTTCTCGAGCGGAAACGTCGAGGCCGACGGCACCAACACCTACAGCTGTCATCGCGGCGATGTCGCGACGTTGCGATTCACGGGCGCGCGAGCCGCGTTCTACGGCGTGACAGACGCCAACCACGGCATTGTCGCAATCAGCGTCGACGGCGGCGAAGAGTCGCTTGTCGACGAGTACAGTCCGACACGGGCCTCGGGTGTGTTGTTGTGGCGCAGCGCAGACCTCCCCCGTGGCGAGCACACGGTGCGGATTCGGGTCACGGGCGAACGAGGGCCCCACTCACGATTCAGCTGGGCGGCGGTCGATCGCGTCGAGGTGAGCTGACGCTCCCGTCAGCGCTGGCCGTACACGTTTTGATAACGGTCGAAGAGCCGATCGACGTCTGCGGCCGCGATCGACAACGGCTCGCCCAATTGCCGGGCGATATGCACGGTGCGGGCGACGTCCTCGCACATCACCGCCGCCTTCACCGCCGAACGCGCGTCGGGGCCGATGGTGAAGACGCCGTGGTTTTGCATGAGCACCGCCGGCGAGCGATGACCGCGCAGCGTGTTGACGATGCCGATCCCGATGTCGTCATTGCCGATCAGCGCGAAGGGGCCGAGCGGGACCTCGCCACCGAACTCGTCAGCCATCGCGGTGAGCACGCACGGTATCGCCTCGCCGCGCGCGGCCCACGCGGTGGCGTACGTCGAGTGAGTGTGGACGACGCCGCCGACGCCGGGCATCGCGCGGTAGACGTACGCGTGCGCGGCCGTGTCACTCGAGGGCGCGTAATCGCCATCGACAACTCGACCGTCGAGGTCGCACACGATCATGTTGTCGGGACTGAGATCTTCGTAGGCGACGCCGCTTGGCTTGATGACGAAGCGCTCCTCCCCCGGTATTCGCGCCGACACATTCCCCGCGGTCCACACGACCAGACCCCATCGGATCAACTCGCCGTGTAGCGCGGCGACGTCCCTCCTCGCCTGTTCGATGACCGCGCCGGAAGTTTGCGTCGTCATTGCGCGCTCACCTCGTTTCGCAGTCGGCGCAGCCTGCGCATGACGTCGTTTTGACCGCGCCCAAAGTAGTCGTGCAGTCGGCGGTACTCGCCGTAAAGCACGTCGTAGCGTCGTGCGTTGTCGGCCTGCGGCAGGTAAGCGTCACGCCGCTGCCGGCCCATGACCGCCGACGCCGCCGCCACCGACGGGTAGCCGCCGGCCGCCACAGCGGCATGAATCGCCGACCCAAGTGCCGGACCGTGCTCGGCGTCGAGCAGATGGAGCGGCATGTCAAGCACATCGGAGTAGATCTGCATGACGAACGCGTTCTTCAGCAGACCACCTGCCACGACGAACTCAGTCACCGGTAGGCCCGCGTCGTTGAACGTCTCGACGATCGTGCGGGTGCCGAAGGCGGTGGCCTCGACCAATGCGCGATAGACGTCTTCGGGCTTCGTCGCAAGGGTCATGCCTACCAGCACGCCGGACAGGTCGTGGTCGACTAGCACCGACCGGTTCCCGCTTTGCCAGTCGAGCGCGACTAGCCCGTGCTCACCGACCTGTTGGCTCGCTGCGAGTTCGCTCAGCAACTCATGCACCGATATCCCGCGCGACCGCGCGTCGTCCTCGTACGACGCTGGAACGAACCGGTCGACGAACCAGCCAAAGATGTCACCGACACCACTTTGGCCGGCCTCATAGCCCCAAAGCCCTTGCACGATCCCGTCGGCGACGACGCCGCACATACCCGGAACCGGCTCTAACCGCTCGCCGTTCATGACGTGGCAGGTCGACGTGCCCATGACGGCCAGCATCTGGCCTGGTGCGATCGACTTCGCGGCTGGCGCGGTGACATGCGCGTCGACGTTGCCTACGCTGACCGCGATGCCTGCTGGCAAGCCGGTCCACGCCGCCGCCCGCGCGCTCAGGCCACCGGCCCGACAACCCAACGGGGAGAGCGGATGCCGCACGAGGTCGTCGATGTAACCGGCGAACTCGGGATTGAGCGCGGCGAGGAATTCCCGCGACGGCCAGTCGCCGTCTTGGAAAATGCCCTTGTAGCCGGCGGTGCAGACGTTGCGCGTCTCGACACCGCACAGCTGCCATATGATCCAGTCGGCGGCCTCGATCCAGCGCGCGGTCGCCGCGTAAACCAACGGGTCCTCTTCCAAGACTTGCAGCGCCTTGGCGAATTCCCATTCGGATGAGATCTTGCCGCCATAGCGTGCGAGCCACGGCTCGCCACGCTGCTCGGCCAGCGCGTTGATGCGATCGGCTTGTGGCTGGGCGGCGTGGTGCTTCCACAACTTGGCGTATGCGTGGGGACGCGCGACGTACTCGTCAACCTGGCAAAGCGGTGTTCCGTCGGCGAGCACCGGCAGCACGGTGCACGCGGTGAAGTCGGTCCCGATTCCGACGACTTGATCTGGCAGGACTCCGCTCACCGCAAGCGCCTTCGGCACGGCGTCGCGCAAAACGTCGACATAGTCCGCGGGATGTTGCAGTGCCCAATCGGGCGGAAGCTCGGCGCCGGTCTCGGCGAGCACGGTGTCCATGACGCCATGCCGATATTCGTGGACGGCGCTGCTCATTTCGGCGCCGTCGCTGACACGCACGACAACCGCCCTGCCTGACAACGTGCCGTAATCGACGCCAATCACGTAGGCGTCGGCGGGAACACTGGTTTGGCTCATCGAACTTCCGAGTTCTCTCTCTCCTGGCCCGCGATTCCGCGGATTGCGACGGGATCGGGGTTTGCGACCAACGGGTGGGCTTGCGACGCGTGCCGCGCTCTCCCTAACGACAAGTGTCGGACTCACGATGGAACGACCGCGCGTGCGCGCGCCAGCCTTGATCTGCCCAAGCAGGAGATCCAGACTACGCCGTCCGACCTCGTCGAAGTCTTGCCGCACGGTCGTCAACGGCGGGTTGAAATACGGCGCCTCAGGCACGTCGTCGAATCCCACGACACTCACCTCCGCGGGCACCTGCCTGCCGGCCTCGTGTAGCGCGCGCAACACTCCCAGGGCCATGGAGTCGTTGGCCGCGAAGACGGCGGTCAAATCAGAGATGCGGGCGAGCATCCGGCCCGCCTCGAAGCCGGACTTTGCCGACCAGTCACCGCGAAGCGGCGGCGGAGCCTCGGCGCCATGCGCCTCGAGGGTGGCCCGCCACGCCGCAGCCCGGCGGCCGGCCTCTAGCCACTCCGGCGGACCCGCAACGTGCCACACGGTCGCATGTCCTTGCTTGAGCATGAACGAGGTCGCCACCCGCGCGCCGACCGCCTGGTCGACGCCGACCATTCCAGCGCCTGCCAGATCGGTGCCACCGGGAACCTCGGCGCCGTCAAAGAGGTCGGCTCCTTCGACGACAACGAGGGGCAGATCCACCGGGATCCATCGCAAAAAGGCTTTCGCCGAGACGACCGGCGCGATCACGACAGCGCCCTCGATCCCGTTGGCGACGAGGCGATCGACAGCGTCCTTGATGGCGGCCGGCTCGGTCGAGCGCAAGGTCGCCACCGAGAGGAAGTACCCGGCGGTGTACGCGGCCCGCTCCAACGCGTTCAACGCGGAGGCCGGGCCGTACAGCGAGGTGCGCAGGGTGATCACACCGAGGACCTGGGATCGCCCGGTGACCAGCGCGCGGGCCGCGCCGTTGCGCCGATAGCCCAAACCGTCGACCGCGGCCAACACTCGAAGGCGGGTGGTGCCACGTACGCCGGGAAGGTCGTTGACCACCCGAAACACGGTCTGGTGCGAGACGCCTGCTGCGCGGGCCACATCCTCCATGGTCGGCCCGCGCTCGGACCGGCTACGGGAGCTAGGCCGCGCGCCACTCATCGAGCGACGAGCAACGGCGAGGACACCGCTCTACCACTGCCTGCAGTGAGCGCTAACATGGCCCTAGTATGACGGCCCCCGCAGCACTGTCAAGCCAGCGTGTCCGAACCGTTACGCCCGAGTAGATTTGACAGCTCCACGCGAATGTCGCGCGATGAACGAATCCGTCACCGCCCCGCTGGCTGTGCTCGGGCAAGGGTCCGCCGCCGGTCGAGTTGACAGGAGTATTGTTATCGCTCACGATGACGGCCGAGAATCGTTCGGCCGCGGTCGGCAACCGGCACCTCAACAGCCGGCAACCAGCCGGCAACCAGCCGGCAACGAGCCAGCAACAGGCAACAACGGCCAGCCTCCGGGCGGCGCCGACCGCTGGTACGAGCAGCGAGGAGTCCCGTGTCCGCGAACACCTTAGAGGTGTGGTTCCTCACCGGCAGCCAAGGCCTGTACGGCGACGACGTGCTGCGGCAGGTGGCGCAACAGCCCGCCGGCGTCGTCCGCGACCTCACGTCGTCTGGAGACTTGCCGTTACGGGTCGTGCAAAAGCCGGTGCTGACGAGCGCCGAGGCGATTCGGACCATGTGCCTCGACGCGACCGCCGCGCCACAGTGCGTCGGTGTGATCGCCTGGATGCACACGTTTCCCCTGCGAAGGCGTGGATCGGCGGCCTCAACGCCCTCGACAAGCCGCTGCTGCATCTGCACACCCAGGCGAAATTGAGCCTGCCGTGGCACGAGATCGACATGGACTTCATGAATCTCAACCAGGCCGCGCACGGCGATCGCGAATTCGCATTTATCGAGACGCGCATGCGGGTTCGTCGCAAGACGGTCGTGGGTCATTGCTCGTAACCCGAGACTAGGGCACGCGTCGCGTCGTGGATGCGCGCGGCGCGCGGATGGCACGAGGCGGCGCGACTCCGAGTCGTTGGAGCAGTTGACGAAGGAACTCCGCTGGAACCAGCGGTACTATAAGCTCGCGCAGCCGCTCTAATCGCCGCTGGTCGCGGCAAATCCGGATGCGGCGGCCAGCCAAAGCGCGTGGTACAGGGGTGCCTGTGAAGCCTAAGCCGCCGGCCGAACCAGCCGGCACGGCTGCACCGCCGCGACCCGCCATGACCGACGTCGCACGGGTCGCCGGCGTCTCCCACATGACCGTCTCTCGGGTGCTCAACGAGCCAGAGTCAGTGCGCCCGCTCACCCGCGCACGGGTGCTCGCTGCGATCGAGCAACTCGGCTATCGACCGAATCTCGCCGCTCGAGCGCTGGTCACGGGGCGCACGCAGACACTCGGCGTCGTCACCTTCGACACCACGCTCTACGGCCCTGCGTCGACGCTTTACGGAATCGAGCAAGCGGCGACGCACGAGGGTTACTCCGTCACGGTCGCCGCCGTCTCGGCGATCGACCGCAGCTCGGTGCACGACGCGGTCAGCCGACTCATCAGCCAGGGCGTCGACGGCGTGATCCTCGTCGTGCCGCTCATGTCCGCGGCCGAGGCGATCAGCGGATTGGCCAAAGACGTCCCGCTGGTGGCCGTCGAAGGCGACCCGGGCGTCGGCATCCCGGTCGTGATGTGCGATCAGTTCACCGGCGCGAAGACCGCCACCGCCCATCTGATCGAGTCCAACCACGACACGGTGTGGCACGTTGCGGGGCCGTCGAATTGGATGGAAGCCGAGGGTCGCGTTAGCGGCTGGCGAGCCGCCCTCGAGGCCGCGAAATGCGAGCAGCCGCCGCCAATCTTCGGCGACTGGAGCGCCAAATCGGGCTACGAGGCTGGCGCGATCCTGGCTCGGATGCCCGACGTCACGGCGGTTTTCGCGGCCAACGACCAAATGGCGCTCGGTGTGATGCGCGCGTTTGCCGAGCGCGGCCGGCGAATCCCCGAGGACGTCAGCGTCGTCGGGTACGACGACATCCCCGAGGCCGCGTACTTCACACCGCCGCTCACCACCGTCCGACAAGACTTCACACGTGTCGGCGAGAACGCGTTGCGGTTGATGATCGACGAGATCGCCGGCGAGCAAACGTCGTCCGCGAAGGTCGTCATCGAGAGCGTGCTCGTGCTCCGCGAGAGCACCAACGCGCGACAGGGCCGTCGTCCGGCAAAGAAGAGCAAGGGCGCGGGGCGCGCGGCCAATCCCTAGACCGTCTAGTCGAGGTGCGTCTCCATGAGTTGCCTGGCCGCCTCGGTGACGCTGCCCGACAACGACGGGTAGATCGAGAACGTCTGCGCCACCTGGTCGACGGTCAGCGCGAGATGCACGCCCATCGACACCGGCAGGATCAACTCGCTCGCGCGCGGCGCGACGACGACCCCGCCAAGCACCAACCCGGTGCCGGGCCGGGCGAACAATTTCACGAATCCATCGGTGATTCCAGCCATCTTCGCCCGCGGGTTACGCGACAGCGGAAGCTTGACCGCGCGCGCCTCGACCTCGCCGTTGTCGATGGCCCGTTGCGAAACCCCAACCGTCGCGATTTCCGGGTCGGTGAAGACGTTCGCCGCGACGGTTGACAGCCGCAACGGGTGCACTGCTTCTCCCAGCGCGTGCCACATCGCGATACGACCTTGCATCGCGGCCACCGACGCCAGCATCAAAACGCCGGTGCAATCGCCCGCCGCGTAAACGCCGGGCGCCGACGTCCGCGACACCCGATCGACGTCGATATGGCCGGACGGCGAGACCCGCACGCCCGCGTCGTCCAGGCCAATCTCCCCGGTGTTGGGCAGCGAGCCCACCGCCATCAGGCAGTGCGAGCCCTCGACAATCCCGCCGTCGACGAGCTTGACGACGACGCCATCCGCGGTCCGCTCAACCGCGGCGGCGCGCGCGCGGTTGACGACCGTCATGCCGCGCCTGGTGAAAACCGATTCGACGACGGTGGCGGCGTCGGTGTCCTCACCCGGCAGCACCCGGTCACGCGACGAGACGAGGGTGACCTGCGAGCCGAGCGCCTGGTACGCGCCGGCGAACTCCGCGCCGGTGACGCCGGAGCCGACGACGACGAGGCGCTCGGGCAGCACTTCGAGGTCGTAGACCTGGTGCCAGGTGAGGACGCGTTCGCCGTCGGGAACGGCGGTCGGCAGAATGCGCGGCCGCGCACCGGTGGCGAGAAGTACGACGTCTGCCTCGATCTCGTCGGTGCCGCCGGCGGCGGCGGTGATCGCGACCCGATGGCCTGAGACGGTCGCGCCGCTCAGTCGGGCGCTGCCCTCGACGAGGGTGACCCCCTCCGCGCACAGGCGGCCGGCGATGTCGTCGGATTGCGCCTGCGCGAGCGCGCGCACCCGGGCGTTGACCTGGTTCAGCGCCGCGGTGACCGACCCCGCCTCGTGGTCGGTGCCGCCGTCGAACCGCACGCCGAGCCGCGGCGACAGGGCAAGCGAGGTCATCGCCTCGGACGTCGCGATGAGCGTCTTGGACGGAACGCAGTCGGTCAAAACGCACGCGCCGCCGACGCCGCCGCGCTCGATCAGCGTCACCTCGGCGCCCAGTTGGGCCGCGACCAGCGCTGCCTCGTAGCCGCCGGGCCCGCCGCCGACGATCGCGATTCTTGTCACCCGGGCATTGTGTCGCACGCCCCGGTGGCCAGGTTTCACACAGGCACGGGTGTCGGTTTGATCACCCGGACGGCCAAACCTCTAGCCTCGTGCCGTGGCCTTGTACGCGGCGTACGCCAGCAACCTCGACCCGGAGCAGATGCTGCGGCGCGCGCCGCACTCCCCTGCCCGCGGCGCCGGCTGGCTGATGGGCTGGCGGCTCACATTCGGCGGCGAGGAGCTGAGCTTCGAGGGCGCCCTTGCGACCGTCGTCGAAGACGCCGCGAGCCAGGTGTTCGTGATGGTGTACGACGTCCCGCCGAGCGACGAGCCTGAACTCGACCGGTGGGAGGGCAGCGCGCTGGGGCTGTACCGCAAGATCCGGGTGCGGGTCGCGACGCTGGACGGCGACGAGGCCGCCTGGCTGTACGTGCTGAACGGCTATGAGGGCGGGTTGCCGTCCGCCCGCTACCTGGGTCTCATCGCGGACGCCGCAGAAGCCGCCGGCGCGCCAGACGACTACGTGACTGCCCTGCGCAACCGACCCTGCACCTGAGACTCGGCGCCGCCTGGCGTTCGCCGTCCACGACGGGTTAGGGGCGTAACCTCCCCGCATGACAACGACGACAATCGACGCCGCAGACCCGGCAGGCCGGGCAGATCCTGCGACGCAGGCGGCCGATGCGGCGGCGCGACTCGCGGAACTCACCGGCGTTCGCGCCCACGACGTGGCCGTGGTGCTCGGCTCGGGTTGGGTGCCCGCCGCCGACGCGATCGGCGAGGCGAGCCACGAGCTCGCGGTCACCGACCTCCCCGGCTTCGCACCACCCGCGGTCGCTGGCCACGCCGGCCGGCTGCGCTCGATCCCCGTCGGCGACCGTCGGGTGCTGGTCTTCCTGGGCCGCACGCACCTGTACGAAGGCCACGGGGTGGCCCGCGTGGCGCACGGCGTTCGCACCGCGGTCGCCGCCGGCTGCCAAACGATCGTGTTGACCAACGGCTGCGGCGGCCTGCGCGAAGACTTCACGCCCGGCCAGCCGGTGCTGATCAGCGACCATCTGAATCTGACGGCCGTTTCCCCTTTGCAAGGCGCGATTTTCGTCGACCTAACCGACCTCTACAGCCTGCGGCTGCGCACCATCGCACGTGAAGTCGAGCCGACGCTTCCCGACGGCGTTTACGCGCAGCTGCCCGGGCCGCACTACGAGACGCCGGCCGAGATTCGCATGCTGCGCACGATGGGGGCCGACCTGGTCGGCATGTCGACGGCACTCGAGGCGATCGCCGCGCGCGCCGCCGGCGCCGAGGTGCTGGGCATCTCCCTCGTCACGAACCTCGCGGCAGGCATGTCGGGCGAGCCGCTCAACCACGAAGAAGTGCTCAGCACCGGGCGCGAATCGGCGCAGCGCATGGGCGTGTTGCTCGCGCAACTGGTGAATCGGCTGTGACGCCGGTCGACGCCGCGCGCGCGTGGCTGGCCGAAGACCCCGACCCTGACACCCGCGCCGAACTCGCCGCACTGATTGACGCCAATGAACTGGCGGAAATCGCCGACCGCTTCGGCACGCGCTTGCAATTCGGCACCGCGGGGTTGCGGGGCGCGCTCGGCGCCGGACCCAATCGGATGAACCGCGCGGTCGTCATGCGCGCCGCCGCCGGACTCGCCGCCTACGTCAAGCAACATGGCGGCGACTCCGTCGTCATCGGCTACGACGCGCGCCACAAGTCTGACGTGTTCGCACGCGACACCGCGGCGATCGTCGCGGGCGCCGGCATGCGTGCGCTACTGCTGCCCGAGCCTCTGCCAACGCCAGTCTTAGCCTTTGCGATAAGGCATTTACGCGCCTCCGCGGGGGTCATGGTCACCGCGTCGCACAATCCGCCGCAAGACAACGGTTACAAGGTCTACCTGGGTGACGGGGGGCAGATCGTGCCGCCCGCAGACGCTGAGATTTCCGCCGCGATCGACGCGGTCGGCTCCCTCGCGGCAATACCAACAAAAGACGATTGGACGACGCTCGACGACTCCGTCGTCGAGGCTTACGTGCGAGCGGTCTCGTCGACGCCGCTACTCGCGAAGTTGCCGAACCGCCAGGTGCGAATCGCGTACACGCCGCTGCACGGTGTCGGCCGCGACACGCTGATGTCAGCGTTCGACGCCGCGGGATTTCCCGCACCACACGTGGTTTCGCGGCAGGCCGATCCCGACCCCGACTTCCCGACCGTCGCGTTTCCCAACCCCGAGGAGCCGGGCGCGATCGATCTCGCCGTGGCGGCCGCGCAAGCGGCGTCGGCCGACATCGTCATCGCCAACGACCCCGACGCCGACCGGTGCGCCGTCGCCGTGCCAGACAACGGCGGATGGCGCATGCTGCGCGGCGACGAGGTCGGCGGGCTACTCGGGGATTTCCTGCTGCGCAACGGCATTCACGGACGCTACGCCACGACGATCGTCTCGTCGTCCTTGCTCTCCGCGATGGCGACGCGCCACGCGATGCCCTACTCCGAGACGCTTACCGGCTTCAAATGGATCGTCAAAGCCGGCGACGACCTGGTGTTCGGCTACGAGGAGGCGCTGGGTTACTGCGTGGCACCCGACGTCACCCGCGACAAAGATGGCATCAGCGCCGCGCTGGTCGTCGCGCTGCTTGCCGCCGAGCTCAAGGCGGCGGGCTCGTCGCTCCCCCAACGGCTTGACGAAATCGCCCGTGATTACGGGCTTTTCGCGACCGACCAACTTTCGATTCGCGTCGACGACCCGGCCCAGATCGCCGGCGCCGTCGACAGACTTCGGGCGACGCCGCCGGGCAAGCTCGGGGGTCTGCCGATCGTGTCGACGGAAGACCTCGCGGCCGGCGTCGGCGGTCTGCCACCGACCGATGGCCTGCGCTACCGGCTCGACGGTGCCGGACGCGGGTGCGGCGCGGCGCGAGTCGTCGTGCGGCCGAGCGGCACCGAGCCGAAGCTGAAGTGCTATCTCGAAGTCGTGACACCGGTGGGCGGGTCGGTCGACGACGCACGTTCAGCCGCCAGCGCTGCGCTGAAAGACATTCGCGACGATCTCGCAGAGGCGCTCGCACTGGGCTGACCTGTGGCACGCGGCAACCAGCGCAGGGCTAGTCGTCGTCCAGGCTGCCGTGAAGCCAGGTTCAATTTTGAACCTATGACCTCATTGTTTTCGCGATGACGGAATTGTCGGCCGCCGGCTCTGCGACAGGTATCGGTCGAAGCGCGTCCACGATCAGCGCGGCAATCCCAAGCAACACGGCCACCGCGGTCAGGGCGTGCCGCACGCCCACGTGGTCGCCCAAGAAACCGATCAGCGGGGGCCCGGCGAGGAAGGCGGCGTAACCGATCGAGGCCACGACGCTGACCCGCGCAGCCGCGTGCGTCGGATCGTCGGACGCGGCGCTCATCCCCACGGGGAAGCCGAGGGACGCACCGAGCCCCCACAACCCTGCGCCGATCATTGCGGTCGGGATCGTGCCGGAGAACACCACGACGATCAAGCCGGCCAGTGCCAGCACCGCTGACGATCGCAGCATCGCGACCCGGCCGTGCTTGTCGATGAGACCAGGACCGACCCATCGGCCGATCGTCATCGCGCCCACGAATATCGCGAACGTGAACGAACCCGTCGCGGGCGCCGAGTGATAGCCGTCGATCATCGCCACGCCGAGCCAGTCGTTACCGGTGCCCTCGGTGAATGCGAAGCACAACACGAAGACGCCGACGAGCAGGGTGCGTGGTTCGGTCCAAGCCTTGAACGGGCTGCGCCGAGGCTCGCCGCCGTCCGCCTTCTCGTCAGCGTCCATCACGAGAAAGTGCTGGACGCCGATCGGCACCGCCACGGCCACGAACACCGCGACGCCGAGCAACTGCGGTGTCACGCCGACGTGAACCGCCACCATCAAGGAGCCGATCAAGGCGCCCATGAAGGTGCCGATGCTCCAGCCGGCGTGGAATCTCGGCATGATCGCGCGCCCGAGCCGTTGCTCGACGGCAGCGCCTTGCACGTTCATCGCGACGTCCCAGGTGCCACTGCCGAAGCCGGCGAAGAACAAGCCGATGACCGTGGGCACGATGCCGTACTGGTAGCCGATCGCGACGGTCGCGAGGCCCGCGGCCATGATCAGCGACATGATCGCCACCGCGCGGGAAGTGCCGATGTGCGTGACGACCCAGCCGGAGAGCGGCATCGCGATGATCGACCCGAACGCCATCGCCAGCAGGATCAAGCCGAGCTCGCCCGGATCGACGTCCAGCTTCGTTCGCACCTGCGGAATGCGCGCCGCCCAGCTCGCGAATGCGAAGCCGTTGACAAAGAACGCCAGATAAACCGCCAGCGTCGCACGTCGGACCACCGCGTCGGCCGTCTTGCCGTTCCCGCTCATCAACATCCTTCATATACCGCCGGCACCGGTTCCAGCCTTCGGGACACTATGTCATGGAAGCGCTCTCACGGGACCGCGTGCGCGCCGCGGCCCGGGTCACCCGGGGACGACGCACCCGCTGACAGCAGTCGAAGCGGCGGCGGTCAGGGCCGCCAGGTCGGCGGCCAGCCACCGCCGACATGACGTGGGAGGGCGGCCGCCTATGTCAAGCGCCTAACTTCGCGTGTTTAGCCGCTGTTCGAGCGTTACGCTTGGCCGCATGACCCTGACCGCGTCGACCGTCCCCACCGACGTCGCCAGCTCCGATTCCGCGCTACGGCGCTTCCTGCACGGGCTGCCCGGCGTCGACCAGGTCGGCGCCGACGCGCGCGCCGCGTCGCTCGCCACGAGGTCGATCAAGACGACCGCGAAACGCTGGGCGATCGACACCGCGATCTCGATGATCGACCTCACGACGCTCGAGGGCCAGGACACTCCGGGCAAGGTGAAAGCCCTGTGCGCCAAGGGAGTCCGGCCCGACCCGACCGACGCCAGTTGCCCGAGCGTGGCGGCGATTTGCGTCTATCCAGACCTGGTGGCCACGGCCAAAGAGCATCTCGGCGAGAGCGGCGTGAAGGTGGCGAGCGTCGCGACGAACTTCCCCAGCGGCCGGGCCGCGTTGCCGGTGAAGCTCGCCGACGTGCGAGCCGCCGTGTCGAGCGGCGCAGACGAGATCGACATGGTCATCGACCGCGGCGCGTTCCTCTCCGGTCGCTACCTCGAGGTCTACGACGAGATCACCCAGGTGAAGGCGGCCTGCGGCGGCGCGCACCTGAAGGTCATCCTCGAGACCGGCGAGCTCGCCACCTACGACAACGTGCGGCGCGCGTCGTGGCTCGCGATGCTGGCCGGCGGCGACTTCATCAAGACCAGCACGGGCAAGGTCTCGCCAGCGGCGACGCTTCCGGTCACGCTCGTGATGCTCGAGGCGGTGCGCGACTTCCGAGACACCACCGGCCGCCAGATCGGCGTGAAACCGGCCGGCGGCATCCGCACCACGAAGGACGCCATGCGCTACCTCGTGCTGGTCAACGAGACCGCCGGCGACGACTGGCTGACGCCCGACTGGTTCCGCATCGGCGCCTCCGGCCTGCTCAACGACCTGCTGTTGCAGCGGCACAAGCTCACCACCGGTCACTACGACGGTCCCGACTACGTGACGATCGACTAGAAGAGGCTGATCGAAGTGGGCAAGCTGTTCGACTACGCGCCC